>JBDNDE010000081.1:0-15942 GCA_046719305.1 Gemmataceae bacterium | reverse complement strand
CATGCTCACAACGGGAACGGCGAGGTGGATATTCCTGTCAAGGCTGATCCCAACGGCGAAGTGATCGGCCAAGTGTTCAAGGCGGTCAGCGACAAGTTTGTGGGCAACCTCAGCTTTGTGCGGTTGTTCTCAGGCACCATCAAGCAGGATCAACCGATCGTCAACGCCCGCACCGACAAGCCCGCTCGCAGTGGTGGCCTGCTCATGATGCAGGGGGCCAAACATATCGCCATCCATGAGGCGGTGGCCGGGGACATCATCGCGATTAGCAAGGTGGACGATCTGCACATCGGCGACACGATCAGCAATCATCCCCATCCGCCGCGCTTGGATGAGCCGCAATTCCCGCAGCCCCTCTTTGGTTTGGCCGTTGAACCCAAGGCCCGTGGCGACGAGCAGAAGATTTCCGGCAGCTTAGCCAAGATCGCTAACGAAGACCCCACCTTCAAAGTGACGCGTGATCCCCAGACGCATGAGATGGTCATCACCGGCATGAGTCAACTCCATCTGGAGGTCATGCGCGAACGTCTCAAACGCCGCTACGGACTGGACATCAACGTCCACGAACCGAAAATCCCCTACCGAGAGACAGTAACTGCTACTGGGGAGGGAATGCATAAACATAAGAAACAAACCGGTGGACGTGGCCAGTTTGCTGAAGTGCATCTACGCGTCTATCCGCTCGATCGAGACATTCACACCAAAGAAGAGTTCTTTGACCGCTTCGCCACCAAGAGTCGCTTCGAGAAACTCCGCGAGGATCACTGCCTGTATGATGCCGAACACAACTTCGGCTTCATCGACACCATCGTCGGCGGCTCGATTCCGCCGCAGTATATTCCCGGCGTGCAGAAGGGCTGCAAAGAACTACTCGAACGCGGTGCCCTGGCCGGCTATCGCCTGCAGGATGTAGCGGTGGAGGTCCACTTTGGCAAATACCATGACGTGGACAGCAGCGAAGCGGCTTTTAAGATCGCCTCGCGCATCGCGTTCAAAAACGCAGTACTGGCCGCGCGTCCGGTGCTCCTGGAGCCGATCGTGCATTTCGAGGTGACGGCCCCGACGAAGTACACCGGTGCGATTTTAGGCGACCTGAACACTAAGCGAGCGCGAATCGAGAACCAAGACAGTCTACCGGGGGATCTGGCGTTGATCGTCGGCTCGGCTCCGCTGGCGGTGATGACCCGTTACAAGGCCAGCCTGGACAGCATCACCGGTGGCACGGGATCGTACAGTATGGAATTCAGCCACTATGACCCAGTGCCCGGTGACGTGCAACAGCAAATCATCAAGAATGCCAAGATCGCAGCAGATGAAGAAGAGTAACGTTTAGTTGAGCAACGAGCAAGCAGGACGCTGCCCAATCAGAGGGGGCGTCCTCGCTTTGCATCTTCCCTAGGCTTTCTTCAGACCCGGTTGACCGGCCTCGATCACGAACGAGGCCCGGGTCGCGATGCTGCCATTGGCCTTTAGCACATCTTCGCAGACGACATAGTCACTTTGCCACGTCTTTGGGGTGACAATACAACGCACATAACCACGTTCACCGTTAAGGAATCGGAGGCCCGGATTCTTGGCCGGCAGCACCTTTTGGGCCTCGGCATTGATCCAAGAACTATTGCCGCCGCTGCTGATGCTGGTGCAGACGAACTCGCTGGCCACGACAGGCGAGTCACTCTGCCGATCGTCGATACGCAGGTCATTAGCCCAGTTGGTGTGGATATCGCCGGTCAGCACGACGGGGTTGGCGATCTTACGATCGGCCAGCCAACGCAACAGTTCGATGCGTTCGTAGGCGTAGCCGGGCCATTGGTCCATGGCATATTTGGGTTCGTCGTCCTTGTCGTCCTTGCCTTTGATGGGGAAGCCAGCCATGAGCATCATCACTTGTTGAGCCAGCACATTCCAGGTGCCCGTCGACTGCAGTAGCCCGGCTTGTAGCCAGCCCTTTTGCTCCCGGCCTAGCAGGGTGTTAGTATTCTTCAGCGCCTCGGCATTGAGGGGCTTTAGGCCGTCGTTGTTGGGCTGCGGCGTGCGATACTGCCGGGTGTCCAGCACGAAGAACTCGGCAAGGCGGCCGAAGCGGGCTTTGCGGTAGAGTTGCATATCGGCAGCACGAGGCAACGAACGCTTACGCAAAGGCATGAACTCATAATACGCCTGATAGGCCGCGGCGCGTTGGATGAGGAACTCTGCCGGCGGGGTGCGGGGTGCGCCCTCAGGTTGGGCCTCCTGAACGTCATTGGCGTAGTTGTTGTCGAATTCGTGATCGTCCCAGGTGACAAACCACGGACAAGCAGCATGCATCTTGTTGAGATACGCATCGGTACGATACAAGGCGTGTCGTTCGCGGTATTCATCCAACGTCTTGATCTTGCGATCTTTCGGCCCGGTATGCTTGCGTACTAGTTTGGCTCGCGACTTAGGGTCGTGCGGATACTCATAGATATAATCACCTAGGTGAAACACTAGATCCGGCGCATCCTTATACATCTGACCATAGGCCGTGTAGTAGCCCTGCTCGTAGTGCTGGCACGAGGCAAAGGCAAACGTCAGCTTCTGCGGAGTGCTGTCGGCGGCAGGCAGGGTGCGGGTGCGACCGACTGGGCTGGTGGCATCGCCGGTGCGGAAGCGATAGAAGTACCAACGCTCCGGCTTCAGGCCACGGGCTTCGACATGAACACTATGGCCCAAAACAGGGCTGGCGATCGCTTCGCCTTTGGTTACACCTTTCGTGAACGCTTCGTCTTCGGCAATTTCCCAACTTACCCGAACCGCTTCGGGCTTCATGCCGCCGTCGCCTTGGAGCGGCTTGGGGGCTAAACGGGTCCACAACACCACGCTGGTAGCATCCGGATCGCCCGAAGCGACTCCAAGCGAAAACGGGTCGGCCTCAAACTTGGTGCGGTCGGCTGCTTTCGTCTGCGTGGCCAAGAGCGGCAAGGAGGCCAGGGCCGAACTGTAGGCGAGGAACAACCGCCGCGACACGCCGCCTTCGTAGCGGATGGCGTCGGCTAAACGAGCAAGATCGAGCATGAGAAGAATCTCCGAGGAGATAACAAGTCATCAGAAGCAGGCGCTGTTCACCCTACAGAGAATGAACGCGAAGGGCTGTGAATTGTCCGTGAAGATTGGAAGGTCCGCCTCCCAATCCCCAAGAGCTGCAAGAAGGGAGAGCAGTGATACGCGTCGCTCATAGCTAAGCCAAGGAATTCTAGATCACCCATGAGCGTCCACGCTCGCTCGAGGCTTTGCTCGGCCTGAGCGGAGCGCTGGGCTGACTGGCTTATTTCCCCGCAGCGGCAACTACTTTTCGCGCGGCGTCGGTTAGGTCGGTGGCTGTCTGCATGGTCGGCAACTCTTTCTGAGCAGCCGTGAGGATTTGACGGGCCTCTTCGACTTTGTTGCCCTCCAGTCGCACGACCACCGGCACCTTAAAACCGACTTCACGACCCGCCTGCACCAGCGCCTCGGCAATCGTGGCACAGCTGGCGATGCCGCCAAAAACGTTGACCAGCACGCCCTTGACTTTGGGATCGCTTAGGATGATGCGGAACGCCTCGATGGCTCCTGCCGCCGTCACCCCACCGCCTACATCGAGAAAGTTCGCCGGGTTGCCGCCGTGATATTTGATGATGTCCATCGTGGCCATGGCCAGACCGGCTCCATTGACGAGACAGCCGATATTGCCATCCAGGGCGATGTAGGTGAGTCCAGCTTGGCTAGCACGGCGTTCGGCAGGGTTTTCCTCGGTTTCGTCGCGTAGGGCCTGCAGTTCGGGATGACGAAACAGAGCGTTGTCGTCGAGGTCGATTTTCGCGTCGATCACCAGCACCTTGCCGTTGTCCATGACGCCCAAAGGATTGATCTCGACCAGCGAGGCTTCCTTTTCCAAAAATACTTTCGTCAGAGCGACCATAATGTCGGCGGCCTGGGTCACCTGATCGCCCGTGAAGCCCAAGCGCAGAGCCAGATCGCGTGCCTGATAGGCATGCAACCCCACGAGCGGATCCACATGCAACTTGAGAATCTTCTCAGGATGTTTGGCTGCCACTTCTTCAATGTCCATGCCGCCCTCGGCGCTGGCCATCAGCACCGGCAGTCCGACAGCGCGATCCAAGACCATACCGAGATAATATTCTTTGACGATTTTGTCCTTGGCCTCGACCACTAGTGCTTTACTGACCTTCTGCCCCTCCTCGCCGGTTTGCAACGTCACCAACGGATAACGAAAATAGACCTCGGCCACAGGGGCGATCTCCTCGCGTTTGGCGATAAACTTCACCCCGCCGAGTTTGGGGCCGTCGCCCTCGTAACTCCCGGGGTGGAAGCCGCTGCCCTTGAAGCCACCTTTGCCGCGTCCCCCGGCGTGGATTTGGGCCTTAATCACCACAGGACCGCCCAGGGTGTCGAATGCCTGGGTCGCCTCTTCGGGGGTGCGTACGACGATCCCTTTAGGAATCGGCGCTCCTGCAGCTGCCAGTAGTTCCTTCGCCTGATATTCGTGAATCTTCATCGGTTCTCTCTCATGAGGCGAGTTCGTTTCCCCTCATGATATGAGCCAATACGCCCGAGGCATCCTCACCAATCATCGTCTTTCGGCAGCAATTTCTCTGGGTCGATGAGCTTGCTGAGGTCCAGCGTGCCGCGCTGTTCCATCTCCATCAGGCGCAGGCGAGTTTCCAGATCCCGAATGCGATTCATTAGGGTCTCAATCCGATGGGTCAGGTCTTCGCGTTCTTTGACACGCGGTACTTCGGGGTAGCCCAAATGGCGTTGCAACGCCGCAAACAGGTAGAGGGGGTCCCGGCCACGGTTAGCTTTGGCGATTTTTCCTTCTTTCTCGCCGAAGAGCGGTGGGACGGGGGGATCATAGTCGGGATCAATACGCAGCATTTCGTTGACATACAGATGCGAGCGAGCGTACAGGATGTCAGCAAAGTCCACTAGCCCCAGTTGCTGCTTGAGCGTATCGAGAAACTCCCGCCAGTCGGCGTCATAGTAGGCATCGTCGCGCATGGCTCGCAAGCCCATCTCGTAGCCAAGCTTGTTGCGGCTGATGGTCTCGAACTGGAAGACGAACAGACCCGCAGGCGAGACATTACCAGCGCGATAGGTCGCTTCGCGTTCGAGGATCAGCAGCGCCGTCTCGATGCTGAACTTCAGCCGTTCGTCCTCGGCCCCTTGCAGAACAAAAGCCTGAAACGGGGTAAAGTAGTGGCTCAGCCGGGCGAAACCCGAGGATAGCAAGCCGGTATGCTTGATCTCGCCGGTGAGGAACTGTACGGCCAGCGGCAAACGGGTCGTGGAGAGGAGTTCTTGATCGACGGTTTCGAGGATGGTTTGGGTAGCTATGCCATCCGCGAGGCGTTCGCGCAGGACGCGAAAGAGATAAGCCTGTTCGACATATTCTTCTCGCTCCAGCGCAGGCATAGCTCCCCCTTACCTGGGCGGAGGCGATCACAGCTTGCTGAAGTAAGCCGGAGCGCCACGCGGACCAGTAAATAAGCTAGTGCGAATCAGTACGGTTTCACCCTTAAGCTCACTGGATTGAGCATAGACCGCGCCGCCTTCCTCAGCCCCGATCAACAGGGTGATGGTCTTCTTGTCTTTGAGGGTCAGTTGCACCTCGAAGGCTCCCTGTTGGAATGCTAGCCCCTGACCGCTGGTGACAAATTTCTCCGCTTGCAGGCGTGACAGCCCCCGGACCAGTTCGTCCACTTTGCCGGCATCTAGATTGAAGTCGGTTTTGTCTTTGGCCACCCAGGAGCCGTCTTTGCGTTCGACGGTCAGAGTGGTAACGGAGCCGAGTAATTTTTGCCACCCCTTAAAGCAGACGACTTCCACGTCCTCGGGTTTGAAACTCAAGACCGTGGGATCGCGCAGATCGCGGGCCGAGGCAGCGTAGACCTCAGGATCGACTACATAAATGGCCGGGCTGTTGCTAAACTTGGCATAGACCCCCTTTTCGCCGCGGGCTTTGCCGAAATCGAAGCGGTAGGTGGTGTCCGTGCCGTCTTTGCTCAGGGTCACGAGGATGCTCACGGGCGGCTTTTCCAAGTTGTACTCGCTGGCTAAGGTTTTCGGGTCGGCCTGCTCGGCCACAATTTCCTTAGCACGGATACGGTTGAGATCGCTAAGCAACCGGCGAATCACTTCGTCGTTGGCGGTACGGCCCTTGAGGTTGTTCGGGGCTTGGATCTTCCAACTGCCTTCCTTCTCCCGCTTAAGATCATAACGCATGCCATCTCGCTGAATTTCAATTCGCGTCACCCCTTCTTCGGCGGAGCCACTATTGAACGCAGGCACACTGCGATCGTAGTAGTCCAGGGGTCGTTGATCGACCAGAGTGAGCAGTTCGCGTGGGGCCAGAACCAGGGTTTTAGAATCGCCCCAGAGGCGTTCGACGGCGACCCCTTCGCCCTGGCGTGCGCCGAAGCGTAACACGGCAACCGGTTTGACCCCTTCGCGGAAGACGGGTTTCAACTGTTTTGGGCTGTCTTTGTGGTCCTTGTCGGCCTTGTCGTCTTTCGTGTCGTCTTTCTTCGTCGACGGCGCGGTCAGGCTGTCGGCCCAAAGGGTCACTTCGATGACGTTGGGACCGTCCAACCCGAGTTCGCCTCGCTTGGCTGGGTCAGGAAAACTGAGAATCGAATTCTTCCCCATTAGGCCATCGACCAGCTTACGGACTTCCCCAAGATCGACCTTGGCGGCCGTCTCGCCGCGATATAATTCCCAGTCGCGTTCGGCATTCAGCCGGCGAAATTCGAGCAGGCCGTAAGCATTTTTCACGTCGATGGCGTCGGGACTACCCTCGAGGCGAACCAGGTTCTTATCGCGGAGACTCGCGGGGTCCTCGAGCAGTTTCTGGTAGCGTTCGACGTTGGCGGCCGAGATTTTCACGATGTCGAAGCTGTTAGTGTTTCCATCACGGAGGGTGGTGGCAAAATACTTTTCACCCTCTTTTTTGCTCACTCCGATGAGGGTTTGGATCTTTTGACCTTTAATGGTCGCCTCGATCGAGAGAACCTCGGCTTTAGAGGCATCGAGATGGTATTTTTCCAGATCTTTGACTTCGTTGGCGACAAAGTCGTTGTTCTCGTCGCTGGTGTAAGCCACACGCAAGCCACCTAAGGTAGTGAGCAGGTCGCCCAGGTCGGCCTCGCCGTAGGGCGGTTGCACATAACGCCATTGGCTTAAGGGACGCGAGAGTTCCACCGACTTGTTGCCCTGGGTGAGTTTGAGGCGGTCGGCTTCGCTAACATGGGGCAGCAGTTCTTTGGCACGGAAGTAGGTTAGATTCTCAAACGCACTGCGGATGTCGCCCTTACGAACCACCAGTACTTCACCTTTGCGTTCCGAGGATTCTACAAATGCCACCGCCCGTTCTTCCCCCTCCGTCACGTCGCCGATGGTGAGCGTGAACAAGCGGTCGCCGGCTTCCAGGTGGATGATTCGTGAGGGGCTAGAGAGTCCGGCTGTCCGCCACGATACCGGCTTGGCCTCGGTATCGTACTTGGCCGAATGGAGATTCAGCACCAGGTTAGCGGCGTTGGCATCATCAGCAAACAAGTCGCGTGGTTCGGTGATGCGCCAGCGAGAGCTACCCGCTTCGCGTTCTAGGACGATGTCCTCGCCAATGGGGTTTTTGCGTTGGATCGTCACGCGGGTGATTTTGTCCACGTCGATTTTGGTGGCGGCGTTGTGCATGCTGGGGAACAGATAGCCCGCACCGGCCGGGGGGGTCGGCCCCAGAAACAGCGCGATGCCCAGCACGATGAACATCACGACTAACAACCCAAACAAAACATAGGTGGTTTTGAAATTCATCGTCCCAGCCTCATTTGGTGAATCCGATTAACGACGGCGTACCACCCAGACACCGATGCCTAGTGAAACCACGCCTAGCATCATTAGAATGCCCGGTAGAATGTACAGCCGCCAGATGCGGCCATCTTCAGGGGTGGCCTTAAGCTCGTATTCCGGAGTGGCTTTGTCCTCGACGAGTTTACCCAGGTCACTTTGTTCGCGCAGCCAGGAGAGTGCTGAAGAGAACAGGTCGAAACGCAGATCTCCGGAGGGGCCGCGGAGATTTTCATCCAACACCCAGGCAGACGAACCCACCACGAGCATCACGGGACGCTCTTTCCCCTCTTCGGGAGGCATCCCCGGTTCCTTCGCTGCTGCCGGACTGCGTTGCGACACAGCTATCCCTACGGGAAGCGGCTCGCGTGACAGCAGCTTACGCATCGAGGTGTCGGTTTGGATGGCCCGTGCCGTGGCGGTGGGGTCGCGGCTGAGGTCTTTTTCGGCCCAGATGCCGGCCCGAGCGGCGATGAGTAGCAGTTCGGGGTTAACCTTAACCAGGGTGCCGGGTTGTTTTTCGGCGGCCTGTACGGTGCGAACGTTGAGCAAAGGGAACCAGGTGACGTTGGGCAAGTCGTTGAAGGCGCGATTGAGCGGGTTGTCCGATTCGGGATTAATCAACACATCGACGCGCAAGGGATCATCACCGACAGCCGATTGCACTCGCTCCTCGCCTAGCTTCACTCCGTACTCTTCGAGCAAACTATCCAGTCCAGTGGATTCAAACTTGGCCCCGCTTGCTCCCCGACCGATCACTGGCCCCAGCAACGCCATTAGGCGACCCGAATGGACTCGGACGCTCTTGTCGGCGGCGATTTGCGGCTGGCGTTTGAGATAGTCACGCAACAGTTGGACTTCGTGATCGCCGAACGGTTGCGTGGGGCCAACGATGACCACAGTGGTGGCATCGTCGGGAATCTTGGCCAGCGAAGCATCGAGTTTGAGCGGTTTGACCTCAAAGCGGGTGCGATTGGCGGTCAGACGTTGCTTGAGGCTGTTCAGACTAGGTGGGGTGCGCGAGCCCCCTCCTATCATCGGCGGGGCATCCAGAGTCGGTTCACCGTGGCCCTGGGTGAAGTAGATGATCACTTGCCCCTGGGTCAGGCTCGTCAGTGTACCCAACAACGCATTCTCACCTGTGAATGTGAATTTGCGGCGACCCCCAAAACGATCAAAATTTTCACGCCCTAGCTTCTCCGGGGTCAAAAATTCATGGGCATGTTGGCCGTTTTCGTTGCCGACAATCACCAAGGCACCGCCGGTGGGGTCTTGGATGGCATACTTTTTCATCAACTCGCGGATACGCTGTACCGATTCGCGGGAGAACCCCAACGTCTCCCACTTGAACTCCCGGTTGACTTGCTCGCAGTTCCGCAACAGCATCATCATTTCGAGAATGGTTTGGTCGGTCACCCCGGTAAACAGGTAGACTTTGACCGGCTCTTGCAGCGATTCGAGGAAAGCCACCGTGCGCGGACTAAGAGTGTAGATGCCGGTCTTGGTCCAGTCGAATTCCCGCGAGAGCAGCCTGCTGGTCACTCGGTCAATCGGATCGGTGTAGGCCAGCAAGTTGATCAGGCCCAAAACCGACAAAAGTAACACCGTGCCGAGAAAGGCGTTAAACCCGTAGACCAAGCGACGCATGGCCTGGTTCTTGCGCTCCTGATCACGTAACAACTGCAGGCTTGCGAACATCAGGGCCAGTCCGCCGAACAGCATCCCGGCCACGAGCATCACAAACCAGGCGTGTTTTCGCCAGTTTTCTAAGCTTCCGGCCAGCCGAACGGTTTTGCTCTCGGGGTCGATACCCAGGGGACTGAACGGCAAAATGAAACCAGTGATCACTAGGCACAGGCCGAGAAACGAGCCGAGGGCGGCCGCAACCAGGGGATCAAAAGGGAACTTGCGCGGCGCAGGCGAAGAAGTGTCCGCCGGGGTTCCGGTTGGGTTTTCCGTTGGGTTCATGAGGATTGCACTCCAGCCGCGAGGCTTAGCTCCATTTGCGCGATTCCAACACCTTGACCGTCATGAACAGGAACAGCACCGTCATCGACATCGAGAACAGATACTCCCGCAAGACGACGCGTCCAGCCATCGCGGTTCGCCAGGTATCCATGAACGAGATGTGTTTCATAATCGGGGCGAGGGTAGTTCCTACAACCGATTCATCGGTGAAGAAAAAAACCAGCGTCAGGAGCACCATTCCGATAAAGCTCAGCACTCCCGCCCCGATCTGGCTATCACTCAGGCTGGAGCAGAATAGCCCCATACTGATGAACATGCTACCGGTCATCAACAAGGCCAGGCTGAAACTCAGCATCGGTCGGTAGTCAAACATCGGCGCACCGACCGCGGGAATGGTTAGTAGAATCAAACCAAACGGTATCCAGACCAGCAGGTAGGTCAGCAGCCCGGCGAAAAATTTGGCCAGCACCACGGTCGGTTCGTCCACCGGTGCAGTCAGCATCACTTCTAATGTTCCGGTACGTTTCTCTTCGCTTAACAACCGCATCGTCAGCACCGGCACAATGAACAATTGACCGAACACCGGCAGGTACGAAATCACATAAAACCGCAGCACCGGCTCCGGCGCAATGTTGCCGTAGATCGTGCTGGCAAAGAAGACAAACGACAGCCAAGCCAACACGGCAAAGGTGAACAAAGCCAGATAAGCCATCGGCGACAAGAAGAAGGACGAGAGTTCGCGACGCACTAGCACGAAGAAGGTCCAGTCTAGGCCCATCACCAGACCGGTGCCGATATACACAGCCGTGACCAACAGCATCACGAAACCGCTGCCGACAAAGAAGGTGCCGCCGGTGGCAGTGAAGAGCGAACGGCCCAGAACTAACAGAGCGACGAGCAGACCGAAGGCAGCCAGAGCCAGCGAGCCGTAATAGGCTATGTCGTCAGAGTTGCTGCGGGTGGCGATGAAAGCGACGCCATAAACCAGGCCCATGAGACTTAGCACGAAGCCCATCGGCAGGAAAAACGGTTCATACAACAGGCTGACCCCAAAGCCGACCAGGGCGAAAAGGGCCCCGGCGAGGCCGAAGACCAGTTCGATGGGTTGGCGGAGCGAACTGTCCATCTCGTGACGGGTAAAGCACAAAAAGAACAGCATGCTCAACAACAGCACCGGAATGGCCCAGGGAAGCTGCTGCCCCATCGTCTTAGGATACGGCACAAAGCTCAGCAGCAGCCCCACGGCGAGCAACAGCAACGCCACCACCATGTACAGCCGCCTAAACTGGATTTCATGATCGAAGGCAGCGTGGAACAACAGTCCGCCCATCCCCAAAGCCAAGATGACAAGTGACGAGCCAGCATCGATCATCCGGGCGGGGCCGAAGAGGTTCAGCAGCAGCGCGATGCCACCGAAGAGAACCATACCTGCTGCGATGGCTCCGATAGCACGGGGAAAATCCAGGGCGTCCTGGAGCATCACCGAAGGGGCTAACTCGGGCGAGACCGAGGCTTGTCCAACCGGCGTGCTAGTCACTTTGTTGTCGGTCTTCTCGGTAAGCGAGGAGCTACTCATGGGGTCTTGTCTCTCCGATCTCAGGCCGATTGTGTCGTCACCTGTGTGGAATGTACCGCAGACGATACACCGGCTTCAGGGGTGATTCGGCCGTTGTCTTCATATGCGTTGATCTCGTTCCAGCGATCCAACAGGGTACGGCGTTTGAGGTCCAGGCGACGCAAGGCAAAGCCGGCCTGAATGATGCGAGCGGCCAAGGCTTCGCGGAGGTCTTGGTCGTTCTGCGTACGAATCTCGTAGAGAATAAACTCCTCGCTGGCGGGGCGGTCTTTTACGCTCTGAACACCCGCCACACCCTGAATCGCTTGGAGTACGGCTTCGACCGGCCCCTTGACCTCCACCAATAGCACTGGATCGGCCTCTAGTTCGGCGATCCGACGCGACAGACCCAGGCGTCCGCGTCGTAGGATCAAGACGCGATTGACCAAAGCCTCCACTTCGGTCAGCAGGTGCGAAGAAAGCATGATAGTGTGATTTTGCCCCAAATCACGAAGCAAGGCCAGCGTCTCTTGTTTCTGTCCGGGGTCCAGGCCGTCGGTCGGCTCGTCCAAAATCAGCAACTTCGGATCGCCAATCAGGGCATCGGCCAGCCCCACCCGTTGCCGATACCCTTTGGACAGCGTGCCTAGCAAACGGCTCGCTACCTGGCGAATGCGGCACACGTCGAGGCAGTAGTCGATGCGGCGACGGCGTTCGTGACGATGCACACCTTTGAGCTTGGCGCGGTAGTCCAGATATTCGCTGACCCGCATCTCGGGATACAGCGGGATGCTCTCGGGCAGGTAGCCGATGCGTTGCCGCACTTCCATTGACTGCGTCATGACATCGAAGCCATCGACCTTGGCGATACCACTAGTGGCCGGCAAGTAAGTGGTGAGGATGCGCATCAAAGTGGTTTTGCCAGCACCGTTGTTGCCCAGCAGGCCGACCACCTCGTTTTTTTCCACTTCGAAGGAGACATCATCCACTGCGTTGACAACGCCATACGTCTTGGTCAGGTTTTCTACGTGAATCATGACGGCTAAGCCCAAGTTGTGGTGGTTACACCGCAATCTGATCATAGAGCGCGCCCCCCTGGTCGCCCAGAGGGGCACCGGAGACTCGCTTGCTTTTGCTGCCTAGCGTTGTGTGGCGACCAGGGCACGGACCAGGCAGCTTGCCGGTGTCCCTTTGATCAGCCCCGGAAACAATACCGCCTGGACCCGTCGGGGGGAGTGGCTCGCTTTACCTCCCAACCGTTCATGCCATTGACTATCCACGATCGTGCCCGGAGGCGGCCATAGTAAACGTAACACCGTTTCGCGGGTGAGTAACAGCCGTTCGATCAACGCGAGCGCCTCGTTGATCGTCGCTCCTAAGGCAGCACGAACCGACGTGTCCAGCGTACAACCAAAGCGGCGAGTCAAGTGGCGACAAAGCCGGCCCAGCAGGTGTTGGCCTAGTCGAGAGCGTAACGCCGTGCGGTCGTCCAATCGTGGCTTGCGTAAGAGTGCCTCGGCCAGAGTGCGTTGGCCACGTAGCAAGATGCGTTCGGATAAGACGCGAAGAAAGTCGCGCGGTTCACCGCGTTGCGATACCGCCTGGAGTTGCTTGGCTTGCTCCGGAAAGATGGTCTCGCGCAGCGTCTGATAATGGGCAACCAAAGTAGGCGGCTCGTCGTCGGTGTAAGGTGATGTCGCGCCAATCGGCCACCCCGAGGCCAGCAGGGCGTCGAGCAACTCGGCCCTTTGGCGTCGGTGCTGGCGGCGTTTTCTACGGCTTTGACGTAGCGCAGCCAGAAGTTGGCTATGCTGTCGGATCGCTTCGGTGATGGCATCGCGTGCCATATCCACAAGCAAGCGTGAGGCCGGATGCAGACGAAGGATCTGATCCAGATAGCGATAAATTTCTAAAAGCGGTAGTTTGTCATCTGCCAACGGGTTGCTCATCCTTGCACTCCCCTCCCCGGATAGCACCCCCACGCTGAGCCATCCGATGACACGCCATCGCTCAACGATTCTTAACGGTTCTTCTTATACTCCAGAATCCGCTCACGGTATCGCTCATACAGCCGCGTTTGCTTGTCCTCAGCGGCGTAGGGCTGGCCGTCTATGAACGAACCGATCACCTGGGTGGTGGCTTGGAGAAGATCGCCGGTCGTAATTACGATATTGGCCCGTTTGCCTGCACGCAACAGGCCCAATTCGTCGGCCACTCCAAGAATCTGCGCCGGGTAGAGCGTGACAGCTCGCAAAGCCTCGTCGGGCGGCAGTCCGTAGGCGACCGCCATCGCCGCTTGATAGGGTAAGTTGCGTGTGTTGCTATCACCCAGCGAGCGGATGCAGAAGCGAACTCCTGCCTCGTGTAACTTGGCCGCACAAGCATAGGGGCCATCAAAGGGATCGGAACGCTCATAAGGCAACGACATCACAGGGCCAAGAATGACCGGCACATCGCGTTTTTTCAGTTCGTCCGTCACTTTCCAGGCATCGATCCCGCCACTGAGAATGATCTTAAGCTTTAGGTCGTCAGCGAGTTTCAGCGCTTCGAGAATCTCCTCGCGGCGGCTCGCCTGAATGATAACCGGTTTCTCTCCGCGGGCGTAGGGAACCAGTGCCTCCAGTCGAGGATTGCCCGTTGGATTGCGTAACGCCATGCCAAACAATTCACGCAACCGCTTGAGCTTCGCCTCCCGTTGCCGACGTAGCACCGTTCGGCTGGCTTGGCCAAACGGCGAGCCACGACCGATGCCCGGCACGCCCCCAGGCAGTTCGATGTGCAACGCTAGCGGGTCAGCTATGGCCATCTCTTTGGGCGTCCAGCCAGCCAGATTGATCACCGCGCTTTGCCCAGCAATCACACCGCCAGTTGGTCGGGTCAACACACTCAACACACCGTTGGAGCGTGTCACGGGGATCAGTTCGCTATCGGGGTTGACCGCAGTCAAGGCACGCAGATCAGGCTGAAAATCGCCGCTCTCGGCGTGGTCGCGGGTCTCTCGGGCCGAGTCGATCTCGATAAGTCCCAGAATACTGCCTGCGTCGATCATTCCCGGATACAGATGCAACCCAGTCGCCGGGATACCTTTCTCCCCAGGGTTGGTTTCACGCACCGCGGTGATGCGGCCGCGATCAATCACTACGGTAGCATTTTTTAGCACATTGATGCCGGTGTGGACGGTGGCCCCAACTAGGACGTAACGCCCCTCAGGATTACGCGGCGGCATCGGCAGTTTTTCGATGCGTGGGGCAGGGCCAGCCTGGGCGATGGGATTGCCCTTCCACTGTTTGGCCCGTTGGAAGTAAACTTCCCCTTCAATCAAGGTCAACTCGACTCGAGCATATCCATTGAAGGGATGGCCATTAAAAATGGCTAAATCTGCATCTTTGCCGATTTCAATGCTGCCGAGTCGTGAGGCGAGGCCGAGTTGCTTTGCACCGTTGAGCGTGATGGAGCGCAGGGCCTCGATTTCGTCCATGTTGCCATGTTTGATGGTTTTAGCGGCTTCATGGAACATGTGTCTCATGAGTTCGTTGCTGTCGCTTTTGAGAGCGACCGAGACACCGGCCTCGTGCAACAGCGCGGCACAGTGGGGGATAGCGTCGTAGGCTTCCCATTTGTAGGCCCACCAATCGCTGAAGGGCGAGCAGCTGGCACCGTGGCGGGCGATTTCGGGGGCAACTTTGTATCCTTCTAACACATGTTGCAGCGAGGCGACTCGGACACCAAAGCGTTCACAGACGCGCAAAAGCATCAGGATTTCGTCGGCCCGATAGCAGTGGCAATGGATCTTGATCTCCCCCGAGAGTACACCGGCCAACGCTTCCAAACGCAGGTCACGGCGGATCTCCGGGCCGGTGCCGGCCTGAAAAGCCCGCCATTTTTTAGCGTATTCCTGGGCTTCCGTGAAGGCCCGGATCAGCACCGCCTCGACTCCTAGCCGAGTGTTGGGGAAGCGGCCATCGGTACGCTTGACGTTTTCGCCCAGGGCAAATTTTACGCCGCGTGGCCCGTCGGTGACTAGCATTTCCTTGGCGGTGCGGCCCCATTTCATTTTCAACACGGCGTCTTGCCCGCCGATGACATTGGCCGAGCCGTGCAACAACCGGGCGGTGGTGACGCCACCGGCCAGAGCACGAAAAATCTGTACATCTTCACTATTGATAGCGTCACGCACCCGCACTTCAGGCACAATCGAGAGCGAAAACTCATTGACTCCGCCCGATATGGCAAAGTGACAATGGGTGTCGATAATGCCGGGTATGATGTGCATGCCTGTGCAATCGAGTTCCAGCACCCCCTCTTTGCCCGGTAGTTTCTTGCCTATCGCTCTGATCTTGCCGCCCTCGATGAGCAAGTCCGTGTTGGCCTGAGCCGGCCCAACCGCTGTGTGAATGGTGGCGTTGCGCAGCAGGAC
The DNA here is from genome assembly GCA_046719305.1 of Gemmataceae bacterium. GTDB lineage: Bacteria > Planctomycetota > Planctomycetia > Gemmatales > Gemmataceae > RGDT01. The sequence goes on along the minus strand of JBDNDE010000081.1, from coordinate 139 downwards.
GTTGCCCTTGGTCACGATCGCGGGTTTGCGGTCGGCGTCGAGTTCGGTCGTGTACTGCGGGGCCGGTTTGGTCGTTTCGTCTTTTTTGGAGTCGTCTTTTTTGGAGTCGTCTTTTTTGGAGTCGTCTTTTTTGGTGGCG
>JBDNDE010000080.1:0-16011 GCA_046719305.1 Gemmataceae bacterium | reverse complement strand
CCACGCGTATCACGTATTGATTAAAAGTATGATCACACTCAGGCATACGCTGAGGTCGGGTAAACACGCTCGTGAGGCGGTATTGTTCGATGAGGGCGTCATATCGCTGGGCCGCCTCCTGACGCATACGGATCCAGCGCCCCAGATGGGGTAGTTTGACGCGAAGCATGGCAGCCTGTAGGGCATCGATTCGGGCATTCCAACCCACATATTTATGGAAGTAACGCGGCTGCATGCCATGCGTGCGTAACACCGCCATCCGTTCGGCCCAGACGGGGTCGCTCGTCGTGACCATGCCGGCATCGCCATACGCCCCGAGATTTTTAGTCGGATAAAAACTGAAGCAAGCCACCGCCCCAAGGCTGCCGACTGGTCGCCCCATGTAGCTGGCTCCTTGGGCCTGAGCAGCGTCTTCGATAATCGGGATGCCGTGTTTTGCCCCCAGTTGCCACAGCGGCAGCATGTCAGCGGCTTGTCCGAACAGATGTACTGCCATGATGGCACGAGTGCGCGAAGTGATCTTGGACGCCACGTCTGCGGGATCGAGGTTAAAGCTCAGTGGGTCGATGTCCACAAAGACAGGTGTAGCCCCGGCTCGCACGACCGAACCGACCGTGGCAAAAAACGTGAAGGTGGGCAGAATCACTTCGTCGCCCGGTCCGATCTCCATACCGTGCATAGCTAGCGACAACGCCTCGGTGCCGGAGCCGCAACCGATCCCGTGACTAGCACCGACTTGCAGGGCAATTTCATTTTCCAGGGCGGCCACCTCAGGACCGAGAATCACTTGCCCTGAGGCCAACACCTTGGCTAGTACCGCTTCGAGTTGCGGTTGCAGTTCGGCATATTGACCCAGAAGATCAAAAAGCGGCACGCCCGGATTGCTCATGACGCCGACTCCCTTCGGCATAGAGGAGAGAACCGATGCTGCACCATAGCCCCCGTAGAAAAGAGAATCAAGTAGAAAAGAGAATCAAGCCCAAGCCTGTCGGCCGCTCTGCATGGCAGCAGGTTTAGCGGCGTGATGAACAGGCCAGCGGGTCGCCCCACGCGCGTTCGATTGGCGACACAAACGACCCGAGCAATGCGAGAGAGATTGCCTCAGGCAGCGAGATTGCCTCGGGCAGCTTCACCTATAATGAAGACATGCCAAACTCTGCGGAGACCCTTCATGACCGAGCCGATCCTTAGCATCGCCCAGATCGTGCCTGTGACCCAGGCCGAAGGGCCGGGGCTACGCTTTGCCCTGTGGTTCCAAGGTTGTCCGCTGCGCTGTGCGGGCTGCTGCAACCCCGAAATGTTGCCCTTCTCCGGCGGCACCCCCACGCCGCTTTCAGTCGTGTTGCGGCAACTCGACCTGGCCGTCGCGCAGCAAGGCGTCGAAGGGATCACGCTAATGGGCGGCGAGCCAACTGCCCACGCCACCGGGGCGGCCGCTCTGGCTGTCGCCACGTGGCAACGCGGCCTGAGCGTGATGGTGTTCACAGGGTATATGCTGGAAGAGTTGCGAGCGCGGCACGAACCCGATCTGGACACTCTGTTAGATCATACCGATATTTTGGTCGATGGCCCGTATGATCGCACCCAACCCGACAACCGCCGCCGCTGGATCGGTTCGACCAATCAGCGGATTCATTTTCTCACTGACCGCTATCATCTGGATGAACGCTGGGACAAGCCCAACACGCTCGAAATCCGACTCATCAACGGCGAATTGACTGTCAATGGCTTTCCTAGCAAGTCGGCCGTCGGTCTGTGGAAACGGCCACGAGTACGTCGCGAAGGGTAAAGAAGATGCTGATACGTTCGCTTTTGCTGCTGGGTCTAGTGCCGCTGGTGGCCCCAGCCCAGTTGGACACGGCCAGCCGTTATGAACTGGGGCAACGGCTGCGTTATTTCGAGCGGTCGTTAGAAAAATATGGCAACGACACGGACAACGGAGCCAAGGCCATTGCTCGGGCTATTCCGCCGGTGGCCAAAGCGACCCCAGCATTTTTCGGCGGTCGGCTCACAGAGGCAGCCCGCATTCTGGACACCGCCCGTCTCAGCCTGGCCGAGGAAATGCCCCCACCCGAACAGTTGTGGGCGTTGTCCCTGGTTACGAAGCCGGCCCGTCGCCTGCTCGACACCAAAGACGGCAAGTTGGCTGTGCGAGTCGAACGCTTTTACAAGCTCGAATCGGCGGATCCCGAGGGGCTAAGCCTACGGCTGAGCTACGGTCCACTCAAGCCACAGATGGTGGCGTTGACGAAGTTGCCCGTCGAAGTGAGTATCCCCTGGGATAAACTGCCCGAGGCAGATCATCCGTTGGTGAGCGAAGTCGTCCGGGGTGAAACGGTCCTGAGTCGTAGCGAACAAACGATTTCGGCCGTGGATCGCTTGGAAGAACGGTTGAAAGCGTTGCGGGAGCAAGGCGATGCGAAGACGGTAGCAACCGCCACACGCAAGCATTTGACAAGTATCCTCACGGACCTGGCTGCTGGTCGCACCCTGGAGACCAACTATCCCGCCGTGCGCTTGCTGCGTGACGCCGAAGCCATCCTGGCCGACCAGTGGAATCCCCAACGACCGGGGCAACACTGGCTAAGCTTGCCAGGGGTGACCGGATCGCCGGTGCGACTGCAGGTGCCCGCCGGTCTGAAAAAAGATCAGCGGGTGCCGATCGTCTTTGCTCTGCACGGAGCGGGTGGTAGTGAAAATATGTTTTTCGATGGCTACGGCGATGGGTTGGTGGCCAAGCTCGCTAGCCAACGCGGCTGGCTAGTGGTCGCCCCCCGCTCGGGGCTGTTCGGCGGGCCTGATGTGCCGGCAGTGCTGGATGCGTTGGCCAGTATTTACCCCATCGACGGCAAGCGTGTGTTTATCCTCGGCCATAGCATGGGGGCGGCCCAAACGGCTGCGACCATCGGTCGTGCGCCCCAGCGATTTGCGGCAGCGGCCTGCCTGGGCGGCGGGGGAGGCTTCAAGCCCAGCGAGGCGCTGAAGAAACTGCCCGTATTCGTCGGGGTAGGCAAACTCGACTTCGCTGCTCGCGGGGCCAAAAGCCTGGCCGACGCCTTGGAGAAAGCTGGTGTCGAGAAGGTGACCTTCAAGGTGTACGAGGATCTAGAGCATCTGACGATCGTGCAACGTGCCCTGCCCGAAGTTTTCGCCTTGTTCGACCGCATCGCCCTCAAATGAGTCCCCAGAGAAAGAGAGCCTCACCCGGGTGAATTCTCTTTCTCTTCCCCCGCACGCCGTAACAGCTCTTGGCCTGCCCCTTCTTCTATAGAGCGACCGCTTCCGCTCTTGTTTCCCGCTGGGGTCTCGGCGTATTCTCGGGAGCTGCTAAGGGAGGATTCCACCGATGACCCTCATGGAATGGCTCATGCTCGCTACCGGTGTCTCCGGTACGTTCACGTTCGTCTGGCTGTTTGGCATCGTGCATAGCTGGTTCGTTCGCCCGCCATCGCTTGAGGTTCACGCCGGGGTCGGGTTGTTGGATCGTCTGCTGCGGGAGATCGCCGCGGCCCGTCGCGAAATCCTTTTTTGCACCGACATGCTCGAAAACCCCAGCGTCGCCGAGGCGCTGCTCACCGCTCGCTCTCGGGGGGTTCGCGTCGAAATCCTCCATGGCACCGTGGCCGAGGTCTATTCCGGCTCTACTCTGAACCTATTTATTCAACACCAACTTATCCCTTTGATTGATGATCATTCCACTCGAATCGCCTGTCATGCCTGCTTGATGGATGGCCGAACGCTGTTATTAGCCTCGGGGCCGTTCCATGCTGAAGAAGAACAAAGTGCCGGCGGAGCCTATCTGCTTCGGGTTCAGCAAATGCCTGAGGTGCTTGGCGCATTTCGCGAACTGTTCTCCGGCCTGCGGACTCGCTCGCGACCCGCACGCAGCTGCCCTGTTGACCCGATTGACTATAGTGTGGCCCCAGTGGCTTCATCGACTCCATCGACCCCATCGACCCCATCGGACCCCTTGCCGGCTCAGGTCACTGCCCCTCCTGTCGAACGCGTTTGGCCCGATGTGTCGACGCAAGAAAGCCCCGCGACTCCAGAGCCAACGCCTGTTCCGAACAGGGCCGACGAGTGGTCCTATCAGCACGTCGAAACGGCCCACTGGGCCGCGTCCCAGCCGGTAGATTCGTCCCCTGGGGTGGTCGAACCCCCGGCTGAGCAGCCGGTCGAGATGCTGCCGGCGTTTCCCTCGTTGAGTGAACAACCGCTTGGCGAGCCAACGCCCAGCGAACCCGAAACGCAGCCTGCCTTGGCCTCGTCGATGCCCGCGCCGACCAAGTCGTTGCTTTCGCGGCCTTTGGCTAGCTTGGACGCCACCCCAACGGCACGAGAGGACTTGCAACAACGGTTCCCACAGGCGTCACGGCCTGGGTTACTTCTCGAAGACGACAGCGAGGAGGCGCTTCCCGCCGATCCAACGCCCAGCACCAGTTTAGCGGCAACCCGACCAGTGACCCAGGCAGCGGCCGAGTTATTCGCCCGGCTACGACGAGAAGTACAAGCTCGGGGGAATAAACCGATTGCACCGCAGGGTTCCTCTCCAATTGAAGGGGCCAGCAATTAAAGCTAGCGTGGGAATTTGCCCACTCCGCGTATAAAATGGGGGAGGTAGAGAATTTTTCCGCCCCCTGATCTTGGGAGTATGCTGGCCATGGCCATCGTTTCGACCCCGGCTACGACGGGCAAGACGTTGCAGTGTGCCGAGGTGAAAGAGCATCTGCAACGCCTGCGTGTGACGGATAACGTCACGAACTGGGGTTATCTTTTTCGCACCTATCTATTTTTTGCGCTAGTCATAGGTGGCACAGTTGCTTTTGATTTGTGGCGACAGGAGGCCGGCTGGCACTGGACGTTGAGTGTCCCGGTTTTTGTGTTGGCCATCATCGCGGTGGGAGCGGGGCAGCACCAGTTGTCGGGGTTGGCCCACGAGGGGGTGCATCATATTTTGTTTCGTAACCGTATATTAAACGAGTTAGTTTCTGATTGGTTTTGTCTGTTTCCGTTGTTCTCCTCCACCTACCATTATCGCTTGCAACACTTGGCCCATCATCAGTTTGTCAACGATCCCGATCGTGACCCGGATGTCTCGCAGCTGCAAACCTCTGGGCATTGGTTCCAGTTCCCTATCACCCGGCAAGAATTTCTCGCGGCCTTGTGGCGGCAACTGTTGCTGGTGCCGTTGGTCCGGTTTATTTTGGTGCGAGCGAAGTACAACGCGACCGGTACCGATAAAAACCCATACATGAAAAAGGGAGTCAAGCTGAGCAAAACGGCCGTGCGTATTGGAATCGCTTACATGTTTGCGCTTTTGGGCGTGCTAGGCTGGGGTGTTTACACCGGCGAGATGCTATGGTTGGGGGTGATACCCGGCATGCTCTATGTGCTGGCTCTGCTCACGTATCTGTTGATTCCGGCTTCGTCTTTTCATCTGTCGCGGCTGCATCCGGTGATTTCGCAACGCACGATGACGCTGCTACGGATTACCTTTCTAACGCTGGTATTCGGGTCGCTGGCTTGGATCACGCATCTCACTGGGGTGCCCGCCTGGCTGTACTACGCGCTTTTATGGCTTGTGCCGATCTTTACCTCGTTTTCGTTTTTCATGATTTTGCGTCAATGGGTACAGCATGGCAATGGCGACCGCGGTTGGCTCACCAATACTCGCGTCTTCTTCGTTGATCGCTTGCTGAACTTCGCCATCTTCCCGATGGGGCAGGATTATCACCTGCCGCATCACCTGTTCGCCACGGTGCCGCACTATCGGCTCAAAGAGTTGCATGAGATGCTGCTGGGCTACGACGACTATCGCCAGCAGGCGGTGGAGGTCCATGGCTACTTTCATTCGCCGGAGCAACCTCAAGTGCATCCGACGGTAGTGGATGTGTTGGGTCCAGACTACGCGGCAAAGGAAAAGCGTGAGACGTATCTGGATCACAGCGTACTGGAGGATTGCGAAGTCGAGGAAAAGGAAGCCATCCTCCGCGAGGGCACAACCAAGGGGTGAACAGCCCCCTGCTCGCTTTCTACAATCTCGAAGTGTTCCTTGAATGCCAATGCCGAACGCCGAGATGTAGACTTATTAGGTATGAAAGCGCGGAAAAAAGTTGCAGCCATCGTTACCGAGTATCGCCATTGGTCGCATGCCGATGTGATCCTCGGTAAATTGCTGGAAGGCTATTTGCACGATGGCAAAGAGATGCCCTCGCTGGAACTAGTGGCCCTGTATACCGATCAGAAACCTAAAAACGACCTCGCGCCTGCTTTGGCCAAAAAGCATGGCTTTACTCTTTATTCCTCCATTGCCGAGACTCTTTGCTGTGGTGGCAAATCCCTGGCTGTCGAAGGGGTGCTAAGCATCGGTGAGCATGGCACCTACCCCAAGAACGCCCGTGGTCAGATTCTTTATCCGCGACGACGGTTTTTCGAGGAGATCACCCAGGTATTTCGGGCGAGCAAAAAGACCGTACCTGTTTTCAACGACAAACACCTGGCCGCTACCTGGGACGATGCTAAATGGATGGCCGAGGAGGCGGCCAAGCTGTTTGTGCCACTGATGGCCGGGTCTTCGATTCCGTTTACCTGGCGAAGGCCCGAGTTGAAGCCGGCCAAGCAGACACCATTTGTCGCAGCGGTGCAGTTGGGCTATGGCCCGCTGGAAGGCTATGGTTTTCATGCGTTAGAAGGGATGCAGTGTTTGCTTGAACGACGCGTTGGTGGCGAAACAGGTGTCAAGAGCGTGCAAGCGTTCACGGGAAAGGCCATGTGGGACGCCCTAGACGCGCTGCCTCATGCCGAGGCTCTGCTCCAGGCGGCCCTGAAACTGGTGCCCTCTCATGCTCGCAGCGATCTGCGCACTACCACCAGCAAAACCGCTGATGCCGCCGTCTTTGTTCTCGACTATCGCGACGGCCTGAAGGCGGCCCTAGCCATGCTCAACGGCTGGCTATATGAAGGAGATGGGGGAGCCTTTATCTTTGCTGGCAAGATCAAGGACAAGCCGCCGGTCGCCTGTCACTTCTACCTGCAACAGCCCGACCCGTTTGCCCACTTCGGCCAACAACTTCGAGCCATCGAGGCGCTAATCCACACCGGCCATGCCCCGGTACCGCTGGAGCGGACGCTCCTGACCACCGGCATTCTTGAGGCGGCCCTGATCAGCCTGCACGAGAAGGGACGCAAGATCGACACGCCGCACCTGGCGATCAAGTACGCCTCACGCGATTTTCCGCATCTCAGTGGGCCGATTCCCAAGGGGATCAAACGCCCTCGACCGGAGTAACAGTTTCAGTATGGAACCCATCGGTGGAAACAACCCTTTTGTCGTCTTTACCTTTATCGCGGCTCCAGCCGTGATGACCAATGCCGCGGCCGTGATGAGCTTGACGACGGCCAACCGGCTAGCACGAGCGGTAGATCGTGGCCGGGCCTTGCTGGCGGAATTGACCAAGACCGAAGGACCAAGTTCGGAGAAGCGGCATTTTCAGGTGCGCGAGATCGGCGTCGCTCATCGCCGCGCTGAGTTACTTATCCGCGCCTTGGGTGCGTTTCAGTTAGCTTTTGGTGCGTTCGCGGCCGCCTCTCTAGTCGCCCTTAGCGGGGCGTGTCTCGCTCTGGTCGCACCCAAACTCGTCGTCACTTTCACGCTGTTTGTGGTCGTCGCCATCATGATCGTGGCCATCGGAGCGCTAACCCTCGGCGCGGGGTTGCTCGTGCATGAATCACGGCTGGCCTACACCATCCTGCATGAGCAAACCTTGGCCGTCAGTTCGCTGCAACATGGCCTGCCGCCGGGTTTGTGAAGGCCCGGAGTGGCCAATCCTCGCATCAGGGCTAGCATAACCTACCATCCCTGCCCTACTCTGATCGAAGGAGTTGGCCATGTTCCAGGTCGGATTTGGCTCCAGCGACATTACCCCGGATGTGGGCATGAACATTCCGGGCGGCTTCCTGCCCAATGCCGGCAAAGGTGTCCGCGATCATCGCCTGCTGGCCGTCGCCTGTGTGATAAGCGATGGCCAAACGATGGTCGCCCTGGTGGGGGTCGATACGCTATTCATCGGCAAGCCAACTGTCACTGCCTGCCGACAAGCGATTACCAAAGCAACTAAAATCCCTGAAGCCAATGTGTTGATTGGGGCCAGCCACACCCACAGTGGTGGCCCGCTGGCGTTTTGCTTCAGCAACGAGGCCAACCCGAAATACACGACCCGCGTCATCCAGGCCATTACCGAGGCAGTCACTGAAGCCGGGCGTGCCTTGCATGCGGCTGAGTTGGCTATCGGCACCGGGCTGGCCGAGGGGATCTCGTTCAATCGGCGTTTTCTTATGCGAGACGGCCGGGAAATCACTCATCCGGGTAAGCCGGGCACGCCGTACCATGATCAGATTGTCGCCCCCACTGGGCCAGTCGATCCCGAAGTCGGGGTGCTGGCCGTGCGCAGCCCCAAAGGCAAAGTACGTGGCGTTCTGGTTCATTTCAGTTGTCACACCACCGTGGTGGGCGGCAACCTCTTCTCCCCGGATTATGTCGGCTATCTCCGGCAGCATTTGCGAAATATCTATGGCCCTCAGACGCCAGTCTGTTTTCTCTTGGGCGCGTGCGGAGAGGTGACGCAAGTTGACAACCTATCCACCAGTGTAGATTTCGGACCCGAATTGGCCGATTTGATGGGTCGTCGTCTGGCCACCGAGGCTGAGCGCACCATCCGCCGGACCAAGTGGCTGGACCAAGGCCCGATCGCCACGCACCGGTTGAGTGTGCCGTGTAAGATTCGCGATGAACCCGATGTGGAACGCGAGACGCCGCCTTTTGGCCTGGGTAGCGACGGCAAAGATCGCATCTATGGCAAGATCTTCGAGGCTGAGCGAAAGCTCGTGGCGGCCGAGCGTGCCAAGACGCCGATTCTCGATTGCGAGGTGCAGGCGATCCGTATCGGGCCATTGGGCATCGTGACTAATGGCAGTGAGTTGTTTGTCGATTTTCAGCTACGCATCAAAAAAGCATCGCGTTTGCCAATCACTTGGGTTTCGACACTCACCAATGAGTACATCGGTTATGTGCCCACTCCCCAAGCGTTCGCAGGCGGCGGCTACGAACCACGCACGGCCCGTAGTAGCAAGTTGGCCCCCGATGCCGGGCAGCGTCTCGTCGAAGGTTCGCTCAAAGCACTGGCAGCTGTCACCGACTTGCCAGCCTAGCAGCAGCCGCTGGGCGTTCCTTGAGCAGTTGCGCGATGCGGCCTTCCAGTTCGGCCGGGTCGGCCGGGCCGTCGTGTCGCCACCGGACGTTGCCATCGGCGTCGATCAGTACAAAGGTCGGAAAAGAGGTCACTCCCCAGGCGGTGCAGACCGGCCCCTGATTGCCATCAGCGATGGAGCGGTAGTTGAGTTGCGCTTTGGATTCCATCGACCGCAGACGAGCAAGGTCGGCATCGGCGTTGATGCCCATCAGGACGAAGCGATCGGGCGGAAACGTATCTACGAGTTTCTTTTCGTGAGGCATCAGCGCACGGCACGGCGGACAATCACTAAACCAAAAGGAAAGAAGCACGACTTTGCCGCGTTGATCTTCGAGCCGCAAGGCCCGGCCAGCGGAGTCTAGTCCCCGAGTCGGCGGTGCTGGCCGTGAGGGGCCTTCCTTGGGCCACGAAAGCAGATAGGCCGAAAAGGGTCGGCGTTTGCCCTCGGCATCCAGGGTGCAACCGGTCAGAAGTATAAACAACCCCAGTGGCAGCAAACGAAGGAGCATGATCCACCCTCCCGCAAAAACGAAGCGAAGGGGAGATACGCCAAGCGGGGTGAAAAATCCAGTCCAAAGGTCATCGCCTGTGAGTGTTTTGCCTGCCGCGCGAAAAAGGTTTGTTTTGGTTCAACCCATGTGTTTGAGGGACAAGCAGGACAAGAACAACTCTCCTAATTTAATTATATCTGTTGATGTGATCAATATATGATTATCAATATGTGATTGATTTTAAGATTTTTAAGTTTTTTCATATCCATTTGGGTGCTGGGCGTGCCACCTCCAGGCTGTCTCGATAAGGGCTCGAATGTCTCGATACCGCGGTTGCCAGCCTAGCAACTTGGCCGCTCGTGAGGCATCGGCAACTAGCACCGGGGGATCACCCGCACGACGGGGACCTTGACGCGTGACGATGCGTTGACCTGTCACGGCCTCGGCAGCGGCGATCACCTCGCGCACACTGTAGCCTTGGCCCGTGCCCAGATTACAGATTAGCGGTTCACCGGGTTGTAGCCGTTCCAACGCCCGCAAGTGTGCATCGGCCAAATCTTCGACGTGGATATAGTCGCGCACGCAGGTACCGTCGACTGTCGGGTAATCGTCGCCCAGAATACTAACAAAGTCGCGTTGGCCGAGGACTTGTTGCAGCAACAGCGGGATCAGATGCGTCTCAGGCCGGTGATCTTCACCCAACGTGCCACTGGCCGACGCCCCCGCCGCATTAAAGTAGCGCAAGATGCCTACCGCCCAGCCGTGGCTTCGTGCCCAATCACGCAAGGCCCACTCGATGATGAGTTTCGTTTGGCCATAGGGATTGATCGGCCGTTGCGGAGTGTCCTCGTCGATTGGCACGCGGTCGGGGATGCCGTAGGTGGCACAAGTGCTTGAAAAAACGATGCGTTGTATGCCGTGTCGTTGCATGGCTTCGAACAACTGTAAGGAACCGATGACGTTGTTGCGATAATATCGCTCGGGCACTTGCAACGACTCGCTCACCAGCGAATAGGCCGCGAAATGGATGACGGCATCGTAGCGGCGGGCGGTAAACACGCGGTCCAGATCGCCGGGGCAGAGCAGATCGCCTCGTACCAGCCGACCAGGGGGCACCGCGCGGGCGTGGCCCAAAACCAGCGAATCGAAGGCCCAGGCTTCATGCCCGCAAGCCAACAGATGCCGCAAGGTATGGCTACCGATGTAACCGGCTCCACCGACGACGAGGATCTTCATACTGCAGGCACCGGTTGAAAGAGTTGCTCACGCAATTGCAGCAGCGCTTGCTGCAGGGCCTCCCGGACAGGGGCAAGGATCAGCCCCTCACGCTGTAATTTGGCCGTGTTGAGTAAGCAATTGCTGCGGCCGGCACGGGTGAGTTGCCCTAAGTGGTGAAGCTCGAGCGGTTCGAAGCAAACAGAAGGATCAATCACCTCACGGTACATCTGCATGATTTCATAAGGAGAAATGGCTCCCGGATTGACGACGTTGTACACCCCTGTGGCTCGGCGGGTCATCAGGGTGTCCAACACCTGGAGCAGGTCGGGTAGGTAGGTGATCGAGTTCGGCTCCGTGAGCAAGCGGTTATATTTGCGAATCTTCATGATAAGATTTCGCTCGGCCGTGGTGCCATCAAAAGGCATCCGCAGCCGCAACACCAACACGGGAAACTCCGCGAGCATCTGGTCGGACCACGCCTTGGTCCGCGAGTAAAAACTGCCGTAGTAGTTGGGCGGGTCGCTTTCGCTCCAGCCCTGGCCGGCGTTATCGCCCTGGTAGATACAACCGGAACTGAAATGCACCAGATAGATGCCGCGGCGTAAGCACTCTTCCAGGAGTACCAGCGGTCCGGTGACATTAGCCCGCAAGGTCTGGGGCTTGTGGTCCTCGCACCAATCGACATTCGGCCGACCGGTTTTGCCCGCGCAGTTGATCACCACGCTCGGGGCAATGGCATCCAGTTCACTGGCGACGGCCGCACGATCAGCGATGTCCAGCGAGCAGCCCCGAGCCGAGGGATAACGGCCCAGGATAGACTGGCCTAGGTAACCACGAGCGCCAAAGACAAGCAAGCCAGAAGCATGCGAAGCGAGAGGATTCATCAGGCGGCCTCCTCGGCGGCGGCGAACGTCTCGCCCAGACTGGCGTATTGTTTGCGGTAGTAGTCGCGATACGCTCCGCACCGAATCTGTTCCACCCAGGCGGCGTTGTCACGATACCATTGCACCGTCTCTCGCAACCCCTGCTCAAACGGGATACTCGGCCGCCAGCCCAACTCGGTTTCGATTTTGGTGCAGTCGATCGCATAACGCCGATCATGGCCGGGTCGATCCGGCACATAGCGAATCAACGAGGTTGGCTTGCCTAGCAGCCTGAGCAGTTGATGCGTTAATTCCAGATTGGTCAGTTCGCAGCGGCCGCCAATGTTGTACACTTCACCCGCTCGGCCATCGAACAACACGCTAGCAACCGCGGCGCAATGGTCGCGAACATGAATCCAGTCGCGGACCTGTTGTCCATCGCCATAGACCGGAACCGGTTGATCTCGCAGCAAGTTACTGAGGAACAGCGGGATGAGTTTTTCAGGAAACTGATAAGGTCCATAGTTGTTTGAGCAACGGGTGATCAGAACTGGCAAATGAAACGTATGGGCATAGCTCAGGGCGAGAAGATCCGCCGCTGCCTTGCTCGCCGCGTAGGGGCTATTGGGAGCCAACGGCGTCGTCTCGCGGAACGCTCCCGTCGGCCCGAGACTGCCGTATACCTCATCGGTGGAAACCTGCACAAACCGGCTAATGCCCAACGCACGAGCAGCATCGAGAAGGACCTGCGTGCCCACCACATTCGTTCGCACAAATGGCCCGGAATCCTGAATCGAGCGGTCGACATGGCTTTCGGCTGCGAAGTGTACGACCGCCTCAACGCCGGTCATGGCCACCCGCACAGTAGCTGGATCGGTAATATCGCCCCGGATGAAACGGTAGCGTGGGTGGGAAGCGACGTCGGCGAGATTGGCTAGATTGCCGGCATAGCTCAACACGTCGAGATTAACCAGATAGACGTCGGATTGGGTCTGGAGCAAGTAACGAATAAAATTACTACCAATGAAGCCGCAACCGCCAGTGATCAACACTTTTTTCATGATTCCCCTCCTAGGAGGCTAGTCGCAGCCGTTGTTGGTACTCGCACCAGACCCGCTTAAGATACTCACCGTAGGGGCTAGAGCCGTATTGCGCCTGAAGTTGCAGAAATTGACCAGGACCGACAAACCCTTTGTGCAGGGCGATTTCTTCTAAGCAGGCAATCTTCAGCCCCTGGCGTAGTTCAAGCGTCTGTACAAACTGCGACGCACTCAAAAGCGAATCGTGCGTCCCGGTATCCAGCCAGGCAATTCCTCGACCCAGGGGAGTGACGGTGAGCTGTCGCCGCCGCAGGTAAGCCTTGTTGACATCGGTGATTTCCAACTCCCCCCGCGCGCTGGGCTTCAGACCGCGGGCGATTTCCACCACCTGGGCATCGTAAAAATACAGCCCGGTCACCGCCCAGTTGGATCGCGGTTGCTTCGGCTTCTCCTCGATACTCACCGCCCGGTTCTGCTGGTCAAACTCCACCACGCCGTAGCGCTCTGGGTCATGTACGTGGTAGGCAAACACACGCGCCCCGCTGCTCAACTGAGCCGACTCCACTAATAGGTTGTGCAGATCGTGGCCGAAGAACAGATTGTCACCCAACACCAGACAGACTGGCTCGCCGGCCAGGAAGTCAGCCCCAAGCACAAACGCCTGAGCGATGCCCTCAGGGCGCGGCTGAGCCACATACTGCAACGACAGCCCCCAGGACGAACCATCGCCCAAGAGGCGTTCGATGAGCGGCAGATCGTGCGGCGTGCTGATAATCAGGATGTCACGAATGCCGGCCAACATCAACAGCGATAGCGGATAGTAGATGACCGGCTTGTCATAAACAGGCAGAAGTTGTTTGCAGACGACCCGTGTGAGCGGATACAACCGGGTGCCCGCCCCCCCGGCGAGAACGATGCCTTTCATCTGCGAGTCTCCCTAAGTGATGCAGAGGGTGCGACAAATGCGAGGCCTGGAGGGAAAGAATCGCAAGAAACCGGAGCAGGTGAAGTAAACGGAAACCTTATTCCCCGGTAGCCGAGGCTTTTGTTTCTTTGGCTGGATCGAATTGTTGAGGTCAGGGCGAACAGAACTTCCATGTCTGTCGTCTCCGAATCAGGAATCCTTCCCAGTACACAGTTTAACAGATTTATCCACCCCAGCAATGGCGATCTGGGAGAGGCCCAAATATACGACTTGTTAGTCGTATATTGGCGGGGAGGCCAATCCCCTCTTTGGCTGCTTCTTCGCGGCCGATCCCTATCTCTTAAAAGAGAGAAAGTTCTCCTAAAGAGAGAAAGTTCGGCACGAGGAACGGAACATGCGTTCGATCTGGTGGATAGCGGGCGGCTTGTTGTTGTTGCTGGTCGCTCTGGGGGGGCTACTCCGTTGGTTGGCTCTTTCACCTCGTTTCGTCTCCGATGAGCAACTCCTCAACGAGTTGGCCCAGGTCGACCTCCCCGAACCGCCGCTCTCGCCGGCCACCACCTGGCCGCAATGGCGTGGGCCGACACGCGATGGAGCCGTTGCCCAAATGCCGTTGCGTACCGATTGGTCGCAATGCAAGCCCCGTTGGAAGCAATCCAGCGGCGAGGGCTATTCGTCGTTTGCCATACGAAATGGCCTGGCCTGGACCATGCTCGAACGGGATGGCCAGGAGGCAATTGTATGCCTGGACCTGCAGAGCGGTCAAACCAAATGGCAGCATCACTATCGCCCAGAGAAAACTTTTGACTACGGCGGCCCCCGTGCCACCCCTGCTGTCGAGGGCGACGACCTGTTCACTGTCTCGTCCGATGGCCGAGTGATGCGGCTATCGGCGGAACACGGCGAGGTCATCTGGGAGGTGCCCTTGGGCCTGCCAACCCCGCGGTGGGGCTTCGCTGCCTCGCCATTGGTCATTGGCCAACAGGTGTTTGCGGCGGGAGTGGCGTTTGACCGCGAGACGGGATCGCGGCTGTGGGGGCTTGGCGACGCAGCAGGCTACAGTTCGCCGGTGACGCTACGATTGGGCACTCAAACGCAAGTGGTCTTTTTCACCGGCACCCATTTGGTAGGGGTACGCCCCGAGGACGGGGCCGAACGCTGGCGGCTGGCTTGGCCAACTTTCTCGCAAGTGAACGCGGCGACCCCCCTGGTCGTTGCAGCGGGACAGGGAGAGCAAGCGTTTGCGTATGTGTTCATCTCGTCGGGCTATGGCAAAGGTAGCGCCCTGGTCAAGATCGCATCCGAACGCGGTCGCTCAATGGCGCGAATGGTCTACGAGACAACCGAGTTGTGTTGTCATTTCGCTAGTCCGGTGCGGGTCGGCGACTATCTCTACGCCCTGGATGAGGAACGCGACCTGACCTGCTTGGAGCTCCGCACGGGTCGGGTCCGATGGCGACAACGCGGCTTTCAAAAAGGATCACTGATTCGGGTCGGTCAGCGTTTGGTGATTCTGGGTGAGAAGGGTAATTTAGCCTTGGTAGAGGCCAACCCGGAACGGTACGAGGAGATCACTACCGCTCGACCCTTTCGCGACCGCTGCTGGGCCTTGCCTGCGTTAGCGGAGGGTCAACTGCTGCTTCGGGATCGTCGCCACATGGTTCTCTATGATTTGAAACCATAGGTGAACACGAACAAGTAAACGACCCCTCCGAAGTAGAAGGGCCGTTTGTGGATCTTTCAATTCCTAGGGCATCGGAGGGCCGCCTGCCATCGGAGGGCCACCTGCCATCGGAGGGCCGCCTGCCATCGGAGGGCCGCCTGCCATCGGAGGGCCGCCTGCCATCGGAGGGCCACCTGCCATCGGAGGGCCGCCTGCTGCGGGCAGACCACCGCCGGCAGGAGGTCCCCCCCCAGGGCCACCGCCGCTAGGAGGTGAAACCGATAGGGGAGCCGGCGGCCGCGGTTGCGTGGTGGGATAGGCGTTCCAATCGAGGTAGAAGAATACCGCCGCGGCAATCTGAGCAAGCAGGGAGACCACCAACAACCCCACCCAGACATCCGACTTGACGGGCGGGGCTTGTGACCCCGTGCTACGCGATCGAGCCATCGTCTCTGTCTCCTGTTTTGGCTTACTTGCCGCCTAATGATCGCGTGCGAAACGAAGAGTTTCCAGCGGAGTTGATGGAACCAGTGCATACGCAACACGCATGGGCGACCGGCGGT
>JBDNDE010000008.1:0-33407 GCA_046719305.1 Gemmataceae bacterium | reverse complement strand
GCAACCCAGCGGGCCAGGAAAGAACGGCGATCAAGCATCAGGCACCTCACTTGCGGCGTTTTTTAGGGGAAGTGGCATCTTGTTCGATCTGTGAGAGCAAGTCACGTAGGTCGTCGGAATCGGGCATCTGCCAGGGCTGATTAAAAGTGAATTCCGGCTGAGCTGGGTCTTTCAGAGGGGTCAGCTGAGGTTCGGCATCGTCGGCGATTTCCAGCAAGGGCAGGTCGTCATCGCACAGTGGAGCGAATTCGTCGGGAACCGGCAACGGGGGAAGAGGCTCTGCCACAACCTCGGCCAACTCGCCGTCGTCCAGGGCGTCGAGCAGTTCGGCGTCGATCGGTTCTTCCAAGGCTCGCAGATATTCTAGGGCTTGCGGGGTAAGTTCGTACTCGGCGACAAAGCGTACCGGGCCAATCTCGATGTGATCGCCCGGGCGGACAATCTGCGTACTGCGGACCCGCATCCCATTGAGAAATGTCCCGTTGACGCTGCCCAGATCATCGAGGTAGAGCAGCCCGTTGTCCATGCGGAAACGGCAGTGTTGCCGCGATACTTGTGCGGAGGGAATGCGAACCGCATTGCCGTGCGAGCGTCCGACGACGGCTACCGGAGATTTAAGACGCAACCGGGTGCGTTTGCCGCCCTTTTCTACCATCAGATGCACCAACATGACCCGACTCTCCCGCGAGGCGTAGCAGTTTTTGCCCAGTGTATCACAGGCAAACGGCCATCTCCAGAGGCGAAAGAACGGCGGAAAAGAAGTTTTACGTCGTTTCCAGTTGGCGACACTCGGGATGCGGCAAGGGCTCGATGGCGCGGCGTTGTTCGGGAAAACGACGAAACCAACTGCATACCAGTAACACGCCGTCGATCTCGTGCAAGGCAGGAACGCCCAAGGCGGTGCTGCCGGCCAAAAACTGCAGCAACTCGGCACGGGCCTTTTCGCGGTGGACTGGGTCGGTTGGCACACTCACCACCCGACGCACCACGCCGTGCTTCAGCCCGTACCAGGTTTGGCCTCCCTGGGCGGTTGGTACGGTGTAGATGCCGCTAATCTGTCGGGCCTCACGCAGACGTTCGAGGTGTCGCCAAAGCCATTCGAGTCGTTCCAGGCGTTCCAGCAGGGCCGCGGCTCTTTCAAATTGCAATTCCGCGGCGGCTTGACGGATCTGGCGTTGCAGCTGCTCTAGCGGGGTGCGGTCGCGGCCATCGAGAAAATCGCGAGCGGCGGCGACGTGAAAGGCATACTGCTGACGAGTGCAGGCCGCGGCACACGGAGCCAGGCAAGCCCCCAGTTCGTGACGAATGCAGCCCGCTTTATAACTTACAGGGAAAAGCTCGTTCTGATCACTAAATCGCATCACTTGTTTGTCGGGGCAATCCCGCAGGCGATACCAATCGTTGAGCCGATCGCACGCCTCGCGCGATTGCCGATAACCGGGCAACGGCCCCCAGCAGCCCCGTGCTGTAGTGGGCGGATTGGCTGACACAAAGGCGTAGCCGGCCGGTTCGCGACCGAGGCACAGGTAAACGCGACGCTGCCGTTGCGGTTGGCCCCAGACATTCCAGCGGGGCCGCCAGCGTCGGATCAGTTCCAGTTCGCGAAGCAGAGCAGCGAATTCGTCGGGCAGCGTTTCCCAGACCAAGCGTCTAGCCTCCCGCAGAATCGCTGCTGCTTTGTCTGACCGACTGGGTACGAAATAACTTTGCAAGCGCGACCGCAGCGAGCGGGCCTTGCCAACATAGAGGAGTTGGTCATGTGCGTCGAGCAGACCATAGACGCCAGGCAAGTGTGGTGCGAACCGGCGCACCAGTCCGCGTAGGCGGGTGGAGCGACCCCGACCGCCAGCCAGAGGCGGCTCTTGACCAGTCAGCGTGAACGGTCCAAAGCCAGTGAAAACAGGCCGAGGAAAAAGTCCATGCAAAGCAACGATCCCGAAAAACGAGGACAGTCTGGAGAAAGAACGATCCCGCAAAACGAGGACAGTCTGGAGAAAAAATAGCGATTTTGCGGCCTGATGTCGTCCTCGATTCTGAATAACTACTATTTTGTCCAAGTGGACTCTTGACCATTTAGGCAAACGGAAGTATAGCTATCGGTGCGGTGCCGTGGGGCATCGTACCGGAGCCGTCCAGGCTGGGACAACGGGACGGCTCCGGTGGGTTTTTCTGGCCAGGATCGCTTCAGTCTGTCTTGTTTGTTCCCTAGCCCGTCCTCGGATCAATCCAGCTGTTGCCGCTTGCCTTTGCTGATGGTCGGCATAGGGTAAAGAGATACGCTCTCTCTCCTCTGTTGCCGGGTTATTGTTATGCGTTGCCTGCTCTTGCTTGCGGTTATTCTGCCCTGTTTGGTCGTTCTGCCAGGTTGTGGCGAATCGCCCAAAGACCGGAAACCTTCGGTCGCCTTTGTCACCAACAATCCCGAGGCGTTCTGGAATATTGCCGAGGTCGGTGCCAAGAAGGCGGCCGAGGAGTTTGACGTGAAGCTATCGTTTGTCAAGCCAGCCCAGGGGGATGCCTCGGTACAGAAGGAGCGCATCGACCAGTTGCTCGAACAGGGCGTCCAGGCGATGGCGATTAGCGTGATCGACCCGAAGAATCAAACGCGTTATCTGCAAAGCGTCGCCAAACGTACCCAACTATTGACCCAAGACAATGACGCGCCGGAGTGCAACCGGCTGTGCTATATCGGCACCGACAACTACGCAGCGGGTCGTGCGGCGGGGGCGTTGGTCAAGCAAGCCATGCCCCAAGGCGGCACGGTAGTCATCTTCGTCGGCCAACTGGAACCGCTCAATGCCCGGCAACGTCGCCAAGGTGTTTTGGATGAACTGGCCGAGGCCAAGGAGGTCTCTAGTGAGCCGGGTACGGTGCTGGGTAAGTACAAGCTGTACAAGACCTTCACCGATCAGCCCGAGGGCGCGACCAAAGCCAAGGAAAACGCCGTCCAAGCCCTCATCGAGTTGGCCAAGGAACCCAACGTCTGCATGGTCGGCTTGTGGGCCTACAACCCCCCTGCGATTCTCTCGGCCGTCAAGGATCAGGGCAAGCTCGGCCAGATCAAGATCGTTGGCTTCGATGAAGACCCCGTCACCCTAGAGGGGATCAAGGCCGGCCAGATTCACGGCACGATTGTTCAACAACCCTATCAGTTTGGATACTTAAGCGTTAAACTGATGTCGGAGATCGTGCGAGGCAACAAGACCAATCTCCCCACTAGTGGACAGTTGCCCGTGCCCCATTTAGCGATCACCAAGGAAGGCAAAGAGGTGATCACCAGCGACAAGGCCACCACTCAAGGCAAGCCGGTCGAGGTGTTTCAGAAAGAGTTGAACAAGCTCCTGGGCCAGGGAGAATGAGCAACCCGGTCATCGAAGCGTTGGGCATCAGCAAGTGCTTTGGCGGCGTCGCAGCTCTGCAGGGGGTCCATGCTCGTGTTTCTCCGGGCGAGGTGGTGGCGATCGTCGGCGAAAATGGTGCGGGCAAATCAACCCTCATGAAGGTGCTGGCGGGCATCCACCGACCCGACGAGGGCGAATTACAGCTTGATGGCCAGCCAGTGCGTTTCTCCGGAGTGCCCGAGGCCATGGCTGCCGGCATCGCCCTGATTCACCAGGAACTCAACCTGGCCGAGAACCTGTCGATCGCGGCCAATCTGTTCCTGGGACGTGAGACGGGATTGGTTCTGAGCCGCTCTAGGGAGAACGAGGCAACAGAGCAGCTGCTACGGCGTGTAGGGTTGTCGGCCTCGCCCCAGACGATGGTCAGCAGCCTAGCTCCTGGACAGAAGCAATTAGTCGAGATTGCCCGAGCTTTATCCCGCCGTGCTCGTGTCATCATCTTCGACGAACCCACCAGCAGCCTAACCCAGCGCGAAACCGAACGGCTTTATGAGGTTATCGACGACTTGAAACGCCAGGGCGTTGCGGTCTTGTACATCTCGCACCGCTTGGCCGAAGTCCGCCGTCTGGCGGATCGCGTCACCGTGCTACGCGATGGCAAAAACGCCGGCGAACTGGCGCGGCACGAGATCAGCCATGAAGCGATGGTGCGGCTAATGGTCGGTCGCGACCTGAAGCAACTCTACCCGCGGATGCATCGCTGCAGCGATACGGCCCCGGTACGGTTAGAGGTGTGCCAACTGAGCCGGTCGGGTTCTCCGCATCCCGTTTCGTTCCAGCTGCGTGCCGGCGAGATCGTTGGCATGGCCGGGCTGGTCGGCGCGGGCCGCACCGAATTAGCCGAGGCCCTCTTCGGCATTCGCCCGATCATGAGCGGCGAGGTGAGGCTCGACGGTCGACCCATCAAGCTCGGCAGTCCGCGGCAAGCCATGCAAGCTGGCCTGGCGCTGGTGCCTGAGGACCGCCGGCATCATGGCCTGATTTTGCCGTTTTCCATCCGCGATAATCTAGCACTGCCGAATTACGATCGGCTGAATTGGCTGGGGTTGATCCGTTGGGGAACCTTGGGGCGACTGGTTGAGCAGCTGATGAGCCGATTGCGTGTGCGTGCGGTAAGTCCAGTTCAGCCCGTGGGGCAGCTGTCCGGGGGCAACCAGCAAAAGGTGGTGTTGGGCAAATGGCTAGCCCGTTCGCCGATCGTCCTGCTGCTTGATGAACCGACACGCGGGGTGGATGTCGGGGCACGCAGCGAAATCTACGCCCTAATGGACGAACTAGCCGCTGCCGGGGCCGCCATCCTGATGATTAGCAGCGACATGGAAGAGGTGCTGGGCATGAGCGACCGCGTACTGGTCATGCACGAGGGGCGTTTGGCCGGTCAACTCGACCGCACCGCCATGAATGAAGAGGCCATCATGCGTTTGGCAACAGGGGGGATGTACGATGTATCGACTGCTGGGCGTGCTGCTGACGGTATTACTGCTGTACGGCCTGATCATCACCGATGAACGCGCTCAGACACTCAGCTACCATTCCTCGCTGCTAGGCCGGCTCGGCTTCTACGGCATCCTGACCCTGGGGGCCGGGGTCTTGATCCTTGCCGGAGGGATAGACCTTTCGATCGGTTCAGTCGTCGGGCTATCTGCCGTTTTGTTTGGGGTGCTGATGAGCAAAAAAATAGCACCTCTCACGGCCCTGGTGGTAGTGCTGATCATGGGGATGCTCATCGGTCTGTTCCACGGATTACTTGTATCCGGTTTGAAGCTACAACCGTTTCTCGTGACGCTGTGCGGGTTGTTTATCTACCGTGGCATTGCCCGTTACATCTCCGATCGTCAACAGGGCATACCCGAGGAGGCGTTGTGGTTGAAGGATCTGCTGGTCGGCGGTGAAGGGGAAGGGGCACGCAATCAGGTGGTAATTTTGCTCCTGCTCGCCGGAGTGATCGGCTTGGTCCTCCATTTCACCACATGGGGCCGCTACCTATATGCCCTGGGGGCCAACGAAGAAGCAGCCCGTTATGCCGGCGTGCCTACGGCGCGGTACAAGGTTCTCAGCTATGTTCTCTGCTCGACGCTCGCCTCGTTAGGTGGCCTGCTGCTGCTGTTGGAGGCTGGTTCCGTCAACCCTACCTCGGGCGGTTCGCTGCTGGAACTGTACGCTATCACAGGGGCGGTGTTGGGCGGTTGCAGCCTGCGAGGTGGCGTAGGCAGTGTGCCGGGTATGATCCTGGGGGCGGCCGTCCTGCCGCTGATCCGCAATGCCAGCAGTTTTCGCGAGATCGACTCGAATGTCGAATACGCCGTAATCGGCGGGGCCTTGCTTGTAGGCACCATCGCAGACGAACTGCTAAAGCGTCGCATGAAAGGCTAGCGGGAGAAAAAGCCAACCAAGTGCGGCCAACCTAAAGCCGTGTAGACCGCCAACCGAGAGAGCTTAGCGAGCGATTTAGTGCGGCGGATGTCGTTCCCATTCGCGGCGGACCTGTTGCAGGCCATACGCCACCAGTTCATACTCTTCGGCAAGGCGACGCAGCACCGGGGCTTGTTCGTCCTCGAAGCTGCTAGCGATGCGATAGGAGCGTTTGCCCTGCTCGCAATAGTCAATAAACTGATCGCGAGAAAAGGCATGGCGCAACCGTCGCAACATCTCCGGGTACAACCCAGTCCAGAACAGCGTAAAGTCGCCGATATGCCGATGAATTTCACGGCAGGTGCGGCCTTCGGGCGGAACGGCCTGGGCTTCGAGAATCATCTCGACGACCTCTTCCAGGCGTTGGCCTTGGGAATTGCGGAGCCGGTAGATGGCATCCATCGAGACGAAGCGAGAAAGCAGGTCAGACAGGTAATCCGTCAGCGGCGGGTCGGCCAGGCCAAGCGAATCGAGGAAGGTCTGCTCAGTCAGTCCGGCGAAAAGCAGCCGCAACGGATGATCAGGTGAAGGAGTCCACATGGGAGCACCTCTCTTTTCTTTTCCGTTTCGGCACGTCTTCCTTGACGTGTCATCTGGTATTCTACGATACGACGCCACGGAATCAACCCAGCTTCCTCGAACATACAAACGAACAAACGAACATACAAAAGGAGTAGCGGCCACGGAGCCAATCCTCTAAAAGGCACCAAGTGGGGGATTCTTTTTCGACGTAGAGCATCTAGCAGGTAGAGCATCTAGCAGGTAGAGCATCTAGCCAGTTCGGCTGCGGTGGCGGTGCTGCCGACATCCAGGCAGAGCATCAGCAGATTGATTAGTCGCAGGCGGACCAGCAGTTGTATGGTGAGGGGCCGACCTTCACGGTGGATTGTGCTCGATGGCAAGCTTTTTGCCAGCGCGGCCATGTAGAACTTTTGCTGGTAGATCTTTTACCAGCGCGGCCAACGCCTGGGCGGTAATTTCCTCGACTACACCCTGCTGCCCGACGCGCGCTGAACTGTCCCACTCTCGCCACGCCACTCTCGCCCCACTCGCATTTCAGGGCCGCTTCTGCCATAATGCCAGCAAGAGGCCCACACGGAGTGACTGCGATGTACAACTCTGCCCTGCGCCAGGCGGTCGAGCGGATCATCGGCCGCGTGCAACAACCGGCTCAGTATCTCGGCGGCGAACTCAACAGCGTTGCCAAGGATCGCCGCCAGGTACGCGGCCGAATGGTGCTGGCGTTTCCGGACACCTACGGCCTGGGCGCGAGCCAGCATGGGCTGCAGGTGCTGTATTCGATCGTGAACAGCGACCCGCAGTGGGCCTGCGAGCGGGCCTTCTGCCCGTGGATTGACTTTGAGGGCGAACTCCGCCGCGCCGGCCTGCCGCTCTACGGCCTGGAGACGTTCAACCCCTTGCACGAGTACGACCTCGTCGGCTTCTCGTTGCAATACGAGGTCTGCTACAGCAACTTGCTGACCATGCTCGATCTGGGCGGTATCCCGCTGCACTCAGTCGATCGCACGATGCAACATCCGCTCATCATCGCGGGTGGTCCCGGTGCGCAGAATCCCGAATTGCTGGCCCCGTTCGTTGATCTGTTTGTCATCGGTGATGGCGAAGAATCGCTGCCGCGCGTCATGGACCTGTGGATGACCGCCAAGGAAAAGGGCCGCTCGCGCGTCGAGGCCATCGCCGAGGTGGCGGCCCAGTGTCCGTGGGCCTACGCCCCCCTGTTCTACGAGCCGGAATACCACGCCGACGGCACCTTGGCCGCGTTGAACCGCACGCGCAGCGATGTGCCGCGTGAGATTGTTAGCTGTCAAATCTCGTGCGATTTTGATGACATCCCGCTGCCGAGCAAACCGATCGTCAGCTTTGTACAGACACCCCACGACCGCATCGCCATCGAGATCATGCGCGGTTGCCCGTGGCAGTGCCGTTTCTGCCAATCGACCGTGATCAAAAGGCCGTTGCGGACACGCAGCGTGGAAACGATCGTCAAGGCGGCCCTGGAGGCGTACCGAAACACCGGCTATCAGGAGATCAGCCTGTTGTCGTTGTCCACGAGCGATTATCCGCATTTTTTTGAATTAGTGGAGAAGATGGCCGAGGTATTCGCGCCGTTGGGGGTGAGCGTGTCGCTGCCGAGCCTGCGTGTCAACTCGCACTTTCCGCAGTTACCTAAGTTGATGAAGGGCATTCGCAAGGCGGGTCTGACACTGGCTCCCGAGGTGGCCCGTGACGACATGCGTGAGCAAATTCGCAAACCGATTAAAAATGAAGACTTGTACGAGGGCTGCCGCAACGCGTTTGCCGAGGGCTGGCAAAAGGTCAAGCTCTACTTCCTGGCCGGTCTGCCCGGTGAACGGCGAGTCGACCTCGATGGCATCGTCGACATGGCCGACCACATCGCCCGCATCAGCAAGGAGGTGACTGGCCGCTACAAGGAGGTGACGGCGAGCGTGTCGAACTTTGTGCCCAAGCCGCACACCCCGTACCAGTGGAACGGTATGGCCAGCCGCGAGTATCTACGAGAAGCTGGCCAGTATATGCGGCAGCGAGTGCGGTATCGCACGGTAAAGCTCAAGCAGCATGACATCGAAACCAGCATGTTGGAGGGGCTGCTGACGCGTGGTGACCGTCGCGTCGCCGCCGTGTTGGAACGCGCCTGGCGTAAAGGGGCACGTTTGGATGGTTGGCGTGAGTGCTTCCGGCCCGAGCTATGGTGGGACAGCGTGCGGGAATTGAATGTCGATTTCGACTGGTACGTTCACCGGCACCGGCCGACGAGCGAGGTTTTGCCTTGGGACCACATCAATGTCAAGAAAGGCCGCGCCTACCTGGAAAAGGAGCAGAACCGCAGCCTACTGCAACTAGAAGTGATGGCCAAGGCGACCTGAGCGGGAGCAGCAGCCTACCCCACGCATCATTTTGGGCGGTTGCAACTGGAAGTGATGGCTAAAGCCACCTGAGCGGGTCACAGGATGCATCCCGGTTTGCTTGCGGCGGTTGGCGGTCAGCATGGTGCAGCGATGCCACGGGTCTGAGCCGGTCGCGGGGTGAGCGCGGGGCTTGCTTGCGCTGGACGACTCACTTGCGTGACGAAGATTTATCGGCCGTGGGGAAATCGTCAGGCACTTGGGTCCGCGTTACCTTTCCGGTGGCGGCCCACTCGGTGCCACGCTGCAGCGTGACGATGAAGCCTACGCACTTGATGCCTTCGACGCCGTGGCCCAAAGCGGTGTGGAAGACGCGGCCCTTGCCATAGGTAACGGTCATAAGCAGTGGCTCGTTCTCGCCACTGCCGCCGGTCTCTTTCTTGGCGTGGGCATAGGCCAGCACCGTGAGATTCTTCGCCGGGCCGCGTAAGCGATCGTAAAGTTCGTCTTGAGCATGCATCCATTTCGGCGGTAGTCCCTTTGTGATCGGATGCTCGGTGTCCAGATGCTCGATGACAAACTCGTGCTGCCGGCCATGGCTACCGCCCGCGCCTTTGCTCTCGTCGCGAACCACTTTGCCATCTCGAATCCGCACATACGGCCCACTCTTTTCATTGCGGCCTCCCCAGCCGCCCAGGCCGATCATCTCGTTGTACTCTAGCCAGCTGGTGAAAGCGTTATTGGCCGCATGGACGCTGACGAAGCCGCCGCCATTGCGGACGAAATCGGTGAAGGCCGCCCGGGTCTCTTTGGACCACATCTCGCCGTTGTAGTTGCTCACTACCACATGATAGTCGCTGAACTTCGGCTTGAAGCGGGACATATCGCCCCCCTTGGGCGGACTGGTGGCCACATCGACGGAAAAGATCTGGGCTTCTTCGAGGAAACGTTTGAGCAGAGGGGTGGTCACTTTCCAGGCATGATTGTTTTGCCCGTCGATGATGAGTACCTTGATGGAGCCAGGTGCAGGAGCGGCTGGGGCTGGATCGGCCGCAAACAGTAGGGCGAGGGTGAGCGTCAGCATGGCAGGAGTCTCCGGGAGAGTAAAAGGCGGTACCCTGGTTTAGTTTACAAGAGCGATTCAATCGGCCAGGGGAAGCGGCTCGTCATCGGAGTTGTGGTTGCGACAGCAGATGCGGCCTAGGGGATCGACCCATTCGCCCTGATCGTCCTGGGGCGTGTAGATGGTCCGCAATTCACCCAGTGGAATCTCTTCCTCGCTGAGCGGCAAGGCATCATCGTTCAGGTCGGCCGTCAAGGTCGGCCGATGCGCCTGCAGAGGCTTACCGTCAGCGCGGACGAGGCGTTGCGAGCCGTCGGGCAGATCCTGAAAGATCAGCGGCATGGTGAGCAATTCGTCGTCGGCCAGGGCATTCAGACGGGCCAGGGCAGCTTCGTAGGTGGGAAACGATTCGCTGATCCGTCCCGAGCGGGTGACGACTTCCAGCAGAAACACGATTAAAACCTCCCGCAGAAAAAACACAATAGGAAAAAATACATTAGCGTTTGTCCAACTTGCTCAGGGCGTTGCCAATGGCGGCGGCCATCTCGTGGAGTGGCACACTTTCCACGGCAGCTTGCAATTGCATGGCGGCCTTGGGCATGCCATAGACGACGCTGCTGGCTTCGTCCTGAGCTAGAGTGTGCCAGCCTGCCCGGCGTAGAGCCAATTGGCCCAGAGCGCCATCCTCCCCCATGCCTGTCAGAATCACTGCCACCCCACTACGCGGCCAACTGCGCACCGCACTTGTGAAAAACACGTCAGCCGAGGGGATGTGGGGATGATCGGCCGGCTCGACGCTATAGGCAAAGACACCGCCAGTACGCAGCACCAGATGTTGATTGTTGGCGGCAATGGCCAGCGTGGCCCGTTTGGGCCGTTGCCCTGCCTGGGCCAACTCCACTATCAGACGAGAGCGACCCTGTAACCACTGACCGAAGTTCGGGATGAACTCGTAATCCATGTGCTGGATCAGGACTAAAGCAGCGGGTAAATCCGCCGGCAGTTGTTCCAAGATCTGCGCCACCGCCTCGGGTCCACCGGTTGAGGCTGCCAAGGCTACCAAGGGCGGATCTTCGGGGACAGCGGGGACTTTGCTCGTGGCCTGTTGCAACTGAAGCAATTGCGACAAGAGCTTGTCGGTCTGGGTGTAATCGACCGCATCCAGGCCCCCGTAGCCCATCGCTTGATACACCAGATTCAGATTGCCCCTCACACTGCTGGTGACCAGCAAAATTGGACATGGGGAGACCTGCATGATCCGCCGGGTGGCCTCCGCCCCGTCCATCTTCGGCATCACCAGATCCATCAATATCACATCTGGTCGGTCCTGGCAGGCTTTCTCGACTGCCTGTTGGCCATCGTCAGCCAACCAGGCAATTTGCGTTCCAGGCAGTTGCAAGACGATGCGTCGCAACGCCTCCTGAGCGGTTTTCAGATCGTTGACGATCGCAACACGCATAATCGCGAGTTCCTGGATGTCACAGGGAGCTTTGAGATATTCTAGCCCTCGCCGATGAGGTCCGCGACCGTCTGTAAGAAGGTATCATCGTGGAAGCTGCTCTTGGTCAAATAGGCGTTGGCCCCCAGTTCCAGGCCGCGTTTCTTGTCCTCGGGGCGGTCCTTGTAAGAGACAATAATCACTGGCAGATCGCGCAAGCGCTCTTCGCTGCGGATGTTACGCAGCAGTTCCAATCCCGTCATCCGGGGCATGTCGATATCGCTGACCACCAGATCGTAACTGCTCTCGCGCACCATATTCCAGCCGTCCATCCCGTCGACGGCCACCCGAACCTCATAACCGGCGTTGCGCAGCAGTTGGCGTTCGACCTCGCGGACGGTGATCGAGTCATCCACTACTAAGACGCGCGGCACCCGGCGTTGCTGCACCACCGGGGCGGTCTCGCAGCGCCGTAAGGTTCCCGATTGAATGAACAGTTCCATTGATCGAATCAGGTCTTCCACGTCAGCAATGAGGACGGGTTGGCCATCGTCCAAGATGGCCGCGGCCGAGACATCGGGCACCTTGCCCAAGCGGGGATCCAGCGGCCGGACCACGAGGTCTTGCTCGCCGCGTACTGCTTCAACGATCAAACCATAGCTGCCGGAATCATCAGAAAGTAGAAGAATGTCAAAATCATCGCCTAGCTGTTTTCCCTCCATATCAAATAATTGAGATGCATGCACTAATCCGATATGTTGGCCATCGACACGGATGAACTGGCGATGCTCCAGAGATTGTAACTCTTTGCGATGCACTCGCAATACCCGATCGATGCGATTGTGAGGAAAGGCATAAGGTTCGCCAGCCACCTCGACCAGCACGGCCCGCACCACACTCAGGGTAAGTGGCAAGATCAGGTGAAAGGTCGTCCCCTGCCCCAGCCGGGTACTCACTCGGGCTTGACCGCCGATCTTCCGTATGGTCGTCTGGACTACATCTAACCCCACGCCACGGCCGCTATATTCGGTGACGGTTCCAGCAGTCGTAAAGCCTGGCAGGAAGAGAAACTCCAGTAGTTCGGCCTCCGTCAAGGTGGCCGCCAATTCGCTGGTGGTCAGACCCTTATCGACGATCTTGATTCGCAGCTGTTCCACATCAATGCCACGCCCATCATCGCTTACTTGAATGACAAGCATGCCGGCACGATGCCGAACATCGAGGCGGATCGTCCCTTGCTCCGGTTTGCCTGCTTGCCGTCGCTGCTCTACCGATTCGATGCCGTGATCGACTGCGTTGCGCAAAAGATGGTTGAGTGGCGCTTCGAGACGCTCCAGAATATCGCGATCGACTTCGGTATTCAGCCCCTGAATCTCCAGTCGCACTTGTTTGTCCAGCGAACGCGCCATGTCCCGTACCAACCGCGGAAAACCGATCGCCCCGTCGCTAAAGGGCCGCATCCGACTGGCGATGACTTCGCGATACAGCCGGGCGTTGAGATCCTCGGCGCGGGCGGCGTGGTCTTCAAACTCTCGCATCCGTTCGGCTAAGACGCTACGACACCTGTTTAGCTGTCGCCGAGCCTCGCTCAACGCTGATGGGTCGCGTTGTACCTGGGCCGATTCTAGCAAGGCGGCCAAATGGTCTTGGGCTTTCTTGAGCTTCAGCAGAGCGGTAGCGAAGGGACTCAACCAGCGAGCTTGCACCAGCGATTCCCCCGCCAGGCTCATCAGCCGGGTCAGACTCTCGGCACTGACGCGGACGACTGCTTCGGCTGGCTTCTCTTCGGGAATCGGTGTTGCTCGCCCAGGAGCCGGTGCCGCAGGCGGCGTCTCGATCGATTGCGGTAGGGCCGGTCCGACGGGTAGCCGGGCGGGCGGCGGCTCAAGCGGCACCGTCAACGCATTTGGCTGAGAAGCCGCCGCGAGGGGTGCCATAGTCGAACCCGGCAGGTGTTCCAGCCATTGCCGCAGCGTGGCGAGATGGCGTTGGTTCCAGGCCGGGATCTGGCTAGGCGGTTGATCGGTGAGTTCCAACAACACGCCGACCGTTAGGTGTAAGCGTTGACGCATCTCAGCAGAGATTTCGCCCTGTTGGATGAGTCGTGACAAAATCTGTTCCAGTAGCTGACCGAACTCAGCAGGGCCGTTGAGTTGCAGCAGGCGGGCCGCGCTACGGATGGTTCGGGCAGCTTGTAGGAGCGGCCCCAGTTCGGATGTGGGCTGCTGCAAACCGATTTGCAACACGCCGACCGCCTGTCGGACCTCATCGCGAAATAATTCCCAGAGAGGCGATTCGGGGTCTAACTCGGGTTCAGCGGGCATCGAAATAGTGGGGGGCGTCGGAGGTTGCGAAATGGCGTCTACGGTCGCCATCAGAGTTGGTGTTGTGGGGGGCGTCGGGATGGATGACACTTCAGGGGAGCAGGCCCGACGGTGCAAGATGCCGCGTAGCTCTTGCAACAGCGGTTCCAGTTGGGCGGCTTGGCTAGCCCCCCAGGCTCCTTGGCTGGCCTCGGTCACATGGGCCAACGACTGTAGCAGATCGGTAGCGTGTAAGAGCAGATCAATCTCGGCACTGCCGAGGCAAACGGTGGCGTTTTGAGCAGCGACGAAGATATCTTCCATCTCGTGAGCCAGGCGGACAGCAGCCTCGATCTGGACGAGGCGTGAAGCGCCTTTGATCGAGTGGGCAGCGCGCATGAGCGGTTCAAACGCTTGGGTAGCGTTGGGGTGGTTTTCTAGCTCGACAAGCCCTGAGACGAGCGTTTGGCAATGGGTCCGCACTTCCTCTCGAAACAACTCCAACAACGAGATGTCGTCGCTCATCGTACCCTCGTGCGTAAGGCAGCCCAGAGTCGGGTTTCATCTAACAGGCCGACCGCGTGGTCTTCGGTGCAAAATACACCACGTGTCAGAGCAGTGCTGGCCCGTTGCAAGGTGGCGGGGGGGGGTTTCAGGTCGTTGATGGGGATGCGTCGCACTTGGTCCACCTCGTCCACGGGCAAGACCCAGCGTTCGTTGTCGTGACGTACCACCAGCAGAAAACGGGGCGTCTCTCGGGATGGGATGCCCAACAAGGCGTGTATTTTTACCTGGAGTTGTAATTCGCCACGAATATTGACAATACCTGCCAATAAGCCGCCACGGTGGGGTACCCGATGCACCGGGCGGGGAGTGGTGACCTCGACTAGCACCCCGACCGGCAAGGCCAGCCATTCCTCATCCAAACGAAACAGGAAGACGCTTAGCCGGTCGCTGGCCTCGGTTTCGATGGCGGGAGCAAGCCGACGTGTCCACTCTTCACGGTAACCTTCCGGCGAAGGCGCATCGAGAAATCCACGGCCTGCAGCTGAGAACACCGGGCAGTTGTGACAATGGCCCACGCCGGGCAACTCGGGACAGGAGCGATCGCCACGCACGCCGATGCGATTCCAGCAATCGTTGACCACCGGGATGGGTTTCATGCCGATTGCTCCGAATCGTGATCGGGCTGGCCAAGCCGAGCTAACCGCCTTTGCACCCCCTTGGCAGTGGCGTGATCGCCGGTTTGTTGGGCCAGCAGCATCAGATGCGTCAGGGCCTCGCGATGGTCGGACTGCAGGTAGAGGGCCTTGCGAAAGGCTTCATAGGCCAGGGCTGGTTCGCCGCGCCCTTGATGGATCACCCCCAAAAGGGCAAACAGATCGGCCGAAGGTCCCTGAGTTCTTTCCAGGGCCAAACAGCCCGCCAATGCGTCGTCGAGGTGGCCTTGGTCGGCCAGTCGGCGTGCTTCGATCAACAGTGCCACCGGAGCGGCAGCCGATGCACAGGGAGAGTGCAGGCTGGTCGGCCGCCCTTGGGGCACCACTTCGGCTGGGGTTAGCGGCACCAAGGGCAACGCGCCCGTCGGCGGCCGATCGGCGATGCGGCGATACAGGCCATAAGCAAGCGGTCCCCAGCGGAGAAACCGCGTTTCGTGGGGGGGCAGCGTTTCGGTGACGCTAGTGCAGAGCAGGCCGTCAGACCGCAGCAGTCGGGCGAGATTGTCCACGGCAGCCTTGCGCGCCTCCAGGGTGAGATAAATAAACACATTTCGACAAAAGACCAAATCGTACGGCCGTTCCCAAATCAGTAGATCCGGCGCAATCAGGTTGCCGTGCAGAAAGCGAAGCCCTTGACGCGGTTCGGGGCGAATCTCCCAGCGGTCGCCGATCTTGCGAAAATAGCGATCCCTCAGGAGCGGCTCGGTCTGCCGAAACGAGAGTTGGCCATACAACCCCTGACCAGCCGCTAGCAAGGCCCGCCGGCTAACATCTACCGCGTCGAGGTGCCAACTGCCTGGCGGCAGACCGACTTCCAGGGCAGCGATGGCCAGACTGTAGGCCTCTTCGCCAGTGCTACAGGGGATGCTCAGGATGCGAACCGGCTGGCCAGGGGCTTCACGCCATGCCAGGCGGATTTGCTCAGCGAGAAACCAGAACAACTCGCCACCGCGAAAGAACCAGGTTTCGGCGACGACGATTTGTTCGATGAGGCGTTCCAGCAAGCGGGCATTATGCCTGAGCAAATGAGCATATGAACAAGGATTGTCACATTTGGCCGCTTTCATGCACTCGACGAAAGTCAGCTGCAGCGACGAGTCTCCCAGCGAACTCGTCTCCAACCCCAGGTGCTGACGAAGCAACTCGGTCACGGGCTGAAAGTTCATGCTATCTTGCCCTCCTTGGGCATGCGCAGCATCAAGGAGCGGGTTGATTCCGGCAGCAACCGTTCAAGGTCAAGCAGATGCAATAGAGTGCCGTTATCAACCACAAGCGGGCCGAGTTCGGGTCCACCCAACGTAGGTAGGTCCGAGCCAGGCGGTACCACCTCACGCAGTTCGGCAACCTGAGCGGCAAGCAAGCCGAGCAGGCCACCTTCAACGGGGACGAGAATAATGCGGCTGGAGAGGTGGGCAGGGCATTCGCCGGCTTGGAGCAAGCGATGTAGGTCGATGACCGGTACTGGAGAACCACGGTAGATGAAGATACCGGCCAACCAGGGAGGGCCGCCCGCTTGGGGACGTAACTCAACGCGGGGCACCACCTCTCGGATACGGCGAATATCCAGCGCTAGGCGATGTGCACCGATTTGAAAGGTCAAGGCGAGCATCGGGAGGACCAGCAGCGAGTCGGGCTGAAATCTAATATATCGTCTTGGCCCAACTTCGGAACGGCCAGCGGATGCCACGGATATGTGCCGCCGCTAAAATGAAGAGGTCCTGGAGAAGCTCTCATGCGTGCCTTGCTGCTGTTGTTGCTGTTAGCCTCGGTCGCTCGGGCCGGATTGTATTTTGGCGATCAGCGGCCGCAGTTTACCCATTGGGACCGGCTGCGCGAGGAGGTGCTCAAACGGCGGGCCGTGGCTGTGGAACCGCCTGGACGGCTGGACCCCGATTCGCCTCGAGCGCAGATTCAGCGGCTGGCCAAGCGGTTGGAGATCGTGCAGTCACAGGGCCTACTTAGCACCCCCGAAAGGGTTTCGCTGGGAGCCGCCTATATTCGCCTGGGTCGGCTAACCGAGGCCATCCGTTTGCTGGAAGCCGGTGACCGCACGCATCCGCTGATTGTGGCCAACTTGGCCACCGCCTACTTCGATAGGGGGGAATACGATGTGGCCGCTCGCCACCAATCGGAATTACTGCGTCGTTGGCCGGGAGTCTTGCCCGGGTGGACGCAAGACGATCTGGCCCGCGCTCGGGCGGTGGAACGGATGTTTGAGGTGGTGATTCGCAACCGAGCCGAGGAAGCCCGCCGCGGTTCCCGCCGTGAACTGCCCCTCGATCCCCTGTTTCCTGGTTTCCGCGTCGAATCCGCCGAGGGAGATTACGAGCCGTGGAATCTGCCGCAGAGCATTCGCGACCGCTTGCCCGTAGATGCTGAAGATACCTTAATGCGCCTCCTGTTGGCTGTGCCGCACGATCGGCGGCTGTACTGGCAGTTCGGCGAACTCAGCGCGGTGCTGGGCCGCATCGAAGTAGCCGCCCGCGTGCTGAACGATCTGGTCGATGAAGGGTTCGAGTTTCAAGGGTTGCGGCGGCATCGCAAAATTCTCAATGAGGCGGCTACGCTAATGCGAGCGTTCACGACCCGGCTACCGACCTTTCAGTTTTATGCCACGGGAATGACGTTGGCTCGCGTGCCGCTGTTGCCCAGCGCCTCGGGTCATGTGCTGCTGGCCTCGGCCTGGTTTGCGCCGCTGACAGCCGACCAGTTTAAGACGGAATTAGAGTGGGAACTATTACGGCGAGCCGCAGAGGAAGGGCCGGCTGAGGTTTCCGCCGCCGAGCTACGCGGCAA
Source organism: Gemmataceae bacterium (assembly GCA_046719305.1). GTDB lineage: Bacteria > Planctomycetota > Planctomycetia > Gemmatales > Gemmataceae > RGDT01. The sequence continues at coordinate 15,889 of JBDNDE010000008.1, read as the reverse complement.
CCCATTAGACTATTGGAAGCATCTAGCAGTAAGTTTTGCTTTTGGTTTTCTCGTGGCGGCGCTGATTGGCTTTCAGATTCAGGAGTGGCGACGACGTGCCCAGGTGACCCCGAGTTTCCAGGATTCGGCCTCTTCAGTAAAATGAGGAAAAGCTGCCAGGGCAGGCGGCTAACTCTCCAATGCTACGAGGCCAGGCATGTCTCATCCCGATGAATCTGATCTGCCGTCGATGTACGGTGATTCGCCAACCTTCCGCATGGCACGGGCCCAACTGGATGCCGTGGGGGAAGCGATGGATCTGGATCGAGGGATACTCGATCGGTTGAGTTTGCCCAAGCGAGCGTTGATCGTCAGCATTCCGGTGCGGATGGATAACGGGAATCTGCGGATGTTCACGGGCTATCGGGTGCAGCATTCGCTCACTAGCGGGCCAAGCAAGGGGGGCTTACGCTACGACACCGCCGTCGATCTGGGGGAAGTCGTAGCCCTGGCCATGTGGATGTCGTGGAAGTGCGGCATCATGAACCTGCCGTTTGGCGGGGCCAAGGGCGGTATCTCGTGCGATCCGGCCGCCCTGAGTCTGGGGGAGAAAGAACGCCTGACGCGGCGCTTCACCGACGAGGTACTGGCCATCATCGGCCCACGTCAAGACGTAATGGCCCCGGACATGGGCACCGATGAACAAACCATGGCCTGGATCTACGACACCTACAGCATGAAGGTCGGCTACGCTTGCCCAGAAATCGTCACGGGCAAGCCGGTCGAGTTGGGCGGTTGCGTTGGTCGTCGCGAAGCCACGGGACGCGGGGTGGTCTATTGCATCCAAGAGGCCCTCGAGGTGATCGGCATCCGACCCAACGAGGCCACCGCGGTGGTGCAGGGGTTTGGTAATGTTGGCAGCGTTACTTGCATCGAACTCTTCCAGCGAGGCGTAAAGCTGGTTGCCGTGGGCGACCGATTTGGTGCGATTCACAACGAACGGGGTATCGACATCCCGGCTTTGTCGCGTTGGGTGGCCAGCGGCAAACTGCTTAAGGAGTTTCCCGAGGCTGAACCTTTGCCCTCTGAAGAACTGCTCTGCACGCCCTGTACGGTCTTGGTCCCGGCTGCCTCGGAACGTGTGATCGACGAACACAACGCCCCGAAGCTACGTTGCAAGATACTAGCGGAGGCGGCGAACGGTCCGACGACAGTACCAGCGGATGCTATTCTGTCACGCTCGGACATTTTTATCATACCAGACGTATTATGTAACGCAGGTGGTGTGACGGTAAGCTACTTCGAGTGGGTGCAAGATATTCAACAATTGATGTGGAGTGAATCGCTGGTGAACGACAAGCTGCGCGAGTTGATGCTGCGCGCCTTCCATCAGGTGCTAAAGCGGTCTCGCGAGCGGAAACTGTCGATGCGAACCGCCGCCTTGAGCTTGGGTGTCGAGAAGGTGGCCCGCGAAAAGATGAAACGCGGTCTGTATCCCTGATCACGCTCCGGAGCCCTAACCGCAAGCTGCTAGTCATCTGTCAGGAGAAAACGAACGTGTCCACTAAGAAGCGGATTCTTTCGGGAGTGCAGCCATCGGGTAAGCTCCACCTGGGCAATTACTTCGGGGCGATCCGCAACCATATTGCCTTACAGGACCAGGGCGAATGCTTTTACTTCATCGCCGACTATCACGCCCTGACGACTTTGAAAGATGCTACTGTGTTGCGCGAGAATGTCCGCGATGTGGCCCTAGATTATCTGGCCCTGGGACTGGATCCCGAACGAACCGCCTTTTTCCGGCAGTCCGATGTCCCGGAAGTCACCGAATTGGCCTGGATGCTGGCCACCGTTACCGGGATGGGCCTACTGGAACGCGCTCACTCCTACAAAGATAAAACCGAACGCGGCCTGGATGCCACCGTTGGCCTGTTCACCTACCCGTTGCTGATGGCCGCTGACATCCTCATCTACCGCTCTCAGGTAGTGCCGGTGGGCAAGGACCAAGTGCAACACTTGGAGATGACGCGTGACATGGCCGGGTATTTCAACAACACCTTCCAGGTCGACTTGTTCCCGATGCCCCAGGAGCGTCTGGACACGATACCGGTTGTGCCGGGCATCGATGGCAAGAAGATGTCGAAATCGTATGGCAACACGATCGAGATCTTCGCCGAAGGCAACGCCCTGAAGAAACCGGTTATGAGCATTGTGACCGACTCGACTCCTGTGGAGCAACCTAAAGATCCCGAGAAGTGTAATGTCGTTGCTTTGTACAAACTCTTTGCCTCACCCGACGAGGTGGCCAAAATCGAATCGCTGTATCGCCATCCGTTGGAAGATGCCGAACAACGCGAAGGCCGACCCTTTGGCTATGGCGACGCCAAAAAACTGCTGCTGGCCAAGATCAACGACTATTTTGGACCATTTCGCGAACGCCGCAAGCAGTTGGCCGCTCAGCCTGGGGTAGTCGAAGAAGTGTTGCAACGCGGCGCGGCCAAGGCGCGAGCCGAAGCCCAGGCCACGATGCGGCTGGTGCGTCAGGCGGTGGGGATGTTGCCGGCCCCGGTTTCATGATACAACGACAAGAGAACAGAAACCGCCGCCCACAAGAGGTTCGTGCATGAAAATCGGGTTGCAGTTGGCGACGAGCCTTGGGGTCTTGATAGGGCTGCTTCGAGTCGCCTGTGTGCAGGCGCAATCTCCCGACCAAATCCTCGCCGCTCTGGAGGCTCGCTCCAAACGAGCCGTCAAAGAGAACGGACCCTCGGTGGTCTGTATCCATGTTTCACGTTCCGACGCCTATCACAAAGCCCCTTGGGGCAGCCCGCCCAACCTCGAATATGCCGGTGACCTGGGTGCGTTTGATGCGGCCGCTGCCCGCAAAAAAGTGGCCGAACATCCGCAGCGGGATCGGCTGTGGAGAGCAATTGCCGATCATGATTTATCGGATCCCCAGGTGGTGCCCGAGTCGTTTGGCAGTGGTATCGTGATCGACGACGCCGGCCTGATTCTCACCAATTTTCATGTCGTTAAGGATGCCACTAAACTGTATGTGCGGCTACCAGGCAAGGGCGGTTCGTGGGCCAACATCCATGCGGGCGACCCGCGAAGCGATCTGGCGGTGCTGAAACTACTGACACCGCCAGCAGGACTCAAAGCGTTGTCTCTGGGCGACGGCGACCGTCTGCGCGAGGGCCAACTGGTGTTCTCGTTGTGCAACAGTTACGAACCGGGCCTGCGACGGGATGGCCCGGAAGCCAGTTCTGGTCAAGTGGTCGCACTCCGCCAGGCGTTGCCCAGCACTAACCTCGACGAGCGCGAACTGCACAAGCCAACCCTGCACCACTATGGCACGTTGTTGCAGGTTGATGCCAAACTCCCTCCCGGATGCAGCGGCGGCGTACTGCTCGACCTGGAGGGCAAAGCAATCGGCCTGAGCAGTGCAGTAGTGGCAGTGACCGGCGACCGACCCGGCGGACTGGCGATTCCGTTTGACACCGGTACCAAAAGGATCATCGAAGTGCTTAAACGGGGCGAAGAGGTCGAATATGGCTTTTTGGGCGTCGTACTCGAGCGGCCGGAGATACGCGGCCTGCGGGAAAACGGGGTCCGGCTGTTTCGCGTCTCGCCGGGGTCGCCAGCTGGCCGCGCGGGCTTCACGGGCGGCGATGTTATCATCTCGGTCGATGGCAAACCGGTTCGCAACCAGAGCGATTTGCTGCTGCACGTCGGGATGGGGTTGGCTGGCAACACGGTGGAAGTGGAAGCACGCCGCGGGCTGCGGATCATCCGCAGCCCGGTGAAATTGGGCAAATTTTACTACCCGGGACCGATCCTGGCCGCAAAACGTCCCGCAGCGCGCTTTGGTCTGCGGGTGGATCACGCAAGCATTCTCAATCAGCGTAATCCGTTTCCGGCGTTGCGGTTACTGCCTGAGGGGGTGGTGATTCGCGAAGTGCTGCCCGGAAGCCCGGCCGATGCCGCTCTTCTGCAGCCCAACAAACTCATCACGCATGTGGATGGCAAACAGGTGACTACCCCCGCGGAGTATCACGAGGTGATGACCAAAGTAGGACGCAGCGTCACGCTAACGATTGTGAATCCCGAAGGGCAGTCGGAAGATGTCACGTTAATGGAGAAATGAACTTCAGAAAGGAAACGGCATGCGCTATGCCATTTGTAACGAGACATTTGAAGGCTGGGAACATGCTCGCGTGTGTGATTACGTCGCCTCGCTTGGCTACACCGGCCTGGAACTCGCCCCGTTCACACTGGCTGAACGCATCACCGACGTGTCGTCTGCCCAACGCCGCGACCTGCGCCTTACCGCTGAGCGCGCCGGCCTGCAAATCATCGGCCTGCATTGGCTGTTAGCCAAAACCACTGGACTGATGCTTACTTCGCCCGACGACACTGTTCGGCAAGCCACCGCCGACTACCTGGTCGAATTGGCTGGGGCGGCGGCTGATTTAGGCGGCGATATTCTCGTGTTTGGCTCGCCGGCACAGCGGCGAATCCCGGCTGGGGCAAGCCGGCAGCAGGCGATGGGTTGGGCGGTCGACACCTTCCGTCGGGCCGCTCCGGGCATCGAAGCCATGGGGGTGAAACTGTGCGTTGAGCCGCTGGCTCCGCCCGAGGCCGATTTCCTCACCAGCGCGGCCGAGGCGATCCAACTCATCCAACAGGTCCAATCGCCGGCGTTTCGGCTGCATTTAGATGTCAAGGCGATGTCTGCCGAGAAGGACGACATGCCGACGTTGATACAGCGGCACCGTGAGCAGTTGTATCATTTCCACGCGAATGATCCCAACAAGCGAGGTCCGGGGTTCGGCGCGGTCGATTTTGTGCCTCTCTTGGCCGCCCTTAAAGCGATCAGCTACAGCGGCTGGGTTTCGGTAGAAGTCTTCGATTACACCCCGGATCCGGAGACGATCGCCACCCAGAGCCTGGCGTATTTACGCAAGTGCGCGGGTGAGGCGTGAGCTATGTACAATCGTTGGTTCACTGCGCTGCACCGCTCCTTCGGTGAACGCGCTTTTCAGATTTATGGCAAAACACGTCAGGAACCCGACTGGCGCGTCCTGGATGTGATGGCTACCCAACGCCGCAACGCGAAGGATGGTTGGATGCGTCCACTGTGGGCGGGAACGCTCATCACCTGGACTGATACAATCATCGCCTGCGGTTGGGATGTCGCCGCCGAGGTGATCCGCGAACAGCGGCAACGGCCGGTGAGCCGGGAGCATCCGTTGGAGGTGTGCGCGGGACGGTTACGCGACCCAGAGCGGCGGAGGGCGGCCGGGGGGCAGCCATGGCCTAGCTGCAGCGAGATATTAGCCCACGAGGTAGGGCATTCGATACAGGCACGGCGGCTAAGCTGGTTGTATTTGCCCAAGGGGGGGATATTTACCCTCTGGCGAGAGGGCGAGGGCTGGTGGCATACTTTTGAGAACCAGGCTAGCGAACAGGGGCAGTTTGGGGGGGTAGTGCCTGGTAGCGTCCATCCACGGCTGTGGCCGTTGCTAAGCAAACAGCAGGACGATTGACGCGCGGTGGGCCTCTGGGTTAGAGTGAAGACTCCTACAGGAGCTAGGCCCATGCATGATGGACAAGACGAAGGCGACGGCGGCGGTATCGAGTTTGCCACGGCACGTGGCCGCGATTTTCCCAGTGTTCGACAATTCAACGTATTTGTCGAGAATCGCGTGGGTAACCTTCTTTCGGTGGTGCGACGTTTTGAATCCACTGATATCCGCATCGTTTCGCTTACAGTGGTGGAATCGGCCGATTGTGCCATCATTCGCATGGTGTTGAGCGACCCAGAGCGAGCGCTGGAAATTTTTAAGCAAGCTCGGCTTCCAGTGACCGAGAGCAATCTACTCGTGGTCGAACTGCCCGACACCCGTCAGCCGCTGGTTGCCATCTGCAAGGCGTTGCTGGGTGCCGAGATCGGCATCAACTATGCATATCCCTTGCTGGTGGGGCCGCACGGCCGCTCGGCGGTGGCATTGCATGTGGAAGATCAAGAGACGGCCTCCAACACGCTGGCGCGGCTGGGGTTTCGGCTATTCACCGAGAGTGACCTAGATTGCGACGACGATTTGCATTAATCGTAATCGTTTAACGGGACATTGCCACCCAGGTAAACCACAGGCCGACGAGCCAGTTAAGGAACAAAGCAGCAATCAGGGCCAAGCCGATCCCTGTGGCGAGGCGATCAGGCAGAAGGGGCTTGCCGGTGTACAGAGCATGCAGGCGGTAGGGGATCTGCAAGAGGGCCAGGAGCATAAGGAGCCAGCCCAGGCGATGATGGTCCAGGGAACGGGATACTTCGCCATGAGCCAGCGACACCCAGGAACGCGTCAAGCCGCATCCCGGGCAGGAGATGCCGAAGAAAATCTGTGAACCGCACAGCGGTGGGAGTTCGGCGGCGGACCAACCGCGCAGGCTGACCTTGTCGCGGCCTTGCACTTGCAAGAGCGGAGCGGCCGCTAAGGCCAAAGCACAGAGGATTAGCATCTGTAGATGCCAAGCACGATCGAGTGCGCGGATGGTTTTCTTTGCCATACAACACCTCTTTCCCTGGAAGTGCGAACTACCCGAAGGTTTGCTTCGCCGATGGGGCAACATCCCAGAACAAGAGAGTCTATGAGGGAAGAGGTAGAGCCGAGTCCTCTCTAACCCTGGAAAAGATTATAGGGGATGGTAGGGAGGATTCAACCACAGGACACCCGGCGAGGGTGGCTGTGGGGAGTTGGTCTGTTCACCTTGCGAGGAGTTGGTTGGTCTGTTCGCCTTGGGGGCAGTGAGTTGATCGCTTCGCCTAGTGGGGAGTTGGTTCGCCTTGTGGGGAGTCTGGGGCAGTCCCTACAATATTTGGATGAGAATCTGGATGAGAAACACGACGCCTGCGACCGTGAAACGCGTGGTCGTCCTGGGATCCACCGGGTCGATCGGCACGAATACGCTCGATGTGGCTCGTCATCTACCCGGTGAAGTACAGATCGTTGGCTTGTCGGCTCATTCATCGCTGCAACTCCTGTTGCAACAGGTCCACGAATTTCGTCCGCAGTTTGTTTGCGTTACTGGTGATGGCCCGTTCCCGGCGGCCGGTGATCTTCCCCCAGGCACGACGCTGCTACGCGGCAGCGACGGTGTAGTCCAGATGGTGCAAAACGAAGCGGTCGATGTTGTCGTGACGGCCATCGTCGGTGCGGCAGGATTGCGGGGCACTTGGGCAGCTCTGGAGGTTGGCAAGACCGTGGCGGTGGCCAACAAGGAAACGCTAGTGATGGCCGGTCCTCTGGTGATGGGATTGGCAGCACAAACCGGCGGGCGGGTATTGCCGGTGGACAGCGAGCATAGCGCTATCTTCCAGTGCCTGCAGGGCAGCCAACCTGACGAGATTGAACGCTTGGTTCTGACTGGCAGCGGTGGTCCGTTCCGTGGCCGAACCCGTGGCCAGCTACAGAATGTAACAGTAGAGCAAGCGTTGCGTCATCCCACGTGGCGCATGGGCCGCAAAATCACCATCGATTCAGCAACCTTGATGAACAAGGCTTTGGAACTGATCGAGGCCCGCTGGCTGTTTGGATTGCAGGCGGAGCAAGTGGGGCTAGTGATCCATCCCGAGAGTGTGATCCATTCCTTTGTCGAATTTCGTGATGGGGCGGTGCTAGCGCAGGCCTCCCCACCAGATATGCGTTTGCCGATTCAGTATGCGTTGACTTATCCGCGTCGGCTAGCTGGCCCGTCTCGGAAACTCGACTGGCAAAGCTTGCGTGCCTGGCATTTCGAGATGCCTGACCCCGATACCTTTGCTTCGCTACAATTAGGCTATGAAGTTGCTCGCCGTGGCGGCACCTGCGGCGCAGTTCTGAATGCTGCCAACGAGGTGGCTGTTGAACGCTTCTTGAATGGCGAGTTAGCGTTTTTGGATATAGCCCGGATCTGCCGGGACGTGCTGGACCATCATGCGTATGAGGCCAGCCCGACATTGGATGAGTTGCTCGCCGTGGACCGGTGGGCCAGACAGGAGGCAAGCCGTTGGACCAACCGACTCCCCCCCCGGATCGACTGAATCAACCCCGCTCGGAGGCCTCTTCGGGTATTGCGCCCTCCGCCGCCCCTGAGGAAACGCCGCTCACCCTGAGCAGTTGGCTAGCGCAAAACGGCGTCCTGATGCTCATCGTTGTTGCCGTAGCCGGCTTCCTGTTCAGCCAAGTAGGGGTTGAGGGGTTGTTACCTATGGCACTGGCGGCGTTGGGCTTAGGCTTCCTCATCTTCATCCACGAATTGGGTCACTTCTTGGCGGCCAAGTGGTGTGATGTGCATGTCAAGACCTTTTCGATCGGCTTTGGGCCTGCCGTGCCCGGTTGTCAGTTTACTGTCGGTGAAACCACCTACATGATCGGCATTTTGCCTTTGGGCGGCTATGTCAACATGGTGGGTGAGGGCACCGAAGGGGACGAGGAGGAAACTAACCCCCGCTCGTTTAAGGCCAAGACTGTTTTCCAACGCATGCTGATTATCTCGGCCGGCGTCATCATGAATCTGCTGTTCGGGTTGTTGTCCTTCGTGATCATTTTCCGCCTGGATGGAATCGAGGAAACCGTAGCGGCGGTGTGGCGTACTGAGCCGGGCTCGCCGGCTTGGAAAAACGGTGTACGAATTGGTTGGACTATCGACAAGATTGACCACCGTAAAGATCCCTCCTTTGAAGAGCTACGTTTGGCGGTGGCCAACTCCGGTCATGATGCTATTTTACACTTCCAATTCCGTGATCGGGACAACAAGCCCATCGATGTGGCTCTGAGCCCAGTACGGGAAACGGTCACCAATCTGGTGCCCACCATTGGTGTAGTGTTTCCTAAACGGCTGGAGTTGGTTTCCGAGCGGGTCAAGCGTCACCGAGCGTTGCCAGTGGTCTACAACTCTGCCGCTGCAGCGGCTCGGGTCATCCCGTTGGAGCGGGGCGACGCGCTGCTGGCGATCGACGGCGAACCTGTTGGCGACAAGGCAATGGAGAAACTCAGTTGGAAGCTGTTGCAGACCGACCCCAAGAAAGAAATCAGGCTTCAGGTGCGGCGAGCCAACGGTCAGGAAGAGACGCTCAGCCTCGCCCCGGGTGGCTTCACCTTCAACGATCGCATCGTGGCTATGAGTGATCCTCAAACGCCCCAGGAGCCGTTCCATGTCACGCCATTGAGGTTGGCCCCTGCTCAAAAGGATCGCGGGCCGATGGGCGATAGTTTCGAGTTTCGCGAACGGATGCTGGCGTTTTTTGGTCGTCCGGTCGTGATAGAAGTGCAGCGTGGCAAAGAGAATCAGGTGCTACGTCTGTTTGTCCCAGCTGCTTATACACGGGATTTGGGCGTACGCATGAAGATGGGTAAGATCGCAGCAGTGCGGCTGAATTCACCCGCTGAGAAGGCGGGGCTGGCGGCAGGTGAGGTGATCAGCCAGGTGGGCGTGAAATATCTAGATGAGCCAACAGATTGGCAGACGTTCAAGGATTTCGATCCGGTCCGTCTACCTGAGGCGTTGTATCAACTGGTACATGCTCATCCTGAACGCCGTCCTGATGACTACCGGATTGTGTTCAAGGTTTGGGCGACAATCGACCACAACGCCGGCAAACAACGCGAGTTGCCCCCCATTCCCTGGGACGATAGCTGGGCACTAGACGAAGACGCCCCCCAGAGTCCCACCTCGCCAATGGCGATTCCGCAACTGGGAGTGGCCTATCGAGTGGAAAGCACGATCGTAGAGGTACGCAAGGATTCCCCCGCAGAAAAAGCCGGCTTGCGTCAGGGAGACGAGATCGTCGAACTACGCATGCGTGAAGCTGATAAAACGCTTGATGGGGTCAAATGGGGGAGCTGGACCAAACTGGCCTCCAAGCGCGCTAAAGAGGGCGAACAGTTCGACCAGTGGGCGCACTACCACTTTGCCCTGCAGGCCAACGACTACGCTCAAGTCGAGGTAAAGATCAAACGCGGTGGTGCTTTGCTCCCGGAGGTCTTCGCGCTGGATTGCGCCGAGCTTGATCGGACTTGGCCCAGCCTAGAGCGCGGCTTTTTGTTTCTATCCCTAACCCGTAAGGAAGAAGTTACTTCGCTGCTGACAGCCATCGGCTATGGGATGAGCCGCTCCGGAGAGTTTATCCAAAACATTCTGCTGAGTTTGAAAAACATCGTCACCAACCGGATTTCCTACGAGAGCATCGGTGGGCCAAAAATGATCGCCGAGCAGGCGTTCACGGTAGCTAGTGAGGATTGGTTCATCTTTTTGCAGTTTCTGGCGATTATCAGCATCAACCTGGCAGTGGTGAACTTTTTGCCGATTCCGGTGTTGGATGGCGGGCACATGGTGTTCCTGATCTACGAGTGGATTCGCGGTAAGCCGCCCTCGGATGCGGTGAAGAACGTGGCGACCTACATCGGGGTAGCGTTCTTGCTGAGTTTGATGGTATTTGTGTTCTATCTCGACTTCACGCGAAAAAGTTAGCAGGAGATTGAACCGTGGCTCGTGCCAAACCGCCGGAGAACCCTGTCATCCGTGCCGAGGGAAAAAAAACCGAGCCGCTGGCTGCGCCAATGGAGCAACCACATCCGGTTCAACCAGTGCTAGGCAGTGGTTGGATTCTCACCGGTACCTTGTGGCTGGTCTTCTTTGTGGTGCTAGTGCTGTATGAAGGCTACGGGTTGCTCAAGGGCATCTTGGGCTTTTAGAAGCCGTTCTTCAAGCCTCCAACCCCTTCGCTAGTCCTGCGGCCCGGTGTTCGAGGGGTGATTCGTAGCCCACCCCTCTGTTCCGGCGTTGATTCGTGTTCGTGCCCCATGTTACATCCACGCAGTAGCTTCGTGGAGAAGAGCATGACTGAACGCGGCGTGAATCTCGTTTGGCTGGTGTTGGTCGCCGGGTTATCGTCGTGGGCTTGTGTGGCCTCGACGCAAGAACTGGGTGTGACCTTTGACGAGCCGACCTACATCGAACGTGGTCTACAGCGCTGGCGAGAAGGAACACTCAGTCCGCTGATTCGCCTGGGTACGATGCCCCTGCCGGTGGATGTACAGACCGCCCCTTTGTATTGGTGGGAACGGCTCAATGGTCCGAGTTTTGATCCGCGTGCAGATCTAGAACGTCTTTTACCTGCCGCTCGGGCGATGAATCTGCTGTTTTGGTGGTTGTTGCTGAGCTATGCTTTTCTGTTCGCTCAGCATCTAGCAGGAAGCTGGGCCGGTCGCCTGACGGTCTTGCTCCTAGCCTGTGAACCCAGCCTGCTGGCTCATGCGGCTCTGGCCACGACCGATCTATCCGTCACTGCCACGCTGGTGGCCTTGGCCTATCACTACTGGACGGGCCGCGAGGCTTCCTGGGGCCGGAGGGTAGGGCTACCAGCGCTGTGGTTTGGGCTGGCGGCGTTGTGCAAAGCCTCGGGGCCGGTCTTTGGCGTGCTGCTGCTGCTGGCCCTAGAGGGGTACTGGCGGGTAACGCGTCCAGCAAGTACGACCTCACAGCCCTCGTTCCTGCGCGATGTGGTGCAGATCGTGGGGCTAGGAACGCTGTTGCTCTTTGCCTACTGCCGCAGCGATTGGCAGCCTCAGGCCGACGCTCTGAGGTGGGCAGAAAAATTGCCCGAAGGTCGTTCGCGTGACTTAGCGGTCGCAGCGATTTCCGCCCTGCGCGTTTTTCCTAATGCGGCCGATGGTTTCTTTCGGCAGGTAGGACACAACGCACGGGGGCACGGGGCGTATCTGTTAGGCGTGACCTCGCCGAGTGCCTTGTGGTGGTATTTTCCGGTGTTGTTAAGCATTAAGTTGTCGTTACCCGTACTGATGTTGCTGCTGGGGTTGGCGGTAACTGCCCCGCGTTCCCTGCTCAACCCCGCGCTGGTCTGCGTCGGCGTGTTGTTCGCGTTCAGCGTGTTTTGTCGGGTGCAAATCGGCGTACGGTTCATGTTCCCGTTAATTTGCTTGCTGTTGATCGGCCTAAGTGTCGCTGTGGTTCGTTGGGCACAACCGCCTTCACTAGGACGGCCCCCCCGACTCGCTGCTGTAGGTCTGGGGCTTAGCTGTGCTTCCTGGGCGGTGCTGGTAGCTCTCTCGGCATGGCCGAACGGCCTTTCTTTTGTTAATGAATTTTATGCGCGATCCCAGCCTGCTTATCGTTGGGTGAGTGAGAGCAACTTCGACTGGGGGCACGGTGTCCCGCTGCTAAAAAAATGGGCGACCGCTCACGCTGGGGAAAAGTTGCCTGTCTGGTATTATGGAGCCGACCCAGCACTGGGCAGCGAACCGTTCGAGTTGGTCCGGCTGCACGAAGGGGATATCGACGCCAACCTGCAGCGATTACGAGGCCGATATCTGGCCGTGAGCGCTACGTTGGTATATGGCCCACCGTTATCGCCGTTGGTAGTGGAGACTCGGAAGCGGTTGCATAGTCGCGAGCCGATCGTGTGCATCGGCACGTTCCTCATTTACGAAATGAGTCCGTGAAGCAACCACGTCCAGGCAGCAACCACGTCCGTGAAGCAACCACGTCCAGGAAGCGATCGAAGCAATCTCACCAGGAGACTAATTCGTCTAAGGAGCAGAAGACACGATCTTCCCTACACAGGCGGGAATGTCTGTCTTGCGAGTAGCAGCGAGAAACAAACTCGTCACAAAAATTTTGACCCGCCCTGGGTAAGGCGATTACAATAAATGGATTCGATCGTTCAGGGCTTGCTGCCCTGGTTGATCTCCTGACGGTTCCGAGGTGCGTCTTGGCTACATTCCTCCTGCGTGTTGTCCTACTCCTCGGTCTGGTTTTCCTTGGCGTCTCCCCTTCGTACGCGGCCGATCTTTCCGACCGGCGTTATCTCCAGGCTGTGGAGGCGGAGAAAGAGGGGCAATGGCTCAAGGCGTGCCGGCTGTATGATGAGTTGGTTCGCAAAGATCGGACACACCCACTGGCGCGGTTGGGGTATCAACGCTGTCTGCGACGATTGTATCAGACGTTGCGTCACGCAGATCCATCCTACCGGACGACGTTAGCCAAATTGAGCGTTTCGCAGGCGTTGGACCTGCTGGAAGAGACAACAGGTGTCCTCGCGACGGCCCATCCTGAGAGTCATCGGGTCAGTCTGGAAGCGTTGTTTACACATGGGTTAGTTGAACTTCGCAACGCTTTGGAGGATCCGGAATTCCTGCGATATTACCTGGCTTCGGCCAAATCTTCATCAATTGCTGCCTATAAAAATCGCTTATTAAACTGGCCGGTGCCAACCTTCGCTTCCAAAACCGACCTGCGGGAGCAGGTCTTGGCGGTCATTCGTTCGGCGGCACGTGACGGCCTGAGTCCACGTCCCGTCTTGATGGCCGCTTTCGTACTGGAATTTGCCGCGGGGGCGACCAACGCGATCGACGAGTACGGATTGTTCCTGACGCCGGGTCATTTGGCCTTCACTCAGGCGATGCTCAAGGGACGAATAACCCATCCGGGGTTGGAAGTCGGCCTGCGTGACGATCAGATCCAAGTGACCCATGTCTATCCCAAAAGTGCTGCGGCCGAGGCCGGTCTAGTCAGTGGGGATCGTCTGCTCCGCATCAACGGCGTGTCGGTAGCCGATCTACCGGTCGAGGCGATTGCCGAGAAGCTACGCGGCCCAGCAGGGTCGAGCGTCGAGCTAGAGATCGAACGTTTTCGCGATCCGGTCAAGCTGCTGCGACGTCCGGTGAACCTTCCCAGCGTGGAATATGCACGCGAAAACTTTGATGGTTCGGTGGTCTTGCGGCTGCGGATCAACTACTTCGGTGAATCCACCTTTCAAGAGGTCAAGGATGCTCTGGCGTCGATTGTCGCGACTGGCGATTCGTTACAGGGACTATTGCTCGATCTGCGTGGCAATCCGGGCGGTTTGTTTGAATCTGCCGTCCGCATCTCCGAGTTGTTCCTGGACGAAGGCACCATCGTGATCGGTCGCAGTCCGTTCAAAAAATACGACCGCACCTTCAAGGCGGCTAACCCTGGTTTCGTCACCGAAGTACCGATTGTCGTTTTAATCGATGGGGATACCGCCAGCGCCGCCGAGGTTCTCGCTGGAGCTCTGAAGGAATCGCGTACCAGCCGCTTCACCACTCTGGTGATGGGCCAAACTACCCATGGCAAGGGGTCGATTCAATGTGTGATGCCGTTGGAACGAGCGGCTGACAAGTCGACAGCGATTCGTATCACCGTGGCCAAGCTGTTCTCACCGACCAACCAACCCTACAGCGGCAAAGGGATCACCCCGCATCTGCCCAGTGATCTAGAAGGCGAAGCGTTGTTAAACGAAGCTCGGCGGCAACTGCTGGAGCGGATCCGACCGATGGGCATCGGCGCAATGCGTCTCATGGAACCAATGGGTGGACCAATCGCTGAGGAGCCGATGGCTCACGAGCCGATTGGCCGAGACCCGCTGGGCGTTAGCCAGACACTGGCTGCTTCGCCGGAACGGGATTGAATCGTGCGGCTGGAATGGACGCGTCGCTTGCCTGCGCCGGCACGGCGTGTCATGCTCGCCCGAGAAAGGTGGCTTCTTCTCGTCCAGGATCCTCACGCTCTTTGCCTCTGGGATGCCTGGGGTGAACCTGGTATCGCTTGGACCCGTTCCCGCCTTCATCTCGTACATCTTAGCGAAACGGCTCAACTGATTCTGGCGACCGACAACAACAATCGCCTTGTGGTCCTTAGTGCCGAACTGGAACTGCTCTGGCAGCGAGTCTGGGATCGGCCCTTGCATGCGGTAGCCGTCGCACCCTTGGGGCAGTACCTGGCAGTTGCAGACGAAGGCGGCGTAACGGTGCTGACCGAACAGGGCGAACCGATATGGCGACGGGCGACCCCGCGAGCGTTGCATCATTTAGCCTGGGTACCCGAGACGCTGGCCTTAGTAGGCGCGGCGGATCTGGGCTTTGTCTGCTGCTTTGACCGTGCGGGTACCCTGCTTTGGCAGGAAGGGCTCCCTAGCCATCTAGGCGGGGTTTCTGTCAGCGGCAACGGTCAAGAAACGCTGTTGGCCTGCTTCAGCGACGGGATACGGCGGCGAAGCACCGAGCGACCGGGAACGACGATCCTGAACGGTTCATCGCCGTGTCGCTCCTTGATTGCCTCCTACTCGGCCGATGTGCTGATCACGCTGGCCCTTTCGGGGCGGTCAGTGGAGCGTTTCGAGCGTAGCAGCGGCAGCAAGCAAACCGTCCAACGCGAGGCTGCGATCACGGCTGTAGCCAGCGATGCATTTGGACAGAGCGTGGTGTTGGCTACCAGCGCAGGCGAGTTGAGTCTATGGCTAGCGTAAAGGGTGACGGAAGGGGATTTTGAACTGCTTGGTTGATCCAGCCGATACTTGACGTGTAAAATAATGAGACGAATCGGAGAGGTCTATGAGTCGACTGCGTGAGGAGATTAAAAAACGAGAGCCGTTTGCGTGCCCCCAACAAGAGGCCCTGCTGAATCTGTTTCGCACGGCGGACCGTTTGAATCATCGCTTCACGCAACTATTTGCTGAATATGGACTTACCGGTTCGCAATATAATATCCTGCGGATCCTGCATGGCGAGGGCAAACCGTTACCCTGTTTAGAAATAGCTCAGAGAACTATCACCGTGGTGCCGGGCATCACTGGGCTGATCGACCGCCTGGAGCAAAAGGGCCTCGTCCACCGTCAACGCTGTGCTAAAGATCGCCGGGTCGTTTACGTGTCGATCTCGGAAGCAGGGGAGGCGGTATTGAAACAACTCGAAGAACCGGTGATCGCCCTGCACAAAAGCCTACTTGCTCATCTAAGCGAGCAAGAAGTGAAAGAACTTTCACGTCTATTGGAAAAGGCGCGAGGATCACTTCCGGAACAAGAAATTGTTCCAACCCCCCGGAACGGATC
>JBDNDE010000079.1:0-16033 GCA_046719305.1 Gemmataceae bacterium | reverse complement strand
TTGACCAACTGTTTCTTCTTCCCAGTGCGGAAGACCAGAATTTCCCCCTTCTCGTTACCAATGTAGAAGTGTCCGTCCACCAGATAGGGCGAAGACCACGTCTCGGCTCCCATATCATGTTCCCAATACTTCTCCCCCGTCTTGGCATCGAAGCAATACACCGAGCCATCGAAATCAGCCGTGTAGCACAACCCCTCGTGGACAGCGCAGGTGGTCATCGTGCGGCCGAAATAATACTCCTTGTCGTAGTCATCTGGGGCTGCCCCACCGAAGTGCCAGACCAGGCCGGAATCCTTATTCCTCGGGTCTTTGGGGTCAAACTGTGGGGCAGGGTCGTTCGGATCGCTATAGGGCGATAGATCCTTCTCTTTGTTTGCCGGTGTCTTGGTAATGTCAATACACCACATGTGGCCAACCCCCTTTTTGTGTTCGGGATCCTGGCCAACGCCGATGTAGAGCTTGTTGTCGTAGATGACAGGGGTGCAGACGAAGTCGTTACGAGTCCCCTTGCCGCCCAACACGTACTTGGACCCTTTGGGATTGCAGTCAAACTTCCAAATCAGCGTGCCGTCTTTGGGATCAAAGGCATACAGCCAGCCATCCCCGCCTGGGAAGATGATCTGCGGTTTGCCATTTGGCTCCGCATACACGGGGTTGGACCACTGGCCGTGCATGATCTCTTTGCCCGGCGATTTGTCGGACCACTTGACCTTGCCCGTTTTTTTGTCAATAGCCAGAAAACTCGGGGCATTAGGGGCGGGAATGTTTATGTGTCCCTCATCCACACCATTGGACGTGATGACAAATAACGTATCGCCCACGATCAGCGGCGAGCAGGTAGCCAAATTGTGCGGAAAGACGCCTAGTTGGCCGATCATGTCCAGCCGCCAGACGATGTCGCCGTCAGTCTTGGAAGTATAAACCTCGTCTTTGACGCCGACGTTGCCCGCAGCCAGTCCGGCCGTGGTGGCACAGATGACCTCGCAACGATTGCTGACGTAGTAGATGCGGTCACCTTCGATAACCGGGGCCGAGCAGATGCCCTCTTCGGGCCAGTCGTTGACGCGACCGGCGAGCAATTTATCGTGAACGAGTTGCCAGAGGAACTGCCCATCCGACTCGCGAAAACACATAATCACGCCCCGATCACCCAGATATTTGGCATCTTTGTTGCGCGGATTCTGGTTGTTGGTGCCAATAAAGATTTTCCCGCCGCCCACAGTCGGTCCGCCGTAAGCTTTGCTGCCTAACTCGACCGACCACTTGATGTTCTTCCACGCTTTGTTCCGATCCGAACCCGCATCCGGCACTGGCGGGACCGCCACCCAGTCGGTCGGCAGCCCTTTCTCGACTAGGTTCACCAGATTGCGCTGCACGGTCCCTCCGAACAGCGGCCATTCTCGCGGTTTGTCCTTTTCTTGGGCTTTCAGAGCGTTGCCCGATGGCGAACGCGGTGAAATGTGAAGCACGGTGAAGGCTGCCAAGGCGAGAATCACGGCCGAGGAACCGGCCGCAGCCAACCATCGACGCAGGGGAGGGGAGAGATTCATGGGCCGCTCCTTACTTCTTGGCGTTGGGGGTGATTTTCAGGTTGTCGTAATACATCTCGGGGCCAGGCTCTTTGGCACTGATCGTGCCATTGGCAAATCCATATAGCACCGGTGCGCCGGACTCGTTGGGAATCGGGTCTTCCAACTCCACCGTCCATTTCTCCGGCTCCGCCTCACCGCGCGGCCAGACCTTTCCCTTGACCACGCCTTTACCCTCAACCACCGTTGCCATCAGTTTCATTGTGTACCAGGTGTTTGGCTCGAAGCGGAAAGGCTGCCGCACTTTCACCCGGCCCCGATCCATCGCATCCCAGGTGTTGAGACGCAGTTCCTGGTCGTTGCCGATAAGAATCAGCATGTAGCGATGGGCACCGAGGCCCACATCGCCCATATGGGTATCACGCACCTTGGACGAGTAGACATCTGCTTGGATGGTGTAATCGCGGGTCTCGAAACCACTGATGTAGGCATTGGCCCGAGCCAGCAACGGGCTGGGCGAATCGTTCCGCTTGCGCAGCACCATCGAGCCATCGGCCAACTTGACCACGGCGAATTTGCCCATGGTGTTGACCCAGCCACCGGGGGTACGACCCTCGGGCACTTTATCAAAATCCATGCTGTAGGGCAGTGGAGGGGTCACACGCACCCGTGCCGCCCCCGTCTGCGTGCCGAGCTTGGCCAGCACCCGTCCGAACTGGCCCGGTGGCATCGGGGCAATGCGGAGGGTCGTTGTTTCGCCTTCTTTGGTCGACAACTCCCCAGCCAAGGGGGGCGGTTGCGGGGCACCGGGCGTCGGCGGCGGCGCTTTCATCCCGATCGGAAACACTGGCGGTCGCATCCCGGCCAACTCCCATTGCACCTTCACAGGGCCGATCTTGCGGCCATGCTTGTCGTAACCGATGGCCTTCAGTTCGAGCTTCTCGCCGGGCTTGAGCGTCAGGTCGGCTGGAACAATTTGCACATGGGCCACCTCGGTGCCGGGGGGGTCTTCCTTGAGGCTCGCGGGGATCTCGTTCGCAGTCTTGACTGGTTCCTTGGGACCGAAGCACACCAACTGATTGGTGGTGGTGAAGTAGATGCGGCCCTGAGAGATGGCCACAGTGCCGTGCAACTCGGTGGGCACGACACCTTTGCCGCGGAAACGAACCGTTGCAAGCGGCGAACATCCGCTTCGATCAACTTTCAAGATGTGAAAGCGTGAATCGACCTCGGTGATGTAAATCTTGCCATCGGCCCAAATCGGCGAACCTTTGGTTGCTTTGCCGTAGCTGTATTCCCACAGCGGCTCACCGCCCTTCTCGGCATCAAAGGCAAACAGCTTACCGGCCTCATCGCAGACGTACAAGATACCGTCTTGCAGAACGGGCGAAGCAAACTTGACCTTCACGGTGTCGTACTTCCACAGCAGCTTCGGCTTGCCATCGATCACCTCTGCACCGTCCAAGCAGATGAGGCGGCCTTGGGTGTTGTCCTCGTTTTCTTCGCCGTGGCCAATCCAAATCTTGTTACCTTGCACCACTGGAGCGCAGTTGACAGCACCATCGCCGAACTTGTAGCTCCAGAGTTTTTCGCCCGTGCGCACCTTGAAGGCATGGATGCACCCATCCCCGCCGCCACAGAAGATTGTGCGGATGCCGTTAACCACAGCCACCTTGGGCGATGAGTAGAACGTATCCTTGATTTGGTAGCCGCCCTCAGCCCACCAGATCACCTGGCCAGTTCGTTTGTCCAGGGCCACTAACCGCGTGCCGCCGATCGTCTGCTCACCCCAGCTGGCATTGGCCATCGGCAGAATAATCTTGTCTTCGTCGATCACCGGAAAGGTGACTCGTCCGCCGTACCCGCTGACTCGGCCGAACTCCTCGGTGAGCGAGCGTTGCCAGACGATTTTGCCGTCCAGGTCGTAGGCATAGAGCATCCCCGAGGTCGTATGGGCATAGACCATGCTGGTTTCAACATCGCCGACCATGTTGGTGAATCCCAGGCGGTCATCGACGATATCGGTGTGCCAGACGTTGAATTTGTGCTCCCACAGGAGCTTGCCGGTCTCGGCGTCAAATGCTTGGACACATTCTTGCTGGGTCACTCCCTCGCCGGTACGCCCGATGAGAAAGACCCGGCCTTTGAGGATCACCGGAGTAGACAGACCGGAGTAAGGGACGGCGAAGCGGAAGTTGGGGTCGTCCTTTTTCAGTGAGACCTTATCCGGGAGGTTGGTTTCGCGACACACTCCGTTCTGCTCGGGACCACGCCAATAGGTCCAGTCGGCAGCGACGGCCAGGAGAGCCAGCAGCACAAAGAGATTCCGAATCACGATGACCCTCACGCAGGTGGGGAAAATAGTGGGTCCAACAACTGTTAGCCTGGGTTTGTTATAGCTAACCCGGACGAGGGAAGCATCGGGTGCTTCATAAATTCCCTGACGAGCTTTGGGCTAAGCTCATTCGATTCGCTGCAACCACGGCTTCATTTCGATTAAGGCTTCATTCGATTCGCGGGAACAACGGCTTGATCCCCTCAGCCAAGCCCTCAGCTATCCGCAAGTCGTCCCCGCGGTGTGGCCAGCCCATCGCATCTTCGTAGCGGACTGCTTCCCAAAGCGGAGCAAAGTTGAACGCCGTGTAAATCGTCTGGGCCGTCTGCGGCAAAAACGGTTTGAGCAGGATCGCCACCACCCGCAGCACTTCAGCCAATTCGTAGAGGACCGAAGCCGAGCCGGCCGGGTCGGTTTTGAAGAGTGACCATGGCTTCATCTCTTCGATATACTTATTTGTCGGGTTAAGAATCTCTAGCCAGATCGTTTGCAACGCTTGGTGATAGTGACAACTCTCGACCTGTTTTTGCACTCGCGCGACGATCTCGCTTAGCCCCTCGATGATTCCCTTCGGTTGCACTCCCCCCGTACCCGGTAAAACTCCTCCGTGATTCTTACCTGTCAGCCGCATCTTGCGACTGAACAGATTGCCCAAATTGTTTGCCAAGTCGGCATTGTACGACTTCTCAAAACGCTCAAAGGAAAACTCGCCATCCTCCGGGAACGGGCATTCGCGCAGGAAATAGTAGCGAAACGCCTCGCCGCTAAACTTGGTGATCAGGTCCATCGGCTCGGTGACATTGCCGAGCGTCTTGCTTTCCTTGATTCGGGTGCCCGTAGCATCCGTGCGATAAACAAATCCATGCCCAAACACCTGCCGAGGGGCCTCCTCCCCCGCCGCCCACAGCATGGCCGGCCACAAAGCGCAATGAAACCGCGTAATGTCTTTGCCGATGAACTGGATGTCAGCCGGCCAAAGCCGCTCAAAGGTCGCGCGATCGTCGCCGTAGCCAATCCCTGTGATGTAAGTAAGCAAGGCATCGAACCAAACATAGATGGTGAAGCGTTCGTCGAAGGGCACTCGGATGCCCCAGGTCTCGCCACTCCGCGTGATGTTGATGTCGCGCAGCCCCTCGGTCTGGATCAAGCTTATGATCTCGTTACGCCGGCTCTCGGGCTGAATAAATTCCGGATGCTCCCGATAGTACTGCAACAACCGCTCCGAAAACGCTGACAGCCGAAAGAAATAACACTCCTCCTCGCGACGGATCAAAGGGCGTTGATGGTTAGGGCACAATCCCGCGTTCTCGGCATGCGTCTTGTCGGTCTTGAACTCCTCGCACCCTTCACAATACCAACCCTGGTAGCTTCCTTTGTAAATATGGCCGTTGTCGTAAACCTTCTGAAGGAACTTTCGGCAACATTGATGATGACGCGGAGAACTGGTTTGGAGGAACACATCATAGCTAATGCCCAGAGCATCCCAAACCTCGCGAAATTGCCGCGCCATGTCATCGCAATACGTCTGAGTATCCATGCCTAACTCGGCGGCTCGTTTGGATACTTTGACCGTGTTCTCGTCGTTGCCCATCAGAAACACCACATCGTAGCCCTGCATTCGGCGATAACGGGCTTGTACATCGGCTCCGAGCTTCTCGAAGGCCGTACCGATGTGTGGTCGCGAATTAGGGTAGTCAATTGCTGTAGTCAGATAAAAGCGCGGCTTGGTCATGCGTCGTCCATCCTCCCTGCCAGCCATTGTACAGACAGAAGCAAAAGTGGACGCCAACGGTTCGGCAAAGGCTAGTCGTTCTTAGCTGAGGTTTTTTCTTTCACTGGCCAAAGAGGTTCACCAGGCAAAGCGTTCGGAACAACCACCCAGCATAGGACATAGGACAGCTGGCAAGACGAGATCAGAGCGGCAAACTGGTGGATCGGTGCGACCCACTCTCTGCCAAATTGACGGGCTGACCGGTAGCTGGATTCATCGCCGTAAATTACTTCTTAGCTAGCAAGTTGCACCAAAAGAGTGGTAGCATAAGCGATTGGCACGACTCTTGCTGCATTTTTGTAGATCCGCGAGGATTCCTGGCCTCGTTTGCTGGGAGGACGCAACCCGAGGACACCACGTATGTCCCACGATCGTATTCGATTTATGCACGCGCTGTTCCTACCCGGAGTTGAGGTCGCCGATTCGGCCCCTTGGCATCCGCACCTGGATGTGTATCGCACGCCCACCGGTTGGTTACTGAAGTATGAACTGGCCGGCGTGCGTGCGGAAGATATTCAACTCGAAGCCCTGGGCGGCATGCTAACGCTGCGGGGCACTCGACGTGATGCCGTCCTGGAAGGAGCGTGCGGCTCGATAATCCATCATCGCATGGAAATTAGTTATCATCGCTTCGAGCGGGTGGTTCAATTACCTTGTGATGTCAAAGCCGCCGAAATCGTCACCGAACTCCGCGATGGGCTACTGCTCGTGCGTATTACTCCTCAACCTCAACCGAACTCTTCCACGGAGGTCGACCGATGACGGCATCCGATCCACTGGTTACCCCTATTTCGACCTTGCCCGTGCTGCCGCTGCGCAACACGGTCCTGTTCCCTTATTTGTTTATGCCCCTTTCCGTTGGCCGGGCTCACTCCTTGGCCGCTATCGAGGCCGCACTGGCCAGCGAAGACAAGACCTTCTTGGTGGCGGCCCAGAAACAGGCCGAGAATGAAAATCCCGGTTTCGACGACCTGCACAAAGTCGGGGTGCGTGCCGTCATCAAAAAGATGGCTCGCAACGACCAGGTCATTGAATTAATTGTCCAGGGCGTCGAACGCGTGCGTTTACTCGAAGCCACTGCTACCGAGCCGTATCTCCAGGCCCGTTACGAACTTTGGCCCTTGCCCGAAGATACCGGCCCTGAGGTCGAGGGCATGCAACGTGCCATTGTCGATCTGGCCATGAAAGTACTGGAGTTGGCCGAGGTCCAGACGCCGGTTCCCCTGCAACAGATGGTGGCCCAAGCGGGCGATCCGATGCGATTTGTCTTTCTTCTGGGAAGCATGCTCAGTCTTGATACTGCCAAGGAACAAGCACTCCTGGAAGCAAATACCCGACTCGAAGCACTTCAACATATGCATGAGTATCTGCAACATGAAGTGCAAGTCCTCGAAGTCCGCCGTAGTATCTCACGCAAAGTGGAATCCGAAGTCAACAAGCAGCAACGCGATTACATGCTGCGCCGTCAGATGGAGGCTATCCAACAGGAACTAGGCGAAACCACCCCCGAAAAGGCCGAAACGGAAGAACTTCGCCGTCGGCTCGATGAAGCCGATTTGCCCGAAAATGTTCGCAAGGAGGCCCAGCGCGAACTCAAGCGGCTGGAGCGGCTTCCCCCCGCTTCACCTGACCATCAAGTCATTCGCAGCTATTTGGAACTGGTGCTCGAACTGCCCTGGAAAAAATCGACCACGGATGTCATCGACCTGCCTCGCACTCGTGCCATCCTGGACGAGGACCATTACGGCCTGAATGAAGTCAAAGAACGTATCCTCGAAGATTTGGCGGTGCTGAAACTCAACCCCGAGGCACGCGCTCCGATTCTGCTACTTGTTGGTCCACCGGGCGTTGGCAAAACCTCTCTGGGTCAGTCGATCGCCCGCGCTATGGGCCGGCAGTTTGAACGCTTCAGCCTCGGCGGGCTACATGACGAATCCGAACTACGCGGGCATCGACGCACTTATATCGGTGCCATGGCCGGCCGACTCATTCAGGCGATGCGGCGAGCCGGCGTGAATAATCCTGTGCTAATGCTCGACGAAGTCGACAAGCTCGGCCGGGACCATCGCGGCGATCCAGCTAGCGCTCTGCTGGAGATTCTCGATCCGGCTCAGAATAATACCTTCCGAGACAACTATCTCGATTTGCCGTTCGATCTGAGCAAAGTCTTCTTCATACTCACGGCCAACACGCTCGAGACGATTCCGAGGCCGTTGTTGGATCGGATGGAGATTATCCGCGTCTCGGGCTACAGCGAGGAGGAAAAAGAACAGATTGCCCAACGCTATCTGTTACCCCGGCAACGAAAACATGCTGGACTCACCCCAGAGCAATTGATCCTCGCACCTGAAACACTTAAACAAGTGATTGCTCGCTATACGCGTGAAGCTGGTGTCCGTGAACTGGAACGCCAGATTGGCCGTATCGCACGCAAGGTGGCTCTACGCATCGCTGAGGGACAGGTCAACTCAGCAACTATCACGCCTGATGACTTGTTTGACCTACTCGGGCAAGAACGCAATCGACCCGAAAAGGCTCGTCGCGTCTTGCCTGCTGGCGTGGCCACTGGTCTAGCCTGGACCGAAACCGGCGGTGATGTCCTCTACATCGAGGCTGCCCTGCGTCCGGGCTTGCCCGGTCTTCGTTTGACCGGCCAATTGGGCAAGGTGATGAAGGAATCAGCCCGAGCTGCTCTGTCCTTGGTGCTTTCCCGAGCGGAACTACTGGGCATCAATCCACGACGCCTGCGGAGCGAGGGCCTCCACATTCATGTTCCTGCCGGTGCCGTGCCCAAGGATGGCCCCAGTGCTGGCGTGGCGATGGTGTCCGCGTTGGCCTCGTTGCTTACGGGTGTGCCTCTAACGCGATCGGTGGCGATGACGGGCGAAATCACCCTCAGTGGCCTAGTGTTGCCCGTGGGAGGCATCAAGGAAAAAGTCCTTGCAGCACGACGTGCGGGTATCCGGACGGTTGTCTTGCCCCGCGAAAACGAGCCAGACACCCGAGAACTGCCCGCCTATGTGCGCGAGGAAATGCAACTGGTGTTTGCTGAACGGATCGAAGAAGTCTTGGCCGTCTCGATTCCCGATCTGCAAATACTGAGCAATCGCTAAGAAATGACGATCGACTGGAGGTGGGCAGTAGCTTCCTCCGGTCGATCGGTTGCACGCTTGCTCAGCCAGGCGGCAAAATCACCGTGTCAATGACGTGAATCACACCATTGCTCGTTTCGATGTCTGCTTGGACCACTTTAGCCGTGCCGTTGAGCGTCACACCGCCCGCCGTGCTGATCTTGATCGGCGAACCCTGAACGGTAGTAGCTTCCTTGCCGTCCATCTGCATGGCATCAGCGGCCATGACTTTGCCGGCCACCACGTGATAGGTGAGAATCGAGGTCAGCTTAGGGATGTCATTGAGTAGAGATTCGACGGTACCAGCCGGCAACTTCTTGAAGGCATCGTCCGTCGGAGCGAAAACGGTAAACGGGCCAGGACCTTTGAGGGTATCGACCAGACCAGCAGCTTTGACTGCGGTAACCAGAGTATTGAACGACCCGGCTTCCACCGCAGTGTCCACAATATCTTTTGCCATGTGATGAGCTCCAACTTCAAGAACAGATTTAACGTCAAGGCATACCAAGAAGAAGCACCAGGCAACATCCTGAAAATGGTGCAGGTTCTTGTAGCCGGTCGAGGCGTGACACGCTTTCAATCGAGTAATAGACGCGTTAGCGGATATCTGACCAGTACTTTTTTCGCTCGTGGACAATCCTCATCAAGATTTCGCAAACGACGTTCGGCCGTACAATAATCTACTGAGTCGTTCGATCAACCAGAGGAGATAAATGCATGTCAGGATATTCTTCTAAAGGCGAAGGCTACGGGCGCCCCTCGCCTTTGTTCCCTTTCATGTTGGGCGTCCTGATCGTCCTGCTGGGTGCCCTGCTTTGGCGTTACGGACTACCCGACCTTACTAGCCCCGCGAGTGATCGGCAGGCCGAGCCCCGCCCGATTACCCCTCGGGCAGAACTGACGGATCTAGAGAAAACAAACATCCAGATTTACAAAACAGCCCGTAGCTCAGTCGTTCACATCACCTCGCTAGATCTGGCAAGCTCACCTTTCCGATTCAACGTGCAAGAAGTTCCTAAGGGAACCGGGAGTGGCTTCGTCTGGGATGACAAGGGCCACATTGTTACCAATTTTCATGTGATTCAAAGTGGACGGGCAGCTCGTGTCTCGCTTGCAGATGGCAGCAGCTATCGGGCTCGCTACGTCGGCGGTGCCCCCGAACGTGATTTGGCTGTCCTCAAAATTGATGCTCCGGCTTCGGCTCTGCGACCCATTCCTGTGGGCACCAGTGACGACTTGGAAGTCGGCCAAGTCGTTTACGCTATTGGCAACCCCTTTGGACTCGATCAAACCCTCACTACTGGAGTGATTAGCGCCTTAGGCCGCGAGATCAGTTCAGTAGTCGAAGGGCAAACAATTCAAAATGTGATCCAAACAGACGCCGCCATCAATCCCGGTAACTCCGGTGGACCGCTGTTGGATTCCGCAGGCCGGCTCATTGGGGTCAACACGGCTATTTACAGTCCTTCGGGATCGTCGGCGGGGATCGGGTTTGCCATTCCAGTCGATGAAGTGAATCGCGTTGTGCCGCAACTGATTCGCAGCGGCAAAATTATCCGACCCAGCTTGGGAATTCAAGTTGCCACGGATCAACTCGCTGAGCAATTTGGCGTGCAAGGGGTGATGATTCTGCGGGTGCTACCGGGTACCCCAGCTGAGCAAGCGGGATTGCGTCCAACGGTTCGCGATGCCGAGGGTCGTATCCTCTTGGGCGACATTCTGCTTGGCATCAACGGCAAGGAGATAAAAAAAGTCCGCGATTTGTTCTCGCTGATGGAAAAAGTCGATCCAAGTAAACCGGTGCGTATCAAGCTGCAAAGAGGCGAACGCATTATCGAGTTAGATGTCGATCTGTCCGGCAAGCAATCCTGAACTAATCTCCGAAGGATCATAGCCGGCCTTGATGATCAGGCCGATAATAAATCGAATAAATTCTCCGCTGTGAGGAAACTGCGATGGATCGAATCGTGCTCTCCCTGTCGTTTGCGATGCTGGTTATTGGGGGCGTCGCGCTTTGTCCGGCTTCGGATCCGGTTACAGGCCAGACCGATCGCGGCTGGAAGAAAAGCGTGTTGGATACTGTCTTCCGCTCCGAAGGGGTGGCAATTGCCGATGTCAACAAGGATGGTAAGCTGGACGTACTCAACGGCGAATGCTGGTACGAGGCACCCACTTGGAAGAAGCATGAGATGACCAAGCTTGGGGATTACGGAACCGGTCAAAAGAGCTACAGCAACACCTTCGCCTGCTGGGCCGAAGACCTGAATCAAGACGGTTACCCGGATCTGATCACCATCAACTTCCCCGGCGCGCCTTGCCATTGGATGGAAAACCCCGGCCCTAAAGGCGGTCACTGGAAGCGACATCAGATCTGGCACTCAGCTTGCAACGAAACGCCGCAATATGTCGATCTGTTGGGAACCGGAAAGCGAGTACTTGTCATGGGTTTCCAACCCAAGGGGAGTAAGGGTAATCAGGGCCAGATGGCCTACTTTGTCCCGGATGAAACCGATCCAACCAAGCCGTGGATCATGCATCCGATCAGCATGGAAAGCCAACCCGGTAAGGAGGTACCCGGTACGCAGCGTTTTTCCCATGGGCTGGGGGTGGGTGATGTCAACGGGGACGGTCGACTGGATGTGATCGTGCCCGCTGGTTGGTGGGAGCAACCGCATCGTGTTGATGGCAAGACGCCATGGAAGTTTCATCCGATCAATGCAAACATTCCTGCAACAGCTGATATTTATGCTTATGATATCAACAATGACAAGTTACCCGATCTGTTATGCTCCTCAGCGCACCAATTTGGCATCTGGGCATATGAGCAACGCGCTAGCAAACCAGAAAACTCACCCAGCTTCATAAAGACAGACCTCTTCCCACAATTGGTTTCCGAAACCCATGCCCTGGTCCTGGCCGATATCAACGGCGATGGCCTGGCCGATTTCGTCACCGGTAAACGTTGGTGGTCGCACGGTCGAGCCGAGCCGGGGGCCGATTGGCCAGCCATGCTGTACTGGTTCGAGGCTCGCAGGATCACCGACGGGCCCCGCAAAGGGATGATCACTTTCACTCCTCGGGTGATTGACACCGACTCGGGGATTGGCACCCAATTCACTGTCGCTGATCTGAATGGCGATGGTTTGTTAGATGTAGTCGTCTCTAACAAACGAGGAACCTTTATTTTCGAGCAATCTAAGCTCAAGTGAAACACACGCTCAATGCACCCGCTTCCACAATCGGCAGCGAAAATCCTCCCCTAGCAATCGGCGTCGGCCTACGAATTCACGCTCTAGCTGATAACCCGGACCCGGATCGTAGCGTTGGCCGCTTAGCACCCAAGCGGCCTCGCCTGGTTCGGGGCCGGATTGCATCGACGCTTGCACTCGTCCGCGTTGTTTCAAGTGCCCGATCAGGTGAAAGCATTCGCTCTGGGAAAGATCCAGATGCGTCGTAGCCTGTCTCGGGTGAACGACCGCTACGGCATCCTCAGCAGTGAAATGATGCTCCAGATAGCGAACGGCTAGCCAGTTCATCTGTCCTCGTGCGATTAACTCGTCTTGTCGAGCCAGACACCGCCAACCAACGATTCCTAAGGTGATGAGCAACCCCGCTAGCGCAAGTTGCCGCCAAACCAGCGACCCGACTTCTAGTTGCGTGAGGATCAGAGCAAACAGTAGGTCGTATCCCCAAACGGCAGGCATGGTATATCGTGGATACATCTCGGTGATGGGCATGTAAATTCCCATCCCGCTCACCATCAGCAGCCCTGCACCGATCACAATTGGCCAAGGTTGAAGTAACGCCCGCCAACGAACTGCCAGGGCCAATCCAAGCAGCGTCGGTAGCAGCGTGTGGAAAGTGATGGCCGAGGC
This sequence comes from Gemmataceae bacterium, assembly GCA_046719305.1. GTDB lineage: Bacteria > Planctomycetota > Planctomycetia > Gemmatales > Gemmataceae > RGDT01. The sequence goes on along the minus strand of JBDNDE010000079.1, from coordinate 3,392 downwards.
AAACGCGCGAGTGAAGTGAAGCGCCTGAGCCAGACTCAGCCGAGTCGGAAAATGGCTCGGTTTGGGGTCCAGCTTTAACAGGACGATGTGAAGGAGCGGTAAGGCCGCGAGCAATGCATAGCCCAGGGCACCGACCCATTGCTGCTGCCAAGGACGTTGTCCCGCCATGAGTCGTAACCAAACGAGGGCTGGGATTAGGGAGATGAAGACATTTTTTATTCCTAGACAGATCAGCAAAAGAAACCATCCCAGCAGATCCCACCGCCAAGCCCGTTCTGAGCGAGCCGCACGCACAGCTGCATAAAGGGCCAACATCGCATAGGGATATGCGAATGCTTCAGGCATGCCCAAACTGATCCAGATCTCTGCCCGAAATGGATTCCACAACGCATACGCCGCGGTCACAAACGCTGCCGTGACAGACGCCCCAATCTCTCGCAGTAGCATGAGTACTGCTCCGGTTGTCAGCATGCACCAGAACAGCCGGGTGAGTCGACGCATCTCCGCTCGGGGGCCCATCAACATGGCTGCCGTGTGCCAGTGACCCCAAGTCACTGGCCGGAATGGTCCGGTGGTTTGAAACTCGTGCCAAGTGGAGTGAGCGACCCGGGCAAGTAACTCCTTCCAGGTAGACGCCTGCGGATAAACCAGACAACTATCCTCGCTGAAGTCAAACGGGGCCATCAGCATCGGCAGGTATAGCCCGGGTAAAACGATTGCCCCTAGTAGGACCCAACGATAGGAAAAGTGCGGCGTGCCCATGACCCCTCCCCTCCATCGTGGCGGACTCTACCAAAACAACTGCCAGCAAGAGTAGAGGGAAATTCCCGCTCACGGGGCTATCTCCCGTTGCTTTTGAAGATTTTGGAAGTTATAGGCACTTGGTTGTCTGGGGAGGGGTTCCATGCGTTTGGGTTGGTTGGCCATCGTGTTGTCTCTGTGCGGTTGTCTCTCCCCGCATTGCGAACTTGAACAACGTCGCCTCCAACTCCAAGCCGACGGCATCAAGGCCTATCGCCGTGGAGGCTATCGCGAGGCCCGTCAGCATTTCGAGGCCGCGCTGCAACTACGCCCAAATGATGCTGACCTGCTCTACAACTTAGGAAGAACCGCCGAACAACTAAACCAGCTTCAGGAAGCCGAGGAACTGTATCGTCAGGCAATTGTAGAACATCCCGATCACGCCGCTGCTCGACACGCGCGAACCCAACTACTCACTCGAACCGGTCGCCGGGAGCAAGCCGAACTCGAAGTCCAGGCTTGGCTCGTCGATCGTCCGCAATCGGCCGCCGCCTACGCCGAAGATGGTTGGTTGCGGCTACAAGACGGTGACATAGACAAAGCCCGCGGCCGATTTCAACAAGCGCTGGATCGCGACCCAAAAAACATCCGCGCCCTGAATGAGTTGGGGCGGATTTATGAACGCCTTGACTATCCTGGCCGAGCCGCTGATCTGTATCGCCGCTCGCTCGCCCACCAACCCGATCAACCCGAGATTCGCGAACGTCTCAATGCCCTGGAGAAAGCCGGACCTCTACGTGCCCAACCGGATTGAGTGGCCGGCTCAGTTGTGTTGCCAGAGGTCAGCCGTGTCGCAAGATTTTGCGAACCGCGTTGAGGAACAGGGCTTTTTGGTTTTGATTTTTTCTTCCCGATCTGCAAGAGAGCAAGCTCGCCAAAGCAGTGAAGCAATGCGCGCTCGTTTTTTTAGTGATAAGATGCTAAACTAATCGAACTGAACTCGCTATGCTTCCAAGGTTACGCATCATCATGAGTCGCTGGCTTTTGGGGTTGTTGTTCTTCCCTTCGCTGCTCCAAGCAGGTTTGCATTACTCCGGGGAAACCTTCGCGCCGCTACCGGCACACCCGGCCGGCTTTCTGCGCGATCATCGCACCCTATTGCAGATTCGCCGAATCAAATCTCCCTCTGCCTTGCGAATACGCTATCTCGCCGAGGCCCAACGCTTGCGAAAAAAGGGCCGCCTCTCGGCTGATGAAGCAGCCGATCTCGGCGCGTTGCATCTCCGCATGGGCGAGGTCGCCGAGGCACTGGCAGTGCTGCGTCCGGCCCAACGAGTCGACCCCCGCCACTTCCGGTTGACGGCTCATCTGGCTCTGGCCCACCAGCAAGCCGGCGAGTTGGCCTTGGCTGTTGCCCATCAGGAGCAGGTGGTCCGCCTTGCGCCCGCAGAATGGCGTTCGGCTGAAATGCTCCATCTACATTGGATGCGACAACGGCTACGGCAAAAAGACGACACCCTTGATAATCTCTTCAATGTCGACTATGCCGATCCCACTCATCTTAAAAAACTGCCCGTTGATGCCCTTGCTAATGTGCAAGTTCTGCTGCTCTGGGTGCCTGAGGATGGTCGGCTGCTCTGGCAACTTGCCGAACTCCTAGGGGCGAATGGCGACCAGACGACGCGAGCAGCGATTTTGGAAGGTTGCGTCAGTGAATTTGAGATGCGTCAACCGGAATTGCTTCAGGCACGCAAAGCGGCTCGAGCGCTTTCGCTCGGAACTGTTGCGATAGCTCCACTAAACAAGAAAGCTCACGAATCCCATAGCCAACGCTTTGCCTATCGTTCGCCGCGTCCGTTAATCCATCGTGCCGTGCTGGACCATTTGCCGGCCATCGACAAGCGGGCAATCAATCCCATGCCCTGGGAATTGCTCAATGAAACCCTCGTCGACCGGCACGGGCGTCCTCAGTTTCATTCACATCTACGTCGCTTGGATGGATTACAAGTTTCCTTGTGGGGTTACATGCAACCGCTGGGCGATGGAAGCGATGGAACGGTTTTTCTACTCATCGAAAACCCCGTGGGCTGCTGGTATTGCGAAAACCCCCAGTTGGTCCAAATCGTCCTAGTGGAACTGCCCGAGGGCCGCACCCAACGATTGACTCGTGACCCGCTACAGGTCATCGGCACTTTAAGCCTCAATGCCACGGACCCGGAAAATTTCTTTTTCACCCTTCGTGCCGACAAAATTACACCCTTGCCCAGCGAATAACCCTCAGGAATACTCTTTCTTGCCGATGGTACATCGATGGCCGAGGAACCCAAACGTGGCGTTCTGAGACACCTGGCGATTGACGGTTTGATCCCGGTGGTCGGCCTCTGGAGGCTTCGGCCTGATCACCGTACAAGCAGGGCTGTGCTTCAGCATTCGCTCTTAACCATCACGTTTTGCTCGGATTCAAAGATGCTTTCGGGCTGCGAGAAGAAACTTCCCCATCAGGGCGCGTACCATCTACGCCTCTGCGGGTGCTAGATCGCTATGTTAGTTGGTGTGCCGATTGTCCAACCGATGCCAACGCCTTGTTGCTATTGCTGCGTCAGTTACGCTCGCTTGCCTTTGGATTCGCCCAAACGCTTGACTCGGCTAGC
>JBDNDE010000078.1:0-16064 GCA_046719305.1 Gemmataceae bacterium | reverse complement strand
ACCAGCCGCTTGCATCCACGATGGTGAGTACAAGCTCATCGAGTTTTATGGCGACAACCGCCGCGAATTGTTTCATGTCGCCAAGGACATTGGCGAGGTCCGCAACCTGGCCGGTGAGCAGCCCGAACGTGTGGCCCGCATGGCTGCTCAACTCGAAGCCTGGCGAAAGGAGCTAGGTGCGAAGCGACCGACCCCCAATCCGGCGTATCGGCCGAATCCACCGGATGAAAACGGCGTGCATCTGTTACATGCCCGCACGGCTCAAATTCATGGGACCCAATTGCGCTATGAGCCGTTACCCCACAAAGCGACTCTGGGCTTCTGGACCGAGACAGACGATTTTGCCACCTGGGAGCTAACGGTCACACGACCGGGACACTATCGCGTAGAGATCTTGCAAGGCTGCGCCGCGGGCAAGGGTGGCAGCCAAGTGGAGCTAGCTGTCGGCAGAGAGCGATTAACCTTCGAGGTAAGGGAAACAGGCGGCTGGCAGAAGTTCGAGGCCCACGAGGTCGGCACGCTTGCCCTTGCTGCCGGCCGGCACACCTTGAGCGTTAAAGCGGTGAAGAAGGCCAAGACCGCGATCATGGACTTGCGGCAAATCCGGCTCGTTCCTGTGAAGGAGTGAAGAGTCGTCAGAGGCGCTTGAGTAACTTCTCGGCCTGGTGAATCTGCTGGGCAACCTCCTGGCGAAAGAACTCCAACGCCGCGTCCCGCTCTAACGCTTGGTAGGCCGACGGCGGTATCAGCCGACCGATGGAAACTGCCAATTCCCCGCCGTTGCTTGGCCAAAATAGCGGCGAGAGTCGAGGCAGCTTTTTAGTCAGCGGAAACGATTCGTAAGCCCCGGCAATGCCGATAGGCAGCACCGGCACGGGACATTTTTTTAAGATCAGCATCATTCCCGGTTTGAAGGGTTGAAGATGGCCATGTCGGCTTCGTTCGCCCTCGGGGAAGATTAGCAGCGGGTTTTGCTGTTTGAGAATGTCGGTGCTGATCTGCAACCCTTCGCGGCTGGACCCTTCCAGGTCGATCGGAACCGCTCCCAACCGGCGAATCAGCCAGGCAAAGGCAGGATTGCGAAACAACGATTTGCGAGCCAAATAACTGATCTGGCGTCGGACAGCCAAGCCAACCAACAGCGGATCAAAATAGCTTTCATGATTAGCGATGAGCAGGACTGGCCCGCTGGCAGGCATACGGCGGCTGCCGGCCGTGCGTAGGCTAAAGCCAAGCGTCATTACGGGATAGGCGACCAAAAAAGTGAGGTTGTAAAATCGCTGGGCATCGGCGGAGTACATCTAGGCGAGCCTCCGGCGGACTTCCGTTTCCATCTGTTGCAACACTTCTTCACAACTCAGGTTAGAACTATCGATCAGAATGGCATCGTCGGCACGTTGCAGCGCTCCTACGGCACGGCTGCTATCGCGTTCATCACGCTGAGCCATCTCCTGCCGCAGTTGCTCGCGATCTACGTTCTGGCCGCGCTGCTCCAGTTCGCGGGCACGACGTTCCACTCTCACTTCTAGATCGGCCGTTAAGAAAAATTTACACTGGGCCTGAGGGAACACGACGGTACCCTGGTCGCGGCCCTCGCAAACAATACGGCCGTGTTGTGCGAGTTGGCGTTGGAGTTGGGCGAGCCGTTCGCGCACCACAGGGCGGACCGCGACCCGAGAGGCCCCCTGGCTGATATCGGGAGTACGAATCGCGTCGGTCACGACCCGGTCGCCAAGCAAAATGACGCCGCCCGGTTGCATTTGCAGGTCAAAATGCGACAGCAACTGACTTAGGGCGGTATCGTCTTCCCAGGAGACACCTTGTTGGTGGGCAAATAAAGCTAGGGCACGGTACATCGCACCGGTGTCTAAAAACCGGAACCCCAGCCGCTCGGCCAGCTTTCGCGCTGCGGTACTTTTTCCCACCCCTGAGGGGCCATCGATCGTCACAATCATTGCGGCGGCAGCAGCGTGATGGTTAATAATTCGCCCGCATTGACCCGGCTACGAGTCAGCGGCCCGGTGCCCATGCCTTCGCCACTGAGCGTGTAGCTGATCGGGCCAACCGGGATGCTCTGCAACGTTCGGGTGGCCAAGGGCGGCACGCGGTAGGTGATGCCGTCAATGGTGACAAACCCGGTAACCGGCAGGCGATTATCCAAGCGGATCAAGCCGCGTGGTGATTCGGGGGCTGGGGCCACCGGCGTGAACGCCGATTTCGAGCTGCCCGTTTGGCCCGCGGCGATGCGTTCCAGCAGCTTTTCCATGCGGTCGAGGCGATCACTGAGTAAGCGGTAGTCCAGGTCCCGCGTTCGTTTAAGATCGTCGATTTGCTTTCGCAACGCTTCGATGGCCAATTTGGTGTCCTCGGGAGTGTCCCCGGCTGGTTGAGTGGCACGTCCGGAAGCTGGGGCGAGTACCAGCAAACCAAGCGAGCAGAGCAGACAAACCCAGCGATTCATAATACATCCTCCTAGCGTGTGTCTGGGCCGATCCGGCCATCAACCCAATCACTAGCTTATTGCCGCTACGATTGCTACACAAGGAGCATCTTGCCAATCTCGGCCAGCCGAACATGCCCGGTCACGTGAAATTGTAGGGGTTGTATCGCCTAGTTGAGATTGGCAGCTGCCATCGCCCTCGTTTTGGAGTCGCCATCATGCCTGAACCAAAGCAACGACCTGAAGAGTTGACCGTGGATCACCACCGGCACTCCGCCTCGGACTGTACCGTTGCAGACCCGCTCACCTCGGTTCACAACCCGGCAGTTGCGATCGATCCTGATTGGCCCCAGCCCGACGGTTACCAGGTGGTCGGCTTGATCGCCGAAGGAGGCATGGGACGCGTCTATGAAGGGTTCGATCTGGTCCTGCAACGCTCCGTTGCCATCAAGACACTGCGTTCGTCGCAATACGCTGAGCGATTTGTCACCGAGGCCCGCATCACGGCTCAGTTGCCCCATCCGTGCATCCCGCCAGTCCATGCCTTGGGAACTTTGCCCGATGGCAGGCCGTACCTGGTGATGAAACGCATCCGAGGTCAAACCTTGGCTGAACGGCTGAGGTCGCGTGGCTCATCCCGAGAGAACATATCCAGTGATATACAGATATTTGAGCATATTGCTCAAGCGGTTGGGTTCGCTCATGCGCAAGGGGTGCTGCATCGCGATCTGAAACCGTCGAATATCATGCTAGGCGAGTTCGGCGAAGTGCAGGTGATGGATTGGGGGCTGGCCAAACAGACGCAGCAAGCCGCCCCCCAGGCAACAGGGGAAGAACCCCACGCTGACTTGCAGACAGCGAAAGCCGAACCCGACCAGTTGTGTCCTCCGTTCGACCCCGTCGATCAGACCGCCTCAGGGGTCATCCTAGGCACGCCCGGTTACATGTCTCCCGAGCAAGCACGCGGTGAAGTCGTCGATGCTCGCAGCGATGTCTTTGCCCTAGGCAGTCTCCTTTGCACTATCCTTACGGGCCAACCGGCGATTAGCGGTCGCGATCGGGCTATCGAACGCACCGGACGCGCTGAACTAGCCGACGCTCAGAGGCGTTTATCTCAGTGTGGAGCCGATGCCGAACTGATCACGCTGGCGCGAGCTTGCTTGGCCGAGCGCCCCGAGGATCGCCCACGCGATGCCCAGGAGGTCGCCCACCGCGTAGCCGCCTATCGCGCCACCGTCGAGCAGCGCTTGCAGCAAGCCCAGACCGCGTTGGTCCGAGAGGGCGAACGCCGTACTCGTCGACGCCTGTTGCTCAGCGCCGGTCTGGCCCTAGTGCTGACGCTCAGCGTCGGGCTAGGGATAAGCCTGTGGCAACGTGATCGCGCCCTGAAGGCCGAAAACCGTGCCTTGGCCGAACGCGACTCCAAGAGCCAGGCTCTGGAGATGACCAAGCAGACGCTCAGCCTGTTAACCGAAGACCTGGTCGCTCAGCACATGCAGAAGGATACAACGCTCTCACCCGAGTGGCGGGCCTACCTGGAAACCATCGCCAACCGCTATGAAACGCTGTCGAAACTATCCGGCGACAACCAGGAGGCACGTCTATTGCGAGCCGAAGGACTCACTCGCCTGGCGAAGCTGCGTTTCCAGTTAGGACAGCTTGCCCAGGCCGCATGGGCTTACGAACAAGCCGATGCCCTGTTGCGTTCCTTGCTGGAGGAACTACCCGAGCGAATCGACCTGCAACGGGAACAGGCTAAACTCTTGTGCAACCGAGCTATTTTGGACAGCATCCAAAACCACACTCAGCAAAGCTATGATCTTTTCCAGAAGGCAATTGAATTGCAATTACGTTTCTTCAATAACAATCGAACAGATATCGAGTGGCTCCATGATCTTGCCCATACATATGAAAACATGGGCAATCTTGAATGGAAACAGGGCAAACTCAAACAAGCCGAGTCGGCCTACCAACAAGCCCTCGACTGCTGGAAGCGATTCATCGAACAAACAACTCTGCCCCATGCCGCGCAGGACAGACAGGCCAGCGTGCGGCTGAATCTCGCGGAGGTGAGAATTGCACAAAGCCGCTGGGAACTGGCTGAGCAACTCTTCCAAACCTCCTACGAAGAACTTCAAAAAAGGCTGACGGCTCAACCACACAAGGCTACGCTGCGATATGATATGGCTTTTTTGCTGAACCGATATGGCAACTTGAAGCGAGATCGAGGCGCGACCGACCAGGCCCAAGAACGATTCCGCGAGGCTATCGCTCACCTCCAGGTCGCCTTAGCCGCTCAGCCCGGTTCGCCGCGCTATCGCTACCTGAGTGGGCAAGTGACTAACAATCTGGGATTGGTTCATCTGCAGTCCAGGCAGTTTCGCGAAGCCGAACCACTGCACCGCGAGGCATTGGCCCGCTTGCAACGACTGCATGAGGATTTTCCGGATAACCCCATCTATCATCAAGAGTACGCCATCACACATCTATATCTGTTCACCGTTCTTTCCGAGACAGAGCGGCTAAGCCAGGCCGAAACTATGCTCACTGGGGCGATCGAGCAGATGCGCAAACTCCACTTAGCTGCCCCCGAGGTGGCTCAACCGCTTGACGACCTGGCCCGTGCCTTGACGCGGCGCTTCCGCCTGCACCACCAAAAAAAGGAATTGCCCCAAGCCGAAGTGGTCCTACGGGAGGTCGTGCAGTTGCGGATCCGCCTGACGCAACTAGCTCCCGACCACCTCGACTATCGAGTCGACTTGGGCGGTGCTCGCTGTGATTACGGCAGTTTGCTACGGGATCTCAACCGCTTGGAGGATAGCATCGAATCGTTCGCCCAGGCACAACAAATCTTGGAACCTCTTGTCTCTACGAAAGCCGAGCATCCACACGCGAAAAGATACCTGCGTAACGTCTTTTGGAATCGGGCCGAAACCTTGGTCAAACTACAACGCCACGCCGACGCCCTACACGACTGGGACAAAGCTCTGGCTCTGACTGATGGACAGGCCGGCGAACACCGCACCTTACTTGTCCGCCGCTTGCAGTCGCTGTCTCGTGTTGGAAAAGCGGCCCAGGCTGCTGCCGAGGTCGAAATCCTCCTCAAGGAGGGTAAATGGCGACCGCCGCAGATCTACGCTTTTGCCAGTATCTTCGCCCTCGCTGCGGGACAAGAGCCGGCCAAGAAGGCAGCACATGCCCAGCGGAGCGTCGAACTGCTCAAGCTCCTACTGCAGAACAAACTGCTCGGCCCCGAGCAGTTACGCCGGGATGCTAGCTTCGATGCGCTTCGCTCGATGCCCGACTTTCAAAAAGTGGTGGATGCCCTCGACGCGCAAGAAATACCACCGCAACCGTAGCAGTCGCTGGTCGTGGGAGGACGTAGCATAAAGCCACACACGCTGCCCGATCAGCACCGGAAGCATCGGCACCGGAAGGATCGGCACCGGAACCATCGGCACCGGAACCATCAGCACGCTACGCGGAGGGAAAACCTATGCCCTTGCCTGTCCCCATTCATCTGCCTTCTTGGATCGCCGAGCATCGGCATCTGTTACAGCCGCCGGTGGGAAATGTCGCGGTATGGAATAGCCATTTTTTGGTGATGGTGATTGGCGGCCCCAACGCGCGGAGTGATTTTCATATCAATCCGGGTGAGGAGTTGTTCTACCAGATCCAGGGCGACATCTCTTTGCATGTCATGGACGAGGGACAGGAGCAGGTGATTCCCATTCGCCAAGGGGAACTGTTTCTCTTGCCGGCACGGGTGCCGCATTCGCCGCGTCGTCCGGCCGGTACCGTAGGGCTGGTGATCGAGCAACCGCGAGCGTTTGCTGAAGATCATATACTGCGCTGGTATTGTGGGTCGTGCGGGGCGGTGGTCCACGACCACGCCTTTCAGCCTGTCGATATCGGTGCGCAGATCAAGGCGGCCCTAGCCACGTTTCGCAGCGACGAACGCCTGCGAACTTGCAAACAATGCGCCACGGTGCATCCAGGATGATCGACCTGCATACCCACATCCTGCCACCCGCTTTGCCTGACTTGCGCCGGCTAACCGGCTACGGCGGCTGGGTCAGCTACGAAGATGCCCCCAACGGCTGCAAACGCATGGTGATCGACGGCCAAACCTTCCGCACCATCGAGCCAAACTGCTGGGATGCCGAGGTTCGCTTGCACGAGATGGATCGTGACGGTGTGCGGGTGCAAGTGCTCTCGACCGTGCCAGTGATGTTCTCCTATTGGGCACAGCCGCACCATGCCTACGATCTGGCTCGGGTGCTCAATGACCACATCGCCGATGTAGTGGCCGCACATCGGATGCGGTTTATCGGCTTAGGTACGCTACCGCTGCAAGATCCGCCGCGGGCCATCCGTGAACTGGAACGCTGCCGTCGCCAACTAAGCTTTCCCGGCGTGCAGATTGGCAGCCATGTCAATGGGCAAAACCTCGATGAGCCGGCTTTGTTCGCGATTTTCGAGGCGGCCCAGGAGCTAGACGCGTGCATCTTTATACATCCCTGGGATATGTTGGCTCGTGAACGCATGCCCCGCTACTGGTTGCCCTGGTTAGTTGGCATGCCTGCCGAAACGGCTCTGGCCGCCTGCTCGTTAATTCTAGGCGGTGTGTTGGAGCGATTGCCTCGCTTGCGGGTGGCGTTGGCCCATGGTGGCGGGGCGTTTCCCTGGATTCTCGGCCGGGTCGATCACGCCTTTCAGGTGCGACCCGATTTGTGTGCCACAGCCAGTAGGTTGCCCCCGAGAACCCAGGCCGGGCAGTTCTATTTCGACTCGCTGTTACACGATGCCGCTGCCTTGCGTTACTTGGCCCAACAGGTGGGAGTGGAGCGTATCGCATTGGGGACGGATTATCCGTTTCCACTGGGCGAGTTGGCCCCTGGAGCGTTGATCCGGGCCGCAGGCTTTAGCGCCGAGCAACAACGCCGTTTGCTTGAAGGCACCGCCCTGGAATTTCTCGGTGTACGCAGCGCGATCGTTTCCGGTGAATAGGGTGGTAAATCCCATCTGTTTGTTGGGTGTCAATCCGTTCCATTCGCCCGCCTATGTGTTTCAGGAGTACCCGATGCGTCGTTTCGCATTGATGATTGCCCTAAGCTTCGCTCTGACTGTCGTGAGTGGCCTCCTCGCTCAGGACAAAACCGACAAAGCCGACAAGGCCGACAAGGCCAAGGATAAAGCCAACGATCTGGCTACCAAGATGTTTGAGCGCTTAGATACCAATGGAGATGGAAAGATCAGCAAAGAAGAATTTGCCAAGGCCCTGGAACAACGCGTCGGCATGCGTGGCCTGGGGGACAAAGTCGGCCAACTGGTGGATCGACTGTTCACGCGGCTGGATAGCGACAAGGACGGCTACCTGACCAAGGAAGAGGTGGCCAAGTTCCGCGAGGGGGGCAAAGGCACTTTCAAGGAGATGATTCCCGAAGATCTCAAAGAGAAGATCAAGGAAAAGCTCAAGGGCCGCTTCAGGAAAGCAGATCGCTGAGTAGTCCTTGCAGTCGCTGCCATGCCGAATGCCGAAAAGCAGCGTTGAGAGGTTGCGACACCTTGCGGTCCGAGCAGAGGGGCAGTTCGGTTCGTACTGGCTGGGTCTACCAGTCCCAAGCGCGGTCACCTAGCACGCCGCGCTACTAGCCGCTACTAGCGCAGGGGCAGTTCGGTTCGTACAGGGATCAACTTCCCCTGGCGCACTTGAATGACCAGATCAGGATTGGTCAAGGTCATGCTACGTGGCGGACTGACCCCGTCGCGGGTGCGAATCCGCTGAGGGGGCGTGCTACCGTTGGCGCGGGTCACTAGTGTCCAAAAGTGCGGCAAGGGTTGCTGCTTGCCGATACCGTCCGGCGTACCGGGCAAGATCTCAACAACTTTCAAATTGTCCAGACGCAAAAAATAATCGCAGGCGCGTGCTTCGGCCTCGGCCTCGCTGACCGGTTCCAGGTCGATCTCGGCGGCTGGACCGAGCAACTTCAGAGCGGCCGTTCGGTTGTCGCGGAGTAAGTGTACAAACTGCTGTACTAGGGCTTCCTCGGCATCTTCCGCCAGGGGCCACCGCCACCACAACACCCCTGCGGCGATCACGGCCAACAGGGCCAACGCGAGCCACCAGGACGGCGGGATCGAGGGGGACGCCTGTTGACCCGAGGATGCGGGCAACTCACGAGTCGGCGTGTCAGGAGTAGGCGGCTTAGGAGTAGAGCGGTCGATAGGTTCGGATTGCATCGAGTGTCCTCGTCATGTCAAGGGGCAATGGAGCCGCCACTTCTAGCAAATTGCCCGTGCGCGGATGTGTCAATCGTAGCCGATGCGCATGCAATGCTTGACGGGGCAACAACACCTCGTCTGAGTTCTCGTCCACGCCTGGGCTGGTCGGTCGCTCTCGGCACAAATCCGATAGCCTTATCTTATCACGACCGCTGTATAGCTTGTCGGCCAGGATGGGATGACCGATGCTGGCCAGATGGACCCGAATCTGATGGGTGCGGCCCGTCTTGGGCACGCAGCGGACAAAGCTAAAGCCCCGAAAGCGTTCAATCACCTCGTAGTAGGTTAGGGCATCCTTGGCGAGTTCGTCTTCCTCATCGGCGATGGTCATCTTAGTGCGATCATGGGCATGGTGTGCAATCTTACCCTCGACATAATCGCTATCGCGGTCGATGACGCCATTGGTCAGGGCAAGATACTCTTTGAAGATTTTGCGCGTTTCAAAGAGCATGGCCAGATCACGATGGGTGCGTTCCTCCTTGGCGATGAGAATAACACCCGAGGTGTCCCGATCCAATCGATGCACGATGCCGGCGCGGTAATCGCCGTTGAGTCCCGACAGATCGGGAAAACGATGCCGTAGCGCATTCACCAGCGTTCCCGACCAGTTCCCCTTGGCAGGATGCACCACCATATTGGGCGGTTTGTCGATCACGGCCAAATGTTCATCCTCGAAGAGCACCTGAAGTGGAATATCCTCAGCTGCTGGACCGGGCCGCTCGATTAGGGGCGATTCAAAGCGGATCAGGTCGTTGTGCCGGACTTTGTAGCTGGCCTTGGCGACTTTTCCATTGACCAGTACCCCGCCGGCCTGAATAACACGCTGAACAATAGAGCGGGTCATCTCTGGATAATACGAAGCCAGGTAGGCATCGAGGCGTTGGCCGTCGATTTTCAGACGGGCCACATGTTCCAGGACGCGCGGCTCAGGCATAGCAACAAGCAGGATTACCGGGGTCGCGGAGAGTTCCGTGACCGGACCTATTACGGGTTGGGAGACAGTTCTTTTTTCAATTCATTGATTTGGGCCGCATCGCGTTCCAGGCGAGCCAACTGCTTCTTGGCGTCCTCACCCAGAGCGGTATTCTTATAGCTGTCGGCGAGTTGGGCGTAGAGCTTTTTGGCCTTGTCCAGTTCGCCCAGAGCTTCATTGGCGCGGGCGGCCCCGGCGAGCGCCTCTTGGTGCAACAGAGGAATTTTGCCAGCCGATTTCATCAGCGATTCATATTTTTCCACCGCACGTTGAAGGCTCTTGCCGGCATTGTTTCGGTTGATACCCAGCATGCGCATTCCCTCAGCCAGAGCGAGGCGGGCTTCCTTAAACTCCAACAAGCGGCCCTGAGCGGTATCCTTCAGTGTGCCCTCGGCATCCAATAGAGCTAATTGTTCGGGGAAGGCGGCTTCGCTCAGGGCCACCCACCGAGCCGACGAAGCAGCATTGGCCGACCACAGAAAGAACAAAAAGAGCAGCACGACGATGGCGACCACCCCCAGCCCCAGACCCCAGTATAAAGCGGTTTTCGGGGGATGGGTCACCGTCTCGGCGACCGTCTCTAGCCCCTTGGCCAGTTCATTTGTTGCCAGCGCTTCGCGCTCCTCGGCCTTCATGTTTCAGGCTCCCTCAATTGCTAACTACAATAGATGCATGATAGAGGTTGCTGCTCTAATGGTCAACGCCGTGCCAGGCCACCCGACTCCTGGAAGACCAAGGCTGGCCGCTAGGCAACGCGAATCATCGAGAACAAGCCAATTGCCCATCGAGTGATCAGGCGGTCAAGGTGGTCGATACCTTCTAGATGACGTTGAATCTCCACTAGCGTTGAATCTTCCCTATCTGCGAATGCAACCACGCGACGATCTGCTGCGGCACCAAAAGCAGCGGCTAACCCAGCATTCAAGCTGTGGCGAGATTACCACCTGTTTGGGCAGTAGCTGGTGCGTCTCTGCTGGCTATCAGCCCCACCACTGGGCTAATCGCTTGCGGACGGCTTGCTTTGAGGTGGCTGACGCCATATGGTAAACAAGGGCTTCTTCTACATCCTTTAATGCACAGGTGGATCATGACCAACGAAAGCCCGTTTGTGGTCGAGTATCATGGCGAGATAGTAATCGTCACGACCTCTCCGGGGGTAGAACGGCTTCCCGAGTCGACCCTGGAACAAGCGGCTCAGTTGGTCTTGGCCTCACTCAAACGTGATCCCCCTTCGGTATTGATTTTCGATCTTTCAAATGTCAATTTTCTTGGTTCGATGTTTTTAACGTTCCTGTTACGCTGTCATAAACGAGCAAAAGAACAGAACAGCAACGTCGAAGTTTGCATTGCGGGAGCATCAGCCAAAGCCAAAGAACTGCTGCACATCACCGCCCTGGATACTCTGTGGCCGCTCTACGATTCACGGAAGGAGGCGATCGCCGCGTTGAGCGTCGATTGAGCAACAGGCTAATGAGGGAGTCGTCAAGCGGCAAGAGCCGAACGCAGTTCCTTGCTTCCAACGAAGACCGACCGGAAGATCGGGCTCCGATAAGCGAAGAAGCCTTGATCGCCCAGGCACACGAGACGCTAGATAAACTTGTCCGCGATGGGGCCTCACGCGGGGATATCAAACTGATTACTACTGCTTTGAAAGAACTCCGCTACTGCTTTAATATCTTCTCACGCTACCGCACTCAACGCAAAATCAGTATCTTCGGTTCGGCTCGCCTCCCACCCAGCGACGCTTCTTATCAAGCCGCTGTCGCTTTTGCTCGCCGGCTTTCGACCGAGGCCGATTACATGGTCATCACCGGGGCGGGGGGCGGCATTATGGAAGCTGGGCATGTCGGCTCCGGGCGAGAAAAGGCCATCGGCATCAACATTCTTTTACCCTTTGAGCAGCAGTCTAACGCAATCATAGACGGTGATTCAAAACTGATGAACCTCAAATATTTCTTCACACGCAAACTCTTGTTTGTGAAGGAATCCGATGCCGTGGCTTGTTTCCCGGGGGGGTTCGGCACCCAAGACGAAACCTTTGAAACCCTCACACTGATCCAGACCGGCAAAAGCCACATCCAACCGGTACTGCTGATGGACGCACCGGGCGGCGACTACTGGAGCCGTTGGCAAGACTACGTCACCGAGGTGTTGCTGGCCCGCAAGCTGATCTCGGTGGAGGATCTATCGCTTTACAAGGTTACCAACGATATTGATGAGGCGATAGCCGAGGTGCTGACCTTTTATCGCGTCTATCACTCATCGCGTTATGTTGGTCGCGAACTGGTGCTTCGCCTCCAACACCCGCTGACGCCAGCCCTGATGGAGCAGATCCGCAGTAGCTTCCACGACATCTTGGTCAGCGGCACCTTCGAGCAGGGTGGACCTAGCCCGGCCGAGGGCAACGAATTTCCCGAGTTAACGCGGCTGCGGTTCCATTTCAACCGCCGCAACATGGGCCGGCTGCGGCAACTGATCGACACCATCAACCGCGACGGCTGAGAAATCCGGCAGCAGGGCAACTTTCGCCGTGGTTGGATCGGTTCCTGCTGCTGCACGGCCTCTCAGCGTTGCACACGGGCCGAAGCCCCCTTGGCAACAGCTTCGACTTCCTCCAGGCGTGCCATGGTGGTGTCACCGTGGTAAGTGGTTAACAGGGCCCCATGTGCCCAGCCCAGACGCAACGATTCTTCGGGGCTGCGTCCTTGCAACAAGCCGTAGATCAGACCCGAGGCAAAGCCATCGCCCCCACCGATGCGGTCCAACACATCGAGTTGACACGTCGGGCTAACGTAACGCTGCCCCTGCAGCCAGAGCACCGCTGCCCAGTCATGCCGATTCGTGGAATGTACTTCACGCAAGGTGGTACCGACTAACTTCACATGCGGATACTTCTGAACGACCTTTTCTATCATCCCAAAAAAGGTCTCCGGATCCAGCTTGTGTTTGGCCTCGTTGACATCCGGGCCGGGTACTCCTAACCCTTTTTGCAGATCCTCTTCGTTGCCGATCAAACAATCGACATGCTCGACAATCCGAGCCAGCGTCGCTTGGGCCCGGCTCAGTCCACCCGCGGCGGCCCACAGCTTGGCCCGGTAGTTCAAGTCGAAGGAGGTGATTGCACCGGCCGCCTTGGCCGCCTTCATCGCTTCAATAATCAACTCGCTAGTGCTTTCCGAGAGGGCCGCGAAGATGCCCCCGGAATGAAACCAACGCACCCCCTGGGCAAAAATCGCCGCCCAATCGAAATCCCCTGGCTTGAGCATGGCTCCTGCTTCATTGGCCCGGTTGTAGAAAACCACCGGACCCCGGATGCCCAATCCTCGGTCGCTGTAGACGGTGGCTATGTTGGGGCCGCGAACCCCGTCGTGGTCAAACCATTTGTAAAACGGCGTCACGCCCATCTCTCGGACGCAGCGTTGCACCAATTCCCCGATACCGTATCGCACCATAGCCGTGGCGATGCCGGTTTTCAGTCCGAAGCAGTCGGCAAGGTTGGCGGCGACGTTGTATTCACCGCCGGAGACGTGGATTTCAAACGTTCGCGCTTTACGAAAGGGGACGATGCCCGGATCAAGGCGATGGACCAACGCCCCCAAGGAAAGAAAATCTAGCCCCGCACCCGAACTGCCAATCGCCAGACCACTCATCTACCGCTCTCTTTCTCGCTGACTGTTTCGCTGCTGCAAACTTTGTTGCCAGTTATCCTATCCGCTAGCAATTCTCCGGCGAGTTTCAGCCACCCAACGACTGCCGTAAGGTCGCCAGTTCGGCTCGCAGGGCAGCCACCTCATCGCGCAACTGAGCCAAGGCGCTCTCCAGAGCAGCGACGCGTTCTTCGGAGACGCTTGGGCTTGCCCCGCTAGTCAAAGCAGCCGCTGCGACGCTAGCTACCGAGGCGGGACCACTGCTGTAGTGGGCCTTAAGCCGAGCCAATTCGTCAGGAGCGTGAAAACCGTGTGTTAGCACCGCGCCTCGGCGATCTTCCGGCGTAAGATACTGGACCAACTGTCGTTCAATCAACGGACGCAGATAGCTTTTGAGCGATTCCAGATCGGGGATTTCCACCATCCGCGAGGCTCGCGAGCGAATCTCTCCCTCGGTCTGTGGTCCACGCAGTAGCAACTCGGCTAGAATGGCCGTATCGCGCGAATCAAGGTGCCATTGCTCATAAAGCAGATGCCGCCATTTCTCGGTGCGACCGGAGAAGACTTTGGTCACCAGGGCCTTGGCTCGCAGCGAGGTGAGAGCATCGTTGACAACATCGTCATCGAGTTCCATCACTGGGTCGCGGTTAGACTTTTGGTTGCACCCCGCTACCAGCGAATTCAGGGACATCGGGTAGCCATCAGTGGAGGTTTTACTTTTCTCCATCAGGGTGCCTAAGACCCGACGTTCCTCACGGGTGAAAATCGGCCAAGGACCATTCGGGGCGTAGGAGATGCTGGCGTCGGACATGTTTCCCTCCAGGGCGAACAACCGGTTCAAGGTTTCCAGGCATGGTATCAGGTCCTTCGCCGAGGGAAAAGGAAGCCCAAGGGGTCGCTCGATCGTGGCTTAGCGTGTTCTGTTTCTTAGCCAGAGGGTATAACGAGTCATCCACCTGAGGACCAAGCGGTGAATCTGAATCTCCCTGCGCCACCTCCTAACGATTCGTCTGCTTGTTTGCTGGAGTGGATCGGTGATTGGGGTGTGATGGCTCGATGCTCTGACGAAGACTCCGCTGCTCGCTGGGCCGCTGCCGTCCGTCAAGCCGCGCCGCCGTGGTTGCTCGACGTCGTGCAAGCCTACACCACCGTAGCAGTTTACTTTCAGCGTGAAAGCGTCGACCCGGAGACGGTGTGGCGTTGGCTCGAAACGGTGACGCCGGCCGATGCCCAAACGGCACTAGGGCGAACATACATCATCCCGGTGTGTTATGAACTAGGGCCTGATCTCGACACCGTTGCTCGCCATACCGGCCTGAGCGTTGACGGGGTAGTCCAGCTGCACACCGCTCAGCCCTACCGGGTGTATGCCATCGGCTTTTGTCCCGGGTTTCCGTATCTGGGTTATTTACCCGAGCGGTTGTCGGGGATACCCCGACGGGACTCGCCCCGTCTGCGAGTCGAGCCGGGGAGTGTCGGCCTGACCGGACGGCAAACGGGTATCTACACCGAGCCACGCCCCGGGGGCTGGGCGCTCATCGGCCAAACACCGCTGATTCTGGTGGATGTAGCGGCGGAGTATTTTCCCTTGCGTACGGGCGATTGCGTGCAGTTTGTCGCCATCGACCGTGCGAGCTTTAGGTCCCTGAAGGGCCAGCGACTCGAACCGGCTCCAGTCTAAGCGTGCCGGGTTTGAGTGGGTCGGGCTGGATGAGATACGAAGCGGATTTACCCCGATAGGGCACGACCGTTTGATATAAGATGCGGTTGGACTTGCCCTCGTAGATGGTCAACAGTTTATCACTGCGGAAAGGCAGACGACCCAATTGGCCAACCCGTAGCACCAGCGGCTGATCATTTCGGATGTGGCCACTCTGGATCGATGCAGTCTGGACGACGACGGCAATAGAGGAGTCGTTTTGGAAGGACAACCAAATCGCTGAAGCTACCCCCGGAGGGGCAGACACCGCAAGCAAGGCGATCGCCACAAGGGATGAGGCCATCATGAGAAGATCTCCCGAAAAGAGAGGGCGACGATTTGCCCCCTCTTCCTACTGGTAAGATTCCTCAACTGAGAAAACTTGCGCTACGGGACAAATTCTCGGCAGGCAATCCCCTAAGCCGCTTGATCCAACGGCGGTCGTCGGGTCGCCTCGAAGGCTTTGACCGCCTCGATGGCCAACTGGATGGCATCCCTGTTCCACTGGGCTAGTTCGGGAGCCAAGCCCTGCTGGACGCCCGCGGTGATGACATATTGCACCAGTTCACCGGGCTGACAGAGCTTCTCGGCGGCCAACTTGGCATCTTTTTCCGCAAGGCGGCGATGCAGTTCCTCACCATTGCGCGGCAAGCCCTTGGGGGCGGCCTTGGCCACGGGCATTTTCAGCGAGGGCGTGGCAGTGGCCACCTCAACTTTCGGTCCAGGGGCACTCGGAGCGGGGGTGGCCCGAGTACTCGCAGGGGCTTTCTCATCGAGCGTCAGCTGCGGCGTGCCCAGGATCCGCCGCTTCTGGGGATCGTAGGCGACCCACTGAGGCTTCAGCCGGTACAAATACCGCCCGATGCCAAACTTCACCGCGGCTCGCTTGAGTGCATCGGAAAAAGCGGCTTTGCGTCGGTCGCCTTCGTCGGGCTGTTCGGATGGCCCGCCGACGTCTTCTTTGGTGATCCATTCGTCGCCCACGCGAATTTGCAAGCGACAGACGACCGAGCCATCGGG
>JBDNDE010000077.1:0-16307 GCA_046719305.1 Gemmataceae bacterium | reverse complement strand
AAAGGTTTCATCTGGAGGATCCCGAGGGCTGCTTCGTGCCCGTCTCGCAACTCAACGCCTTACGTCGTCGGGTCTGTGATGCCCTACAAGCCGCCCTCCAAGCCGACCAGCACCGACGAGTAGCGACCCTAATCGCTGAGGTGTGCCCGCCGTTGCCAGCGACAGAAGCGACAAAGCCGACCCCATTTCGCTGGAGCCTCAAGGTTGATCGGATCGGCTATGTGGATGCTTTCACGGATGAGGATTGGTCAGCTATCGATGAATTGATCATCGACATCACCCGCGATCATTCCACCCTTTTGGCTCAACGGCTCGATGCTCTGGGGGAACAACTCGGCCGGGAGCGGATTCGCTTGAGTCTGCCGCCGCTCACGCGCAAATGGGAAGAACGCGGTCTAGTGGCCAAAATCGACAAGCTGCGCACGGCGGGCTGGCATAAGTGGGAGGTGGGCAACGTCTCGGGCTGGGTCTTCCTAGGTTTGGACGCGACCGCGACAAGCCCTGCCCCGCTGGACTTGGCCACCGACTGGTCCGTCTACACTGTCAACCGCGCTGCTGCCGCTCATCTGGTGGAACGCGGCGTGTCGCGTTTCTGCCTGTCGCCCGAGGATGGTTTGGCCAACTTGCGAACGCTTCTGGCTACCTACCCAGAGCGGGCCGTCGTCATCGTTCATCAAGATACGCCGCAGTTTTTAGCCGAAAGTTGTGCTTATGCTAATTTGATCGGTGGCTGTCCCGGCAAAGCGGCATGTCGATTTGAAAGCATGGAGATGGAATCGAGCCACGGCGAGAAGGTGTTGGCCCTCGATTATCATTGCCGAACGATTGTGCTGGATCGCGAGGTGTTTTGCTTGTCACACCGACTGGACGACCTCGCCGCCGCTGGTGCGGTGAACCTCCGCGTCGATTTCGTCTATCGGCCGTATGAGCCTACCGTGGTGGTGCAGCGATGGCGAGAGATACGCGCTGGGCAGGTCATCCCCGGTAGTCATGCGGCCAATTTTGACCGGGGTTTACTGTGATGGGGCCAGCCCCCGACTAACCGCGGACCAGAAACGAACTGCTCTGTGGGCCATCCTGATTCCACAACCTACACGGACTTCACTTCATTTACTTCTAGGCTTAGAGGGTTGTTGTCATGCAACGTCGCGGCTTTCTGCTTTCTGCCCTTGCTACGCCGTTAGGCCTTGCTCGCCTACGGGCCATCGAACCGTTGCGTCGCGAGGGTCCGGCCAAGCTCCAACTAAGTTTGGCGGCCTACAGCTACAACCGCTATCTGAATTTGCGCGGCCAAGAGAAGCCCACTATGACCTTGGAACAGTTCATCGACGAGGCTGCCGCGATGAAATTACCTGCGGTCGAGTTGACGGCCTACTATTTCCGCGACACGAGGGATAGCTATATCAAAGAGATTAAGAAACGTTGTGTTGACAAAGGTCTCGATGTTAGCGGGACGGCGGTCGGCAACGACTTCTGTTGGCCCGACGAGAAACGCCAACAGATGCAACTCGACGATGTAAAAGCCTGGACGGCGCGGACGGCTCTGCTGGGTGGCAAAACCCTGCGCCTCTTTGCCGGCAGCGTCAAAAAGGGTGACAGCGAGGCCAAGGCCGTTCAGCGGGCCATTAGCCTAATCCAGAAAGCCTGCGACCATGCGGCCGACCACAAGGTTTTCCTAGCTTTGGAAAATCACGGCGGCATCACGGCTACGGCCGAGCAGTTGCTAGCGCTGGTCAAGCCGATCAAGAGTGACTGGTTCGGCGTGAATCTGGATACAGGTAATTTTCGCACGGCCAACCCTTACGCCGATCTGGCCAAGGTGGCCCCTTATGCGGTCAATGTGCAGATGAAGACCGAGATATTTCCCAACGGCAAGCGACAGGAGGCCGACCTACCTCGGCTAGTGAAGCTGCTGCGCGACGCGACTTATCAGGGTTACGTTGCCCTGGAATACGAGGCGGCCGAGGACCCCAAAAAGGCCGTACCACGTTATGTCGAGACGCTGCGCAAGTTGTTGGCCTAAGGGAGGTTAGCTGCTTCGCACCACGGGTAGCACGTATGGCCCCTTGGGTACCACGGCGACCCGTGCCTGGGGGCCATATGCGGCCAAGGAATCGGCCACAGCCGCTTCAACGCTGGCGACCGGTTCAACGGCACAGCGGCGCAAGACATCAGCATCCAGGCCATCCGTGTATACTTTAACTTTACAGCGATCCAACACTTTGGAAAGCATGAGCAGCTGCCATTCGTCCATTTCGCAATGGTCGGGCTTTCGATCATCGACTTGTCCCGTACGGTGGCGTTTCATGTAACGGGATTCTGTGAGCATTTTTTGAAATTCGGGGCTGCCCAGTCCTTCACTCAGCGAGGCGGCTAGGATGATCGTACCGCCCGGCTTGACGATGCCCATCACACCGGTCAACCCCTTGACCGCTTGATACCAAGTGGTGTCTAACGGATAGCCCGCGCAGGAGGTTACGACGACATCGACCGGCTCGGGGATGGGGGCTTGCACCACATCCCGCACGAACCGCACACCTGCTTCCCACGCTTGGATCATGTCGCCGCCGCCCACCCACGTCACTTGTCGGTTGCCATCAATGCAAACGTTGACGATGAAATCGCAGCCGGCCATCAAGGCAATACGGGTGTTTTCCTCGTGTACAGGGTTTCCCTCCAAGATGCCGCAATCGGCTTTGGGATGCTCGAGGAATCGCGGCCCGTGCCAGATCCGCACCGTTTCCAAGGCGGCGATGCCCGGACAAATCAGTTTACGGCCACCGGAGTAACCGGCCATCAAGTGCGGCTCAATGAGTCCAGTGGTGATCTTGAGTTCGGCTTGGATGTAACGCGAGTCGATCCAGACGGGCACACCGTTAGGCGTGGTACCGAGGAAGGTATGCTGGTCGAGGCGTTTGCCGAAGTGATTTTCACATCGGTAGTTACGAGCGATGGATTCGCCGACCAGTTCGACCATTTCATTGCCTTCGTTGGGGCGATGCAGCCCCGTCGCGTTGAGAATGATAATCTGTTCCCGCGGCACGCCTGCTTTTTCGAGCGTTTGCAGGATCGGCGGCAAAAGCAGCTTATTGGGCACAGGTCGAGTAATGTCACAAATGACAATGCACGCGCTTCTTTTCCCCTGGGCTAGTTGAGCCAGAGGCGCCGTACCGATCGGTTCCTGCAACGCTTGCAACACGGCAGCCTCTGGATCGGGCAACGGTTCAGCGGGCTGAATCGTCAGCGGACCAATCACGCGATCGTCAGGCAAGTTTACTTCCAGGCCGGTTCGGCCGTAATCGAGTTTGAGTTTCATGACGATATTATGCAGAAGAAGAGAAGGTACGACCAGAGGGTCAGAGTGGTGCAATACCACTAACCCGCAGGGCTGCTCCTTTGCGATCCGTAAGTCGTCGTCGGATTGTGTCTAAAATCTGCGGTTTCGTTTTGCTGTTCATACCGACCAAACCGATTGCTTCGGCACAAAGAACAAGGTGAGGCTTGGTAAGGGGCTCAAGCGTCTGAACAAAAGACTCGATCATCTCGAAGCTCACTTGAGGAGAAGAGCTACGATCGTAAAGCAGTTTCAACTCCTCGGCAGTGCGTTGGACATCTCCAGGAACTGCTTTCGTCTTGGAAGACGCGGCCCGAGCATTTTTGCCTGTAGGGGCGGGTCCAGGTACAATTCCTGTTTCAGCGTACTGATACGCTTTGGGAAGAAACTCCGCGAAGCTCTTGAGAGACTGATTACCGAACGGCTTAAGAGCCTCTTGCACGAGTACCAACTCGGACGCAACCGATCTGGCTCCTGCGGATTCTAGTAACCGTGCGAGGTCAGCCAGATGTTGTTGAAGATCAGCAACCTTCATCCCACAGGCTCCTTATTCATTTTCGGCTGTGTCGGGGCCTGTAGCCGACAAAACATTGGCATTCGATCTTCAATTTGGTGTGCGAGTTGAACGAAGCGATTAAAGATCGGATCCGTTGGAAGCAGTGTTCGTTTTTCCTCTTCGGATTGGCGGAAGCACACATTCCGCGGAATGTGAGGGCTGAGAATTTGCACATGCTGCCCCCACTCGTTGAGGCATTGGTCTGTCATGGCAGTCAGGAGATTCGTTTCATCAGAAGTCAACTCGGCACCGAAGGTTCGGTTAGGAATGACGCCAAGTACTTTGAGCGTTGGGTTGATGTTTTCCACAAATTCGTTGATGCGACGAAGCAGAACGGGCACTCGCCACGTAGAATTCCGACTGGGCATCGTAGGAATCAGCAGGTAATCACTGGCTGCTACCGCATTTACACAACAAACATTGATCAGAGGTGGGCAATCGAGCAAAATTAAATTATACTCTTTGGTTGTGTTTACCTGATGAAGATGTTTGCGAAGTAAGAATCGTGCATCTTTGGTTGTATCCCTGAGACGCCAGCGAACGGCCATGGTTGTCTCGGTGTAACCAAGGGTGTCGGAAGTGGCCAAGAGGCCCGATTTTTGGTCGGGAAGTATAGGGCGAATGTATTCATGGATGTTGGGATATTCCGACTCGAAAGATGCCATCAGAAAGTCTTCAAGTAGCAACTTGTCTTTGATGTATTCACTGTGTTCCTGCTCCGTGAGGAAAAGGCTTGTAAGCGAAGCCTGTAAGTCGAGGTCAACCAATAACACTCGGTAGCCAAGATGATCGAACGCTGCTGCCAAATTGGCACTAATAGTTGTTTTCCCCACACCACCTTTGAGGTTGAGTATCGAAAGGATAGGGGTACGACGGCCTTCTGGGTCAAGCGGTTTGAATGTTGGTGCCGAGCTTAGCACCCTGACATTCCAAGATTGGCCATCTTTTTTTAAGGCGTTTTTGATTCGATTTTGTTCCTCATTCAACTCTTTCTGAGTGGATTGCAATTTTTCTTTGGTTTGTTGAAGTTCTTCTTGAAACGTGGTTAGTTGTATCTTCAACGAGGTGACAGAGTTCTCGTAGTCGGCCAACTTAGCTAGTAAGCTATTTCGCTCGGATTCGAGTTGGGAGATCTTGGCCTGGGCATTGTCGAGATTGATCTGAAACGAGGTGATCTGATCCCTCACTTTGTGTTGATCTTGGACATTCTGTCTGAGTTCTCGAATCTGGAGGCGATAACTGCGACCCAGATATTCGATGATTCCCCAGGCGATCGGAATGATGACAGCCAAAGTCGAGCCAATGGCTATCAACAGCTCTTTGGTACTCCAGCCATCGATCACAGCTTCAGCAAACACCGGGGCAAGCATAGCGATCTCACTTAATAGGTCAGGGAAATGTTAGATTTCTATCCTACCATTTGTTTCTTCTCGCTCCCAGAACGATCTTCGACTTCCTGGCCGATTTCTTTCGCCGCTGGACGATGTTCCCCTTGTCCCGGACAATAACCTCTCGTTTCGCACACGGCTGGGAGATGCTGCCATGACTCTACGCGTTACGCTCATTCAAGGGGGGGGGAGCGGCTACGATCAGGTGCCTGCCGTCAAGGAAATCGTTGCCGCGGCCGGCGTGCCCGTCGAATGGGACGAACATTTAGCCGGTTGGGCGGCCATCGAAAAGGGCCACGAACCGATTTCCGCGGCCTTGCTAGCTTCCGTAAAAGAGCGGCAAATTGCCCTGAAAAGCAAGCTGTTGCCACCGCCCGGTCTGGAAGCTGTCGGCAAGAAAAGTACCGGCAACTATAACGTACAACTGCGTAAGGCACTTGAGCTCTTTGCCACGGTGCGGCGGATTGAGAATTTGCCGGGGTTGCCATCTCGTTTCAGCGGGGTGGATTTGTATGTTATTCGGGAGATTACCGAAGACTTGTACTCGGCTATTGAGCATGAGATTGTACCTGGAGTGGTGCAATCGATTAAGGTGGTGACGCGAGCAGCAACCGAGCGCTTCTTGCGGTTTGCGTTTCGGTTCGCCCAGGAGCAGGGTCGCAAAAAAATTGTATGTGTTCATAAAGCCAACATACTTAAAATGGCTGATGGCTTATTTTTGAATGCATTTCAACAGATCGCTGAAGAGTACAAAGGGCAGTTCGAGACACGCGATTTGATTATTGACAACTGTTGTATGCAGATGGTCTCAAAGCCTCATCAATTCGATGTGTTGGTAATGGGTAACCTGTATGGCGATATGGTCAGCGATCTGGGATCGGGGATCGTCGGCGGAATCAGTGCTAGCCGAGGTATTAACGTCGGCGAGACGATCCGGGTGTATGAGAGCTTCCATGCTGCCCGACGCGAAATGATCCCCGAAGGCTGCGCCAACCCGTTGCCGCTGATTCTGGCCGCTTGCGACCTACTGGAAAACCACGGTCACCCCGAGGCCGCCTCACGCATTCGCGTCGGAATGGGCCGAGTGTTGACCGAAGGACGGGTGCGGACGGCCGACCTAGGAGGTACGGCTACAGCGATCGACATGACCCGGGCCATCGTGCGGGCCATGTGACCAATTGTCGAAACGCAAGCGAGGAGCCTTTTTTCCTTTACGACCTTTTTCCTTTACTACGTGTACTACTTGGCGATCAGGCCGAAGTCGCCTCCGATGGTTCGCCAGGCTGAGTGGATGTGATTGGCCGGGTTGCGGGCGGCATCGGGTTGCTCATTGAGAAACTCAATCAAGAAGGTCGGCCCGTGGATGCGGTAGCTGTAAGGCTTGCCCCGTTCAGACGCATCGCTACCGCCAAAGGCAAAATGCACCTTCTCGATGCCTGCTTCGCGAATGCGGT
Source organism: Gemmataceae bacterium (assembly GCA_046719305.1). Lineage (GTDB taxonomy): Bacteria > Planctomycetota > Planctomycetia > Gemmatales > Gemmataceae > RGDT01. The sequence goes on along the minus strand of JBDNDE010000077.1, from coordinate 9,575 downwards.
TGATCTCGCTATCGGCAAAGTCACGCGGCAGACGAGCGGCATAGGCGTGGATTAGATTCCACAGAGCAGCTTTTTGCTTTTCGTTCAAGGCGCTAGCCGGCAGCCCGACAGGATCACCGACGCTGGGTTTCGGCTCGTTCTCGCGAATCTCCGGGAAGAGTTTGGGCTGCTTGGCCTGGACGAGTTGCTCCTTGTGCAGTGTTTGGAGCAGTTCGCGGTATAGGTCGATGGTGTCGCCCAAGGGACGTTCGCCCTTGCGTTTGCCCTCCAAAATTTCAGCGGGGTTGGATGCATAGACATTAGGGGTGGCACTAACGATGCGCCCTGCAGCAAAGGTGAAGTGCAACGAGAGATGATGACCTTCCAGACGCCAACTCCATTTACCCGTTTTGCTGGGAGTGCCAAAGATACTCACAAAATACCAACCAGTGTTGCGTACGGGGCCTTTTCCCTTTTCGAGATCTTTGAGTACGTCCTCCAGGCTGATGATGGCCTGGGCTGTCTTGCTGCCGGCCTCGCTGGTGCTGGCAGCGAGCAGGGCCCGAGCGAGCTTTTGTTGCTCGGGGGTCATGTCTTCCAGGGGTAAGCCCTTGCGGGTGTATTTGCCGGCCTTCTGCTGGGGGGTAAACCACCAGCGCAGCCGCTCCTTGTCGTCAAAAGAGAACACGGCCCGGGACTTTTGCTCGGCCTGAAGAGAGGCTAAAAAGGCGTTGGCAGCGTTGGCCGCACGTTCGGCCGTGGTTTCGGATTTTTGGGCTAGCACGGCAACGCCGACAAGTGCGACGAAGATCACCCCGGTGAGGAGGAGCTTTTTGGCAGTCATGAAAACATCTCCAGGAGAGCAGCAGAGAGGAGAAGAACAACGGCAGGCTACCATCCGAGTTTCTCCCGCAGGTGGGCGAGGCCGCCTTCCAGGGCCGCAAGCGGTGTCTCGTAGAGTTCCGGCGCGTCCAGGCGTCGGCCGTTGATCGTCTCGCTGATGCGGCAGGCATATTTGCCCTTGGCCGGCACAGCGAGCAGGACGTACTGCAATTGCCCGGCGAAGTAGACACTCACGGCCGGGTTCATGGTGCTGGGACGAAGTCCCCCGCCGCGTTGGGCGAGCCAATCTGGGGTTGGCAGGTTGGTCTTCGTAGTCATGGTGGTCATCGCTGATCGGCTCCGGTTTCCTTTGCAGCTATTGTAGCCGATCACTCTGGCAGCGGCTTGCCCTTGGTTTCGGGAAGGAAGAGCAGAGCCAGGACACCAAGCACAAAGACGCTGCACATGGCCACGCCTGCGTAGCGGAAGGGAAGAACGGGGTCGATGGTTTCGTAAGACTTAAAAACCGTGCTAGTCAAATAACCAAGAGTGAAGGGCCCCGCCGCGGCAACCAATCGCCCGATGTTATAGCAAAAACTAGTGCCTGTACTGCGTAGCTGGGTCGGGAACAGTTCAGGGAAGTAGATCGCATAGCCACCGAACAAAGCCAGTTGGCAGAAGCCCATAATCGGAATCATCCAGAAGATGTCGGAGAGATTCTTCAAATTCAGAAAGACAAAAGCCGTGCTAGCGGCAGCGAGGATCAAGGCGACCAAGAAGGCGCGTTTGCGACCGGTGTAAGCGGTGATCCAGCTAAAAGCGAACATACCAAAAAAAGCGCCGACGTTGATCATGGCCGAGGTGATGCCTGCCCAGATTTTACGCGTGCCGGCATTCTGATGTGGTTCAAGCGTTTGTGTCTGAGAATCAAGATACTCCTTCATGACGTACTGTTGTAAGTCGACGGCAAAGAAACCGATGCCCCACAGACCAACGACCCCTGCGAAAGCTAGCGCCAGGCCGCCCAAGGCATGTGTTCTCCAGGGTTGCTCACCCAACAAGGCCGAGAACGACCCAGCCTGGTTGCTCGCGCTGCTGGCCATCATGGTTTTCCAAGCTTGGGGTTCTTGCAAGCGTCGGCGTACAATCAGGGCGATACTGGCCGGCAGCACACCAACCAGGAACAACACCCGCCAGGCGGTCCAACCAGTATTGAGGAAGACCCCTTGAATCTCTAGCCATCCCATGAGCATATAAAGCAACGCCGCCGTGATATTGCCAATTGCTGAGAACGCCTGTAGCATGCCCAACGTGTAGGGACGAGCCGCCGCAGGCATGGTTTCGGCCAACAGAGCCACGCCGACGGCAAATTCGCCCCCCACACCCAAACCGGTAAGGAAGCGATACAGCGCGAAATCCCAGACATTGACCGAAAGAGCGCTGAGTCCCGTGAAAACGGAATATAGCAGAATCGTCAGCAACATGGTTTTGACGCGGCCCCAGCGGTCCCCCAGAACGCCGAAGACGATGCCCCCCACGGCCCAGCCAATCAAGAAAATGGCCGTGGCCACGCCGCCCCAGAATTTTACGTCCTGATCCTGGGGCGGTTTGTCGAGCAATTCGCTGATGGCCGCTACTCGAGCAAGATTGAACAACTGTTGATCCATACAGTCGGCCAACCAGCCCAGTGCGGCGACCACGAACACGAACCAGTGGTAGCGATTCAGGAGCTGCAGCGTGCCCCAGCCAGTGGGTTGAGCTGAAAGGGAAGTGGTGTCGTTCATGGATCAATCCGTCGCAGGAGAGAAGGCAAGAATGGGGCTGTTGTACCGGGTTCACCTCGGTTGGGGCAACCCAAAACGCTCGGATAGCAAAGAATTTCCGCGTGTACTTCGGAGGCAATCCGCATCCCCCCCACCGACCTTCCCCATCCAATCCCTGTGTAGCGACCCAGAAATGTGGGATTTCTAATCGAACTACGACTCACACCTGACCTACTATCAACTCAAAACTCTCCTGGAAGAAAAAGAACACTCTCGGGCGCTAGCTCAACGTCAACGCGCCGAACAAGCCGAGCAACTGGCCCAAGCAGTGAGTCAACGAGCCGCAGCAACGCAACCACGCCGCTCAGGCCAAGCGTCCGCGGCCCGAGCTCATACAACTTGCCCTGGAAACGCTACAGCAACGCTTACGGCTTTCCAACTCAGCCACTTCGCCCCAAGCAGCACGGCGACACCCAGCGGCCGGTGAAGGGGTACAACTGGAACTGATTGAAGCCGAACTGGCCGATGCCCCCGAGTGCCCCTTGGCCGTTGTGTCGCTACATTAACGACTCGTGCGGTCCTCAAGCCAAGATGGACCGTTTTGCAAGGTTATTGGGAGAGAACAGATGTCCGGATCGCAAGGACGAATCGGTTTACTGGTCGGCGGTGGACCCGCTCCAGGCCTTAATGGCGTTATCAGTGCCGTGACTATCGAGGCAATTGAGCAAGGCTTCGAGGTCATCGGATTTTACGACGGCTTCAAGCATCTGGTCGAAGGCAGCACCGAGCATAACGTGCGGTTGACGATCGACGGTGTCAAGGCGATTAGCATCCGGGGCGGCTCGATTCTGCGTACCTCGCGGACGAATCCAACCAAGAAAGCCGAGGCGATGCAAAAAGTCCTGGGCGTTTTCGAGCAACTGGGCATCACCCGCCTGGTTACCATCGGGGGCGACGACACTGCCTATAGCGGCAGCCAGGTCTACAAGCACGCCGGCGGCAAGATTCGTGTGGCGCATGTTCCCAAAACCATCGACAACGACTTGCCGTTGCCCGGCTCCACACCGACGTTCGGCTTCGAGACAGCTCGGCAGGTGGGTGTTGGCATCGTCCGAAATCTGGCCGAAGATGCCAAAACCACCTCGCGCTGGTACATCGTCATTAGCATGGGCCGCGCGGCTGGCCATCTCGCCCTAGGGATCGGCAAGGCCGGACCTGCGACCCTCACTATCATCCCCGAGGAATTCGAGGGACGACAAGTCACCCTCGATGAAGTCGTCGATATTATCATCGGCTCCATTATCAAACGCCGCATGCGAGGCAATCATTACGGAGTGGCCGTCTTGGCCGAGGGGCTGCTGGAAGCGATTGGCGAAGCAGGCTTGGTCGAGATGCTCAACAAACAGCCCGGCCGTTACGGTGACATCATCAAGGACGATCACGGTCACCTGCGCCTGGGTGAAGTCGAGTTCGGCCGCATGATCAAAGATCATCTTGACACTCGTCTGAAAGAATTGGGAATCAACGTCACCTTGATTGATAAAGATCTCGGTTACGAGTTGCGGTGTGCCGATCCGGCTCCGTTTGACGCCGAGTATACGCGGGATCTGGGCTTCGGGGCGGTCGAGTTTCTCATGAGTGAAGAGTCGGCCCAATATGGAGCGATCGTCAGCGTGGTGGGCGGCGAGTTGGTACCGCTGCCCTTTGAGAAGATGCTCGACCCGCTGACCAAGCGAATGACAACACGGCAAGTGAATGTCAAGGGTGTCAGTTATAAATGTGCCCGGCGCTACATGATTCGTTTGGAGAAGCGCGATTTCGTCGATGCCGAGCGGCTGGCCGCTTTGGCCAGGGAGGTCAAGATGACACCCCAGCAGTTCAAGGAACGCTTTGGCAAACTGGTGGCGAATGACCCCTGGTCGCGTTAGCAGTCCAAGCTCTCAGGGAAGTTAACGTGGGCGGTTTCCGCGCTCCGAACAAGAGCGCGGTTCAGGTGGTGTAATCGGCATTGAGTTTGATGTATTCATACGTCAAGTCACAGGTCCAGACAGTCGCTCGGCCCGCGCCCAGAGTGAACCGCAGCCGCAAATGAACCTCGCGGTTGTTTCGCAAATAGGCCGAGGCGGTCGCTGCATCAAATGGTAGTGGTGCGCCACGCTCATATAAACATAGGTCGCCCAGCCACAGGGACAGATCCTTCTCCTCAAACGGAACGCCGGCGTATCCCGCCGCCGACACAAAACGACCCCAATTGGGATCGGCCCCAAAAATCGCCGTCTTGCACAGAGGGCTATCGGCCACGGCGCAAGCGATTTGAAACGCGTCGGCGTCGTCGCGGCAGCCTTCCACGTCGATGGTTACTTGGTGGCTGGCCCCCTCGGCGTCGGCAGCGATTTTCTGGGCCAACTCGCTGCAGACGACCTCCAGACCGGCGGCGAAGCGGCTCAAAGCATCGCCACTGAGCGGTTGCCCTTGGCCGTTGGCGAACGCTAGCAGGGTATCGTTGGTGCTAGTGTGGCCTTCGACGCGAACGCAGTTAAACGTCCGCAGGGCCGTGCGTTTAATCAATCGGCTCAGATCGTCGTCGGCCACCGCTGCATCACAAAACACAAAAGCGAGCATGGTGGCCAGATTGGGGCCGATCATGGCTGCGCCTTTAGCGATGCCCAGAAATCGGATGCCATCGAACTGGCGGACGACGATCTTGCTGACAGTGTCCGTGGTGAGAATGGCCCGTGCAAACGCCTCGACCCCGGACCAACTCGCCGTGGCCTCGGGTACGATCCGCTCAATCCCGGCCTCGATCCGCTCCATCGGTAAGCGTCGGCCGATGACTCCCGTCGAACAAACGAGGATGCTGTCGGCCGGCACTCCCGCGCGAGCGGCAGTGCATTCGGCCATGCGTTGGGCGTCGCGTTCGCCTTGTTGGCCAGTGCAGGCGTTGGCGTTGCCGGCACAGACGATGAGACCGCGTCCGGCGGAAGTGGGGGTACGGGCTTCACACAACCGTACGGGGGCAGCACGAACCCGATTTTGGGTGTAGGCTCCCGCCACGACCGCCGGCCGCTCGGCAAAAGCGAACGCTAGATCGCCCCGCTGGGCATCGGCACGAATCCCACAATGCAACCCCGCGAAGCGATAACCCGACGGCAACGATTGGTCCATTGATGATTCCTTGCACAAACTGACCAACAAGCAGGCTCGGAGGACAGATCCGTCACGTTTAGATCAGAGCAATGATCCAATCCGTATGATCTGCGTTCTTTACTGACCACTTTTTTGCGATCGTTCAAAGCGTTTGCGATCGTTCTCTTTCAAGTAGATCTTTCGGATGCGGATCGCTTTGGGTGTGATCTCCACCAATTCATCGTCTTCGATATACTCCAGGGCCGACTCCAGGGTGAATTGGCGTGGCGGCTTGATGGGCACCGTCTTTTCACTGCCCGAGGCCCGCATGTTCGTCAATTTTTTCTCCTGAGTTATGTTGACTGGCAGGTCGTTATCACGGCAGTGTTCGGCCACCACTTGGCCTTCATAGACAGGTTCCATCGGGGCCACGAACATCACGCCACGCTCTTGCAACTGCTCGATCTTGTAGGCCGTTGCTTTGCCGGTTTCGGTACTGACCATCACGCCGTTGGGTCGGCCCGGCAGAGACGGCTTGACCGGGCGATACTCGTAAAAGGTGTGGTGCATGATCGCGGTGCCGCTGGTAGCAGTCATCATCCGGGTTTTCAGACCGATCAACCCGCGGGCGGGAATGATGAACTCGATATGGGTGCTGTCTTGGCCGCCCTCCATCTTCACGCACTCGGCTTGACGTTCCAACACCAGCCCCATGACGGACCCCGTATGCGCAGAGGGCACCTCGACCACCAAATACTCAAACGGCTCCATCAGTTGACCGTCGATTTCACGAGTGATGACCTTAGGCTTGCCGACGGCTAGTTCGCTGCCCTCGCGGCGCATGGTTTCCAGCAGAATCGACAGATGCAACAAACCCCGGCCGCTGACGATGAACTCTTCCTGTTTTTCGGGGTTGACGCGTACGCGCATGGCGACGTTGGACTCAAGTTCCTTGAATAGTCGGTCGCGCAGTTCGCGGCTAGTCAAGGGCTTGCCATCCTGACCGGCGAAAGGGGAATCGTTGATACGAAAGACCATGTCCAGCGTCGGCTCGTCGATGGCTACGGGCGGCAGAGCAACAGGGTGGTCGAAGTCACACACCGTGTCACCGATGTCCACCTCGTCCAGACCGACCAGGCAACAAATGTCGCCCGCAGCACACTCGGGAACTTCGACCCGGCCAAGACGATCGAACTCCAACACTTGCACAACGGTATCGTCCACGATTCGGCCGTCGCGCTTGACCACCTTGACCTTTTGGCCCTTCTTTACCTTGCCGGCGAAGATGCGGCCTACACCAATTCGGCCGACAAATTCGCTATGGGCGATATTGAGTACGAGCATTTGCAAAGGGGCGTCGACATCCACAGTGGGCGGCGGCACCTTTTCCAAAATCGCCTCGAAGATCGGCCCCAGATCCTTGGCCGATTCTTTGAACGTCGCCAAGTCGCGCGTTGCGATGCCATTGCGACCGCTGGCATAGATGACGGGGAAGTCGGCCGTTTCGTCGTCGGCTCCCAATTCGAGAAATAGATCAAAAACGCTATTAAGCACTTCAGCAGGGCGGGCGTCGGCTCGGTCGATTTTGTTGACCACGACGATCGGCTTCAGCCCGCAAGCAAATGCCTTGCGCAGTACAAAACGCGTCTGCGGCAGAGGCCCCTCGGCTGCATCGACCAGCAAAAAGCAACCATCGGCCATTTTCAGCACCCGTTCGACTTCGCCGCCGAAGTCGGCGTGACCGGGGGTGTCGATGAGATTGACCTTCACACCGTCAATTTTGAAGGCACAGTTTTTGGCCAAGATGGTGATGCCGCGTTCGCGTTCCAGATCGTTGGAATCCATGATGAGGCCATGTTGGCCACCGGCGAGTTTGTCGAGTTCCTCGGAGCGGAAAAGCCCCGATTGGCGGAGCATATTGTCCACCAGAGTGGTTTTGCCATGGTCTACGTGGGCAATGATGGCAACATTGCGAATATCGGTACGCTTTTTCATGAACGGTCCATCTTCCGGGCCGAGTGTTCTACCCTGTTCGCCGGGCCAGTGCGTGAGAGAGTAGTATTATAACGGGCAAAGCAGAGCGTTGCACAGGCCGCTTGATGTGAGCTAATGATGAAGATTCCAACGGAGCGAAGGTCATGAATCTCCTAGTGATTCGCCATGCCGAGGCTGTCCCCCTAGGCCACCAAAACGTCGAAACCGATGAAGCCCGCTACCTGACGCCGACCGGCCAAAAGCAGGCAAGTCAACTGGCCCACACCCTTCACCAGCACACACCGCAACTGGCCCTGATTCTTACCAGCCCACTGGTTCGCGCTCGACAAACTGCCGAGACTATCGTCGCTACCTGGCCCAACACCCCGCCGCTGTTGGAAGAAACCCCGTTGTTGGCCCCTGGAGGACGGCGACGCAAAATAGCTCAACGCTTGCGGACCTATGCCTTCGAGACCATTGCTCTGGTTGGACATAATCCCGATTTGAGTGAATTAGTCGGCTGGTTTCTAGGGGACAAACACATCGGCTTGGACCTGGAAAAAGCCGGCGTTGCCTGCTTACAGTTCGACGACCACCCAGCCAAGGCCGCCGGGCTGCTCGTCTGGCTCGTCACGCCGGCTTGGTGCAGTCCCCGAAGCTAGCGGCTCGGCTTGGGAGGTCGCCAGATGCTATTGGGGTACAACACCAACGGCTTCGCGCATCATCGTTTGGAGGACGCCTTGGTGATTTTGCAGAGCTTGGGCTACCAGAGTGTGGCTTACACAGTGGATCACGCCCATCCCCCGCCAGCGACGATGCCCTTGCCCTGCGTGGTGGAAACCGGGGCACGTTTCCTGCTGGACCCCTGGCACAAACACCAACCGACCTTGTTATCGCCCGATCCCCAGCCGCGTCGGCGCTTCCTACGTCAGTGCATTGAACTGGCCGCCCAGTGGCCGCCGCATGTGGTCAGCTTGTGGTCGGGGGCAGTGCCTGAAGGGCAGGCGAGGGACGAATCGCAGCTGCTGGCCCGGTTGCGTGACGAACTGCTGCCTTTGCTCGATGCAGCTCAGGATCGCGGCGTTCGGTTAGCCTTTGAACCCGAGCCAGGAATGTTCATCGACACCATGGCACGCTATGAGCAACTCTTTGAGTGTCTGGCGCATCCTGCCTTCGGTTTGACTTTGGATGTTGGCCATCTGCATTGTTTGGGTGAAGGGCCAATCCCGGCGATCATCGAGCGTTGGCAGCATATTCTGTGGAATGTACATATTGAAGATATGATAGCTGGAATACATGATCATCGAATGTTTGGTGAAGGAGAGATAGAGTTCCCCCCCATCCTCGACGCCTTGCGCCAAATCGGCTACCAAGGCGGGGTACATGTCGAACTGAGCCGGCACTCCCACGATGCGGTCGAGGTCGCCCGGCGATCCTTATCTTTTCTACAAACAATGGGTATGAATATATGACGCAACGCTTAATTCTGGCCAGCTCCTCACCGGCACGACGAAAGTTGTTTCAACGCCTGGGCCGACCCTTCGAGGTGATCGTCTCGGCCATCGACGAGCCAACCGGCTTCACCGATCCACGAACCGAAGTTGCCACGGTCGCTTGGCTGAAGGCGGCCAAGGTCGCACCGCAAGTCGAAAGCGGCCTAGTGATTGCGGCAGATACTATTGGGTGGATCGACGGCCAGGCGTTACTCAAGCCGCGCGACCGCCAGGACGCCCGCCGGATTTTGTGCTTGATGGGCGGCCGGGTTCATGAGTTGTGGACCGGGGTGGTGATGTGGCGGCGACCAGACGATGTTCAGCTGGTGTGGCAGGAACGCAGTTTGGTTCATATGGCTGCGATGGACGATCGTGAACTGGAGCGATACTTAAACACGCGAGAATGGGCGAACAACTC
>JBDNDE010000076.1:0-16325 GCA_046719305.1 Gemmataceae bacterium | reverse complement strand
CGATCCGGAGCAGCCCTTCGCGCTGCGGTTCCCTGCGCAGTTCCTCCGCGGTGGCAGAGTCCTCGAAGGAGAGGGTCCTCACACCGTTGCCAACGCTAGCCGTCGGCCCGTCTTCCAGTGGGTTGGCTCGTGGTCGCGGATCACTTCGTTGTACAACGTATCTCGCTCCACTGGCACCCGGCCTGCTTCACGGATGTAATGCCGCAACTGCGCTACTGTCATCTCCTGAGGCGAATCGCTGCCCGCATCATGGTAAATCTTCTCATAAACCACCGTGCCGTCGATATCGTCGGCTCCATAGCTCAGGGCCAGTTGCGCCGTCTGGATACCCAGCATCACCCAATATGCTTTCACATGTGGAAAATTATCCAGCATCAATCGGCTAATCGCCATTGTGCGCAAATCCATGATAGCCGACGGCTTGGGCAGATGCGCCAGCTTGGTGTTGTCCGGGTGAAAGGCCAACGGGATGAAAGTCTGGAAGCCGCCCGTCTCGTCTTGCAACTCCCGCAATCGCAGCAGATGGTCAATACGGTGCTGTGGCTTCTCGATGTGGCCATAGAGCATGGTGGCATTGGAGCGAAGGCCCAGTTGATGCGCTTCGCGGTGAATACGGAACCAAGCCTCGGCGTCGGCTTTGTGTTCGCAAATCTGGCTACGCACCTCAGGATCGAAGATTTCTGCTCCCCCCCCCGGCAGGCTGCCCAATCCCGCCTCCTTGAACTCAGCTAATATGTCACGGGTCGGCCGTTTGGTCATGCGGCTAAACCAGTCCCACTCGACCGGGGTGTAGGCCTTCAAGTGCAGGCGAGGATGGGCCTGATGGATCAGGCGTACGACGTTGAGATACCAGTCGTAGGGCAACAAGTGATGCAATCCGCCGACGATGTGCATCTCTGTAGCGCCGCGTGCTTCGGCTTCGGCCGCGCGATGCAGAATTTGCTCGTCGGACATCACATACCCTTTGGGCGATTTCAGATCGGCCCGAAAGGCGCAGAAGGTGCAGCGATAAATACACACATTCGTCGGGTTCAAGTGCGTGTTCACGTTGTAGTAGGCAAAGTTGCCGTTCTTCCGCTCACGCACCAGATTGGCCAGTGAGCCTAGTGTGAACAGGTCCGCATGATGTTCCAGCACCATGCCATCCTCAAAGGTCAAACGCTGGCCCGCCTCCACCTTCTCCCGAATCGCCGCTATCTGCTTCTCATGTGCGTTCATGACCGTCTCCCGTTTTCTGTCCCTTTAGCAACCGCAAAACGGCGTGCAAAGCAACCGTTCACTGCCCGCTCGGGGCAATCGCCTCGCTTGGCGAGGATTCGGTCTGCCTGGCCGGGGACGGCTCGGTTGGTCCGCTGGGCTGGTCAGCGGATGGACTTGGCGGCAGACTGTTCCGCTGGATGACATAGTAAAACACCGGTGTCAGGAATAACCCGAAGACCGTCACGCCCAGCATGCCCGCAAACACGGATACCCCGAGCGTCCGCCGCATCTCCGCCCCGGCCCCTTCGGCAATCACCAGCGGCACTACGCCCAGGATGAACGCGAAGCTCGTCATGATGATCGGTCGCAACCGCACTACACAGGCCTCGACCGCCGCATCGAACACGCTGGCCCCCTCGCGGCGGCGTCGGTCTTCGGCAAACTCCACGATCAGGATGGCGTTCTTAGCTGCCAATCCCACCAGCACGACGAAACCCACCTGGACAAAGATGTTAATATCCATATATGCTAGAAAGATGCCCACTAACGCGCTCAGCAAACACATCGGCACTACTAGCAGCACGGCTAATGGCAAGGCCCATGACTCATACAAGGCCGCCAACACTAGGTAAACCAACATCACCGCCCCAAGGAACGCGAAGATGGCATCGTAGCCGCTTTTTTTCTCCAAAAAGGTCAATTCGGTCCATTCGTAGCCCATCGCCGGGTTCAACACAGCATCGGCCAACGCCTCCATTTCGCGGATTACCGTTGCACTGCTGACTCCCGGCAACGAGGCCCCGTTGATCGGTGCAGCCGGAAACATGTTGTAACGGTTGACAATTACCGGGCCATTGATGTCTAGGGCGTTGACCACGGTGCCCAGCGGAATCATCTCCCCCTGGTTGTTGCGCACTTTTAGGTTGCGGATCGACTCTTCGCTCAAGCGAAACGCCGCCTCGGCCTGGACGTTCACCTGCCAGGTACGCCCGAAACGGTTAAAGTCGTTCACATACGCACCACCGAGGAAAATTTGCAAGCTGTCAAATACATCATTCAGCGCTAGCCCCAGCGTCTTGCATTTCACTCGGTCGATATCCAAATACTTCTGCGGTGTGTCGGCTCGAAACCCGTTGAACAATCCCACCAAACCAGGCACCTGATTCCCTTTTTCGGCCAAGTTGCTAGCCTGTCCAGCCAAGGTTGCCAACCCCAGATCACCCCGGTCTTGGATCATCAACTTCACCCCGCCTGCATTGCCTAGGCCATCGACCGCCGGTGCCCCGAAGGCTACCACCACGGCATCGTCAATTTCTTCATATGTCTTGCGTCTTAACTGCAAAGCAATAGCATCGGCCCACAGACGAGGATGATGCCGATGTTCGAACTCATCTAGGATGACGAAAATCGAGGCCCAGTTGCTGCTAACTGCCCCGCCCAACACAAACGACATGCCCGGCACCGAAAGAGTGTGCTTGACCCCTTGAATCTCCTTTGACAGCTTTTCCACACGTTCCACTACTTTAGCTGTCCGCTCCAACGAGGCGGCCGCCGGCAACTCGATATTTACCAACAGGTAACCCTTATCCTGCTGCGGAATGAAGCCGACGGGTATTTTCAAAAAGCCCAGCACCGTCAGACCGATCAGTCCCCCGTACAGCAGCAGCACGATTGCGCTTAGCCGTAGGCACCACGCCACGGTTCGCCCATACAGCTTCGTCACCCAGTCGAAGCTACAGTTGAAAAGGCGGAACCCCACAGCCAACAGGGCGTTCACTGGCCGATGCACAAGCACCCCGACAAACGCCCCGGGAACCGAGAACAGGCTCGTAAGCAGCAACCATTCGGGAAACGACAGTTCAACAAGATTTTGGATTCCTAACAAGTTCCCTACATACGGTGCGGCTAACGGTTGTCCGTATGTCGCCAGGTAGCCGAAGAGCAGCCCCACCCCCCACCACGGCAACGCCTCTTTTTGAGTGTGGTCATGCGCCCCTGGTTTGCGATGTCCAAACACGCTCCCGGCTCGCGCGGGCGTCATCGTCATCGCATTAAGGGCCGAAAGAATCATGGCAGCAGCGATGGTAAGAGCGAACTGGCGGTAAAACTGCCCCGTAATGCCGCCTAGAAACGCACTGGGCAAAAACACCGAGGCCAACACCAACGTGATTGCCAGAATCGGGCCGGTGATTTCGTTCATGGCGTTGATGGTCGCCTCACGAACTGCATAGCCCATCCCCAGCCAGCGCTCGATGTTTTCCAGCACCACGATGGCATCGTCCACCACGATACCAATGGCCAGCACTAAGCCGAACAGCGTCAGGTTGTTGAGCGAAAATTGCAGCGCGGCCACTCCCACGGCATTGCCAAACATCGACACCACATACATCACGGCAAACGTGCCGACCAAAGAAACGATCACGTCGATGAGTGGCAGGATGACCAAGCGCCAGTCTTGCAAGAAGAGTAGCACCACGAGGCAGACCAGCAGGATGGCATCGCGTAGAGTTTTGACGACCTCCATCACGGATTCGCGGACGAACGGCGTGGTATCATAAACAATCGCGTATTTCAGATGGGCCGGAAACCGTACTTTGAGTTCTTCCATTTTGGCGCGAATGGTATCAGCGACGTTCGGGGCATTGGAACCGGGCAACTGGAAGATTGCCATCCCAACCGCCGGTCTACCATCCAGGCGACATTGCACGTCCCTATTTTTGGCTCCGAGTTCGACCCGGGCCACATCGCGTAGATAGGTGATCTGTCCATCCCTGCCGGTCTTAACCACTATCTGCTCAAACTGTTCGGGATCGAGCAAACGCCCCAGCGTAGTAAGCGTAATCTGTTGGACCTGGCCAGGGGGGACCGGCGGAGCCCCTAAACGACCAGCCGCCACTTGCACGTTTTGTTCCCGCAATACGCCGACGACATCCATAGCCGTGAGATTGCGGGCCGCGAGCTTCTCGGGATCGATCCAGACCCGCATGCTGTAATCTTGCTGGCCCAGGAAGGTAACATCACCCACACCGGGCACACGGGCTAATTGATCCTTAATCTGGATCGTCGCATAGTTCGAGAGATACAGTTGATCAAAGTACGGCTTGCCTGTTTCCTCGTTGATTTCCGAATACAGGTTGACCACTAGCAAAATGCTCGGCGAGCGTTTCTTAGTAATGACGCCCGTGTTCTTGACCTCTTCGGGCAGCCGGGCCATTGCTTGCGAGACGCGGTTTTGAACCAGCACCTGCGCCATATTCAGATTCACCCCCAGTTCAAACGTTACCGTCAGGGTGTAGGTTCCGTCGTTAGTACACTGCGATGACATGTACAGCATCCCTTCGACCCCATTTACCTCCTGTTCAATCGGCGCGGCCACGGTGTCGGCCACCACCTGAGCGCTGGCCCCGGCATACTGGCAGGTGACCTGTACACTCGGCGGAGTGATTTCGGGATACTGGGCGATGGGCAACTGTACGACGGCTGCGCTGCCTGCCAAGATGATGACGATGGAGATAACCCAAGCGAAGATGGGTCGGTCAATGAAAAAACGTGCAAGCATTCTAGGTACCAAGGAGGAATCAGATTGTTACCGCATCATGCACAAATCAATATGTAATCAACTCGAAAAATCATCACCACTTGGGACAGGAGCCGTCTTTATAGTTCGTACCGCACGCTTACTTCTTAGATGTCGTGTGGAAGTTTGTCCGGCTGGGTTGAGATCGATCACTCTTTTTTCTCGACTGCTTCCACCTTCATGCCTTCACGCACCCGTTGCAAGCCGGCGATGAGAAGACGATCACCTACTTGGAGGCCGCTTTCTACCACGCGTAACCCATCACGCAAAGGACCCACCGTAATAGGCCGCTGTACGACTCGGTTGTCTTCACCAACGACGTAGACATACCGTAGGCTTTGATCGCTGCCGATGGCACTTTCCGGAATCACGACTGCCTCTTGGCCCTGGCTCAAAGGCAAACGAATACGCACGAACAAACCCGGCGACAGGACGGCATCCTTGTTGGGAAATTCGCCACGCACTCGCAAGGTACCCGTGGAGGGATTGATGCGATTGTCCACGAAATTGATAAAACCCTGATGGGGGTATCCCTTTTCTACCTGTGTTCCTAACAGAACCGGTACTTTAGCTTCCCGTGCCGACTTGAACTTGCCGGCTCGGATCATTGCCTGAATCCGCAACACCGTCCGCTCATCCACATCAAACGTGGCATAGATCGGATCGATGCTCACTATGTTCGTCAAGGTTGTCTTATCTGCGGTAACTAAATTACCAACCGTGATCAGCGTTCGGCTGATGCGTCCCGAAATGGGAGCCTTGACTATCGTAAAATCCACATCCAGTTGGCTGCGGGCTGCGGCCGCCTTAGCTGAGAGCAGCGCTGCCGAGATTTCGTCCACATTACCGGCTATCTTGTCGAATTCCTCGCGGCTGATGGCTTCGCCGATCCGCATACGCCGAGCCCGTTCGAGATCGCTTTTAAGGCGATCCAACAAGGCTTGATTACGTGTCACATCTCCTTGGGCCTTGGCCAACTCCGCCTTGTAGGTACGGTCGTCAATCCGATACAGCACCTCCCCAGCCTTGACCAACTTGCCCTCTTCAAACCCCACCGACAATAGATAGCCCGTCACGCGCGCTTTGATTTCGACGGCTTCTTTGGCTTCAGTGTGTCCAGTGAAATCGACGAAATCAGCCACCTTTGCGAGCTTCACCCGAGTCACCGTTACGACCGTGGGAGGTAAAGCAGGACGCTCGTTAGTTCCCAGACCACCACAACCCGCTACAGTCCAAATAAACAGAGTGAACCATCCGATTCGATAAATCATGCCCATGGCTCCTTGCTTTCTCCGAACTTTCAGCGTGGTGTGCTCATTAGTCCGCGTTCGTAGTTTCTCAGTTGAAAGTAAAAAGCCGTGTAGGCACGCTCATCACCCGGCGACACTGCCGCCCCAAATTGCAACCCCTTGGTCAAGCATACGTTCACCACATCGGCCACCGTCTGGGCTTCTTGGCGCCAGGTCAGGCACGAACGGCACAAGGCCGGATTCGACAGACCAGCCACTTGATCGCGCAACTGATTGAGCGTGCGCCGACAAGAGAGGTAAGTTCCGGGCGAAATGGTTTCGATTTTATCTTCGAGCTTTTGCTTCATCGTATCCAGGTCGCGACGCATCTGGCGGACCATCTTCACATCAGGTGTAACGCCGCTGTTTATCTGACTGATGGCGTCGTTGAAAAGTTTGCTGAAGCTCTCTCGCGGACCGTCGAACTCTTCTTCTTGCAACCCTAGCGGCCAAGCGATACGTCCTTCGTCTTTGGCCAAGGAAATGTTGCCGCGTGTAGCCCGATCGACAAGATTGATCCCACGCAGTATCTCCGAGGATAGGGGGATGTTCGGTCCGGAGGTCGGCCGTGGATGTTTGAGAATGTTATTCAACAGGGCGTTGAGCGCTTGACCCGACCAGATTTCTGTCATCGGTGGATCACGCCGCGCACGTTCCAACTCCGTTCGAACTTGATTGTCGATCAAGTCCTGCGTCTTCATCTTGCGGCTCTCGTACCAGGCTTCAAGCTCCACTCGGCGTCGGACTGTTTCATTCCTCATCTGTCGTGCTTGCTCTCGCATGATGCGTGCTTGCTGAATATCGTTCCAATACTGGCCAGTTGCCGCCGTGACCGAAGCAACCCCGCTAAGATAGCCGTTCATCGGGTCTTGGACAAAGACGCCACCGATCGGCATGCCCCAGCCGCCAAATCCACCGAATCCCAAGCCACCGAAACCTCCACTAGGTAGCTGCGCTGCGGATTGATTGTTGATCACAATCTGCGGCTGATATTCAAAACGGGACTGGGGATCAACCATGCCGCCCGTGATACCCCGTACAGGCAAGCCTGGGTTGGGGTCGAGCGGAACCGGCCCAGCACTTTGCGCTCGTAGGTACGAGCTAGCTCCAACAACCAATAACAAAACCAAACGCATCATGGGAGGACTCCGACGATCAGATAGGCAAAGTGCAACTAGTTTAGTCGCTGTGAAAGAAGTGGCAATAGGTAGCCCAGTTCCACCCTGCCTTTTGCGACTTGCCATGACTAAGCGGCTACCTGCCCCGCATGCCTACGCTCAGCGTTGTGGCCCTGCCTTCTACACCCTAATCGCTACAACCCTCCCAACAGAATCGGCTGGTGCGGAGAGCAACGGATAACCAGCTTGATGTGATTAATTGACTCGCAACCTCTGGACGAAAATGGAGAGCAGGTAGGTGATTGTCCGATTGTTTCAGAACAACAAGCTGCACCACCTCTGCCAAGAGATCATTCCTGCCAATTCTGTTGAACCTACGATCCACACTCACTAAAGGTAAGATAGGTAGTTCACACCGGTGAAATTGAAATGATCAAAGAACGATACTCAATCTTGATTTGAATTAAAGAAAATCTACGCTAACCACCCAGTGTTCTATGAGCCGTAGCAGGTCGCGAAAGTAATGGAGGAGTCCTCACTCCCACTTGCCGCACAGTGTAGACAATTAATGATAGCGCCCCGAACGGGATTTGAACCCGTGACCTTCTCCGTGACAGGGAGACGAGCACTCCGGACTGCTCTACCGGAGCTAGTGTGCTAGGCGGGAATCGAACCCACTCGACCAGCATGGCAAGCTGACATGGCGACCACTACCCTCACTAGCGCGATTGGTTCGATGTGTTCTCACCTGACGTAACTCCTCTTGGCACGCTTTTTTTTAGGGGATGATCAACGCGAAGAAGTTTCGCGAGTTTCAGTAGCCCGCCGGGGAGTCGAACCCCGTTTTCCGGTGTGAAAAACAGGCGTCGTTTCCACAGCGACCCGCGAGCCGTCTGCCTCGCCCCTTCAAGGACACCCTGGCGTCATCTAGGTTCGCAACCTTTTTTCACACACCTTAGGCGGGTAACGGGGTCGTTTGCGCGATCGACTCCACGACTTGCTCAGCCGCGTCGCCGCTGGTGCCTTTTCCGCGACGCACAAGCAAGCGATGGGCCAACACCGGCATGGCCAACGATTTGATGTCATCGGGCACGACATAGGCCCGACCGGAAACTAAGGCATGAGCCTGAGCAGCACGATAAAGTGCCAACGCGGCACGCGTACTTACCCCCAGCTGAATGTCGGGATGATCACGCGTTGCTTCGATTAAATCAAGCAAATAATCGGCTAATGCATCATCGACCCGAACTTGTCGAACAACTTTCTGTAATTCGACAACTTGTTCAGCCGTCAAGACAGGTTGTAACTTGTCGACCGGCTCGCCTTCACGGTGGCCCGAAAGAATGAGCCGTTCCGCTACGCGATCGGGGTAGCCCAGGTGCAAGCGCATTAGGAAGCGGTCGAGTTGACTTTCGGGCAATGGATAGGTGCCTTCAAATTCGTAAGGATTCTGAGTTGCCAGAACGAAGAAGGGAGGCCCAAGCGGATGTGTTTTGCCATCCAGCGACACCTGTCTGTCACTCATTGCTTCGAGCAGGGCACTTTGCGTGCGTGGTGTAGCACGATTAATTTCGTCGGCCAAGACAATCTGAGTGAAGATCGGCCCAGGCTGGAAGACGAAAGCACCAGCGTTCTGTTGGTAAACCGTGGTACCCAACAAGTCACTAGGCAACAGGTCAGGCGTGAATTGAATGCGGTGAAAGGCACACCCTAAACTCCGAGCCAGCGACTTGGCCAAGAGCGTCTTGCCCAACCCCGGGACATCTTCAATTAGGAGGTGGCCCTCGGCCAACAAAGTCACTAATGCGAGTTTGACGGCCTCAGCTTTGCCCAAGAAGACACTCGTCACACTGGCTCGCAAGCGCTCGAGCAAAGGCAAAAGAGTGGCAATGCGTTGAGCCAAATCCTCCGTCACGGGCAACCTCCAGTTCCGTTTCACTTGCTACCAGCAAACCTGTTATTTCGGCATCGCGACGCAAATCAACTCCTTATCATCTCGCAGATAAACGCGCCCATCGGCGAGTGCGGGATGTGCCCAGATGCCGTCGTTTTTCGTTACTTTGCCGCGGGCCAACTCCTTGTACTCTTTCGGATCGGGTTGCAACAACAGTAAATCCCCAAAGTCGCTCAGAAACAGTAGCTTGTCATCCGCCGTACGCAACATGGCCGCATGATAAGTGCCGACGCGTGGTTTGCTCCATTTAATTTTACCCGTGGCCGTCTCGACACAATGTAAAGTCGAGGTCACGCCTAATCCTAGCTTTCCAGTCACAGCATAAAAATGATCGCCCACTGGAACAGGCGTCGAAAAGTAACACGTGATTTCCTTATTGATCCAAGCCTCCTTGTAGGTACCATCGGCTTGACGCTTTAGACCAACCATTCCTTGCGTGATCGAGGTAACCAGCAGCCAGTCCCCGACCGCAACCGGGGTTGTTGCCGACTCATCGAGTTTGTCAATTAGACGATACTCCCACAGAAGCTTGCCATCGGCAGGGGCCAACCCGCGGACGCCACGCTGCGTCAAAAACACCAGCTGCTCGCCGATGCGTATCCCCGAGGAATAACTCGCCGGATCATCTAGTGCCTTCCACGTGACTTCTCCCTTGTTCACATCAAACGCTACAATGGAACCCTTTTTTCCACCAATATTCACAACGACATTTTTGCCATCGACTAAAGGGGAACAGGCCGCACCGAATCCCGGACGTTTCACCTGGAACTCCTTTTCAGTGTCGATCTGCCACACTAGCTCTCCCGTAGACGTATCAAACGCGCTAAGAATCCCCGTTGCTCCATAGGTGAACACTTTACCATCGGCAACGGTAGGTGTGGCCTGGGGCCCCGTGCCGAACAGGGTCCAAAACTTGGCCCGCGGATAGCTACTTTTCCACAAAACTTTCCCGTCTGTCGCCTCGAAGGCGGTCAGCACTTCCTCCTCCTTGCCCGGTACGCGAGCATGCAGATATACTTTGCCGTTGGCAACCACAGGCGAGGAATGGCCTGGCCCAATTGGCTGTCGCCAGAGCACCTTTAGTTCCCCCTTCCATGGCTTGATCGTCTCGGTGCTAACACAATCCCGTCTTGGGCCGAGCCATTGTGGCCAATCGGCAGCAAAAACGGGTGCGATAAGCAAGCTAACGCCTAGCAAGGTATAGCGATTCATGAAGAACTCTCCTTCTCACGGAGAAACACATGCAAAGGTGCGTAACGCCACCCAGTTTGATGCAACTCAGCCAACTCTTTTAAGCGGCGGGTGTATTTTTCGCTAATTTCCATGCCGCGTTGTTGGTAGTTCGGGTCACAAAAGTAAACCCGGCACCCCAGCGGTCTTGGTTCACGTGCTGTACACAGATTCCCTTGTTGAAAGGGGCAGAACGCAGGTGTCACACTCGCGGGATCATAAGGGGGCGCGTCGGCAAGGAGAACCTCGGCCTCCAGTTGACTTAGAAACAACGTATGGCCATATTCGACGAAACGGCAGCAGCGACCGGAGGCAACACAGACCGGCCCAGCCGCTGCCACTTCGGCATCGACTTCGCGATACAACTCCAAGACCGCCTGACGCAGCGACACGTCTGTTCTCCCGACCCACGGGCATCTTTCATCTTAGGAAATCGGCCCGTTGTCCGCATCGTCTACGATCGGTTAGCCCAGGATGCGATCCCATTTAGCCTTTTGGTATGCAAGTTTTTGGGCGGGGGTCATCTTCGTAAAATCAGGCGTTATGCTGGTGCCCAGCGGTTTCATGTTGCAGGCGCACTCGTTGCACCCGCAAGGCTTTTTGCCTTTCTGGCTAGGAGGTGACGGAGGTGAGGACAACGGGGCGGTAGACGGCGGCAGACTAATAGTCACCCCACTGCCAGCGTAGCTCATCACCCCTGTTTGAAGAGTCATGTCGGTCGCTAGATCGCGGAGCGGCTTGATCCCCAAGGCTTGGAGGACGCCATGGTAGGCTCGCACCGCTTCTTCAGGGGAAATCTGATCGTCCGCAATCAATCGCAGAAAATGAACAAAGGCTAATTGATTCTCGGCATTGTTAATCTTCCTACCAAACAACGCGACACGAGCGCCATACTTTTTCGCCTCGGCCAAAAGTTTGAAAGCATCATAGGTCGTGCCGGCACTCCCACCAAGAATTCCCACGATCAGATGAGGATCGTAATGCACTAATTCTTCCATTGCCTTGGGGCCATGGTACACCATCTTGAGAAACAAAGGGCGGCCACGCGAGGTTACTCCACCGAGTGTGCGAACGATGGCATCATTGATGAATTCGGGAAGAATATTGGGATCGACCGCACCCGGTATGTTAGGATCAAACACCTCCAAGAAATGACGGAACCCCTTACGCTCTGCCTCGAGCCGAAACTGCTTATACTCCTCTATTGCATCTCGGTCACGTTCAGTTTCATTCGTAAACGTGATGCTGTACAACCCTAGATCAGCCCCAAGTGTCCTTTCTGCTGGTGTGCAATCCAGATGGCCACACTGAATGTGATCCAGAGTAGTCGTGCGGAATGGGAGAGAGGGGTCGGATGGATAGCGTGCCCCGCGGACAATATGCACATCCGTTGTGTCATTGGCACGAACTGCAGGCGTAACCGGGCTATCATCAAACAACCGTTGTTGAATCGTTAACAACTCATTCGTCGCAGCCGACATCAACATAATGTCAACCATCGCTTGCTCAGTGATTTGTACAATCAAATCACGATATTCGCGCAGACTGCGAAACCGCACTTCTCCAGAATGAGCTTCGGGAGAACGTCCAGGAGCACCAATGGCCAATGCCATGTCTGCATCCTTGGCATCGGCAAGAATAAAATCTTTGCAGCCATGAGGATCTGCATGAATACGGGCCAACTTTAGATCAAGTGACTTCTGGCTCATCGGCATGTCTCCTCCGATAACCCATTTAGAGGGGAATTTGCCTACTTGCCCCAGGCCGAACGAGGAATCGACCGTTGCAACCCTTCGGGTACTGCATTGCCTCGTGGCAAAGTTGGCGTCGTGCTACTGAGCTTTGTCTCTGCACGAACCTTGCTTATACGGCTTTCAACCTGGTCGATGATGTCTCTTAATACACGGGCCGACTGTTGCAGAGCTTGTTGTTCTTTGGGCAACAGAGTCAAAGCAATCTGTTGGCGACAGCCTCCACAACCAACTACAGTGGGAACAGATAAGCACACGTCTCGTAATCCATAAAGACCCTGCTGTAAGGTACTAACCGGCAACACACGTCTCAAATCGCCGGAGATAGCCTCAACAACTTCACGAATGCTGTGGCCCACGGCCATACCCGATCCACCTTTGAGCTTAATAAGCGTCGCGCCGGCGGTCTTTGTTTCTTCGAAAGCCTTCATTCCCAGCCCAGGACTGTACCCAGGCCATTGTGCAAGCGGCAACCCATTGATGGCCGCACTGGACCAAATGGGGACCATACTATCACCATGCTCACCAAGGATAAGGGCGTTGATTTGGGAGGGAGGTACTCCAAGCATTTGGCCTAGTACGCCACGCAAACGAGCAGTGTCGAGTTGGGTGCCCAGCCCTAATACGCGTTGCCAAGGCAGCCCTGAGCGTTGCACCGCCAGATAGGTCAATACATCAACAGGGTTACTCACAACGAGTAAATAAGCGGAATTTTTTAGCCCTGCCTTGAGAACATCGCTAAGCAAAGAGAGAAACAGATCGACGTTTCGATTGATAAGATCGAGTCGGCTTTCATCTGGTTTGCGTCGAAGTCCCGCAGTGATGACAACAATATCTGTCGAGGAAATATCCTCCATCGAACCAGCGCTAACCCGAACATCGGAGGTAAGAGCAGCACTGTTGAGCAATTCGTAAGCGTGACCTTTCGCCAGATCCGCGTTCGTATCAATCAGACAAACATGACTTACCTTGCCACCCATTTGCAAAGCATACGCCGCACTGCTCCCCACAAGTCCGCCACCACCCAAGATACTCACTTTCATGATAGATCACTCCGATTTGACGGCATCGCGTCGTTGAAGTCCAAAAATCGTAACGCGAATCAAAACAAGTGTGATGAGGAGAACCCACCAAGAGCCCCAAACGATTCGGATAACCAAACCATAGACTTTCGACTGAAAAGGATCTAAAAGAAGCGATAGAGTTGCCGTAATCAACACTGCAACTCCTGTGATGGACACAATCGCCACGGTGAAACCAAAGCTGGCCGCAGCAGACTTGTACCAAGGAGCCTTGATTGGACGAGGCGCGCCAGGGGGCGGATCTCCCTCCCCATCCCATCGAAAATATCGCCGAAACGACCATCCAAACACCGTTACTCGCGTCAGAAGAATCGATGCTGCAACAAGACCCCAAACTACCCAAATCACACGAAGTGCCAAGGTAAGTTCGCCCCTGTGATTCTCCCAGTCTCCTAACTGCACAAGCAAAACATTTGCTGCCACTGCTCCGATGAGTGTAACCAGAACCACAAGACTCAGTATTAGCCAAGCACGTCTTGCAATCGAACCGTCCACATTCAACCCTTTCATGCTCTTTGAAGTGCCGCCATCACCTGATCAGTGATCTTCTGGACCAACTCTTCCAACTCAGGTGTTTTTCTAGGAAGAGAACGATTCATTTTCAGCGCAGCTTGACCCATTTCACACGGACCAACAGCGGGCGAGCACTCGGGTTGAAAAGCAAACGGCTCAGGGACAAAGTTACTATAACGATGATCGAAACTACTGGGTCCACATACTACGCAGTTCGATTCATCGCGGAAACGAACGTCATCAAGTTTCAGACGCTTCTTGAACTCTAATAATTCCCGGGTGTCCTGTTCGCTAACGTAGTTCACACGCCCAAGCAATTTGGACAAGATCAGGATGCGACAATAGGCGTCGATAATCTCGCTATTGAAATAGGCGTTCTCCAACTCAGGACCAAAAGTAACTGTCCCATGATTCGCCAGAAGTATCGTGTTACAGTCTTTTACATAAGGAATGATGGTATCGGGCAAACGATGATCGCCGGGAGTAGCATACTTCGCAATCGGTACTTCACCGAGGAAAACTTCCACTTCGGGCAAAATACACTTAGGAATTGGTTCATGGGCCACTGCAAACGCAGTTGCATGAGGGGGGTGACAATGGACAACCGCATTCACATCGGGACGATGACGATAGACAGCTAAGTGAAGCAAAACCTCACTGGTACGTCTGCGAGATCCAGCAATTTGATTGCCTTGCATATCCACTTTGCAGATATCATCGGGCTTCATGAACCCCTTTGATACCATGGTGGGTGTACACAATAACTCTTTTTCATTGAGACGGACCGTGATGTTTCCGTCGTTCGCAGCTGCAAATCCACGATTGTAAAGACGACGACCGATTTCACAGATTTGCTCTTTGAGTTTGTACTCGTTCATAGTTGGGTCACTCCTTAAGTTCGAGATGATCGAGAAGAGCCGCGCAGTAGGCATCAACCGGTTTTTTATCAGGAAGAAAGGGAGCAGCTGCCTCACCACCTTCACCTAGAGCCACCTTCATGTCCAGAGCAGCACCCAACTCGTCATAAGCAACAAGGTCTTCACTATCGGGTGAATCGGTTAAAAGACCATTAAGACTCATAGGGCCAACAATAATCCAGCGTGCTCCGGCTAACGAAGGGTGGACACGCGATAGAGTAACGGAACCGAGTACCTTAGCGATGCGCATGATGCTCAAGCTCCTGAAAGAGGTGGGCCAGTTCAGGTGATAACGACGGAGTCGGTATCAGGAAGGAACGTACAAACTGTTTCATCTCGAAGAAGGTTCGACCCGGCATCTCCACAACAATGAAGTTGGGTTGAAGCTCCAGGGTGGCTGAGTTTAACTGAAAAATCGAGGAAACCATCGCTGCTCGGATGCCAGCTATCTTATTTGCAATGCAGGATACAACATGAGGTACACAGGTAAAGACAACACCTCCAGACAAATGATTGAGGGACACGGACTGGGCAATCTCGCGGGTCCATTCAAAAGGGGAACCGTGAACTTGGTGAAAACGGATCGCAAACCCTTCACGTAGCAATGTTTGAGCTACGGCAGGAAGAAACGGATAGGCACGATCGTACCAGACCGACCAGCGGGCTGAAGATGTCTCCTCGATGTTATACCTCAGAGGGTTCATCTAAAAGTCCCATTACAGCAAAGCGAATCGGCGAATTGTTTTTACCAACAAGTTCGCGAACTAGAACCGCATCTGTCGTTAAAAGAACCTTCATTCCTATGCCAGCTCCAAGAGTATCGATAGCTAGGATTGGCTCACCATCCGCAACCTCTGAAGAGCTGATCGGCTGAACAATCATTAGTCGGAAACCGTAAAGCGTAGAATGTTTAATCGTTGAGGTAGCATGTCCTACAACTTTGCCTAGTTGCATGTTAAATGACTCGTAATGCACCAACGGTTGTCGATCGTCGAACTCGGGTGAAAGTCAACGGTGTGGTAACCCCTTCACCAGTTGGGGTTGCAATCGAAAAGCTGAGATACCCTTCGCCGCCACTACCTAACCCTGCTACACTCGGTCCATTTTGTATAAAGAGAGTTGTATCCATCTCACGGCCCATTCGCGTGATGGTTTCGATGTTTCGGCTGTGGATAATGCTCGTGTGCTTGTAGCCGTGTTCATATTTCTTGGCCAGTTCGATAGCGACATCTACATTGGGTACTCGAACAAACGGGACGAATGTCATCATCTGCTCGTGATCGACAAAAGGATTAAATTCATCCGTCTCACCAAACAGAAGTTCCGTGTCTGGAGGAACATCTAAACCAATTAAACGAGCGAGTACGGCAGCATCTTGGCCTACAAGATCTTTATTGGGCAGGATGTTACCCTTATCATCTTTGATGAAGGCAATCTTTGTCAAAGCTTCAGTTTGTGTAGCAGTCAATTGGACAGCTTTATAGTGGGTCATCGCATCACACAACTCATCGAAGATGCTTGCAACCGCAAAGACTTCTTTCTCACCAATGCACAAGAGGTTGTTATCATATGCTGCACCAGTGATAATCGATTTGGCAGCTTTGTGAAGGTCAGCGGTTTCATCCACAACTACGGGTGGGTTTCCTGGGCCTGCAACAATGGCACGCTTCGGACTACGGAGTGCAGCCCTCAGA
>JBDNDE010000075.1:0-16350 GCA_046719305.1 Gemmataceae bacterium | reverse complement strand
GGAAACAAGGTGAAGTCTTCGTCCAGGCTGGCCAGACCTGGCAGATCACCTATCAAGGAGGCGATGGCAACGATGTGGTGGTCCGCGTGATCGACCCGGCTGCTCCGAACCTCAACGGTACCCCTGGTGATGATACCTTCCTGGTCATTCGCAACGGGGCCAACCTCGAAACCTATCTCAACGGCAACCTCATCGACACCCGGCCGTTTACCTCCCTCACGGGAGCCTTCACGCTCAACGGCCTGGGGGGCAACGATACGCTCATCGTCGATCTCAGTGGCGGCGATGCGGTGCCCGCGGGGAACATCTTCTGGAATGGTGGCGTGGGCGGCAATGATAGCCTCATCCTCACCGGCGGCACAACGCAGGGGGTCACGACCTTCAACTACACCAATGCCAACGACGGCAACATCGTGATGTCCAACTTCGGTACGGTTTTCTACACCGGTCTGGAGCCGATCACCAACAGCGGTACCATCACGGATGCGATTTTCAACTTGCCGGTCACAGGGAGCCTAGCCACCCTGGGGGACGATGGCACGACGGGCAACGGTCTGTTGCGGCTGAGTAGCAGCCCAGTCACCTTTGAAACCACCGATTTCACCGCTCCGACGGGATCCCTCACCGTCAATCGGGGCAATGTAGCCGATACGCTGAGCGTGGCCAACTTGACGGACTTTGTGGCCTCGGCCAACCTCACCATCGGTTCAAGCGGCAACAACTTTGCCAGCGTGACCTTCAGCGGACCGGCGACGGTTGCTGGATTGACGGTCTATGGCACCACGATCAGCAACACCGCCTCGGCGGCTCTCACCGTCACGGGCAACGCCAGCTTCACCGGCACCACGGTGACGCTGGGCACCTTGGCCGGCGACGTGATGAACTTCGGCTCGCTGACGTTCAACAGTGGCGGCGCTGTGACCATCGAGGAAGACTCTGCCACCGAGTTGACCGCAACGAGCACCGCCAACAGCTTGGTGCTATCTTCGAGCGGAGCGATCAGCAACACCGCCTCGGCGGCTCTCACCGTCACGGGCAACGCCAGCTTCACCGGCACCACGGTGACGCTGGGCACCTTGGCCGGCGACGTGATGAACTTCGGCAGCCTGACCGTCTCGGCCACAGGAGCGGTCACGGTGGAAGAAGATTCCGACATGGCGGTCAACACCGTCAGTGGCACAGCGGTCCTGCTCCGCAGCACTGGGGCCATCAGCGACACCAACGGCGCGGCGCTCAACATCACCGGTAGCACCGTACTGTTGCAGGCTGCCACGGGCATCGGCAGCAGCAGCGATCCGTTGGAGATCGATGCGGGCACCTTGGCCTTTGTCAACAGCACCTCGGGCGATGTCTTTATTCGTCACGTCGGTTCCGGCGTGCTGACCGTGGATGACATCGGCAGCGTGACGGCCTCCAGCAATAACGGCACCGGGCAGATCAACCTGTTTGCCAACAACGGCCTGGTGATCAATCACGACCTCTCCACCACGCCGGCTCCTGCCACGGGCACCCTGACCATCGGTGGCGGCGTCACCTTCAACGCCGCCATCACCGTCGGCCAGGGCAACATCACCCTCGATGGCAACGGCGATGACATCGTCATCAGCGGTCCGACCAGCTTCAACGTCAACACCACGCTGAACCCCAACCGTGACATTCTGGTCAACGCCAATCTGTCCACCACCGGCACGGCCAACCTCGGCTTGTTCGCCGGCAAGGGCTACAGCGGCGTCGGCGCGGGCGGGGTCTATGTCACGGCTGGGGCCAGCGTCACCTCGGCGGGCGATCTGACCATCTTGGGCAAGGATCTCTTCGTCACCTCCAGCGGCACGCCCGATAGTGTGTTGATCAACGGGTCTGTCTCTGCGGCAGGCACTTTGACTATTGGCGTCAACACCGTGGGCGGCCCGGCTCCGGCCAACGCTCGCACCATTCTCAATGGTCCGGTGAGCAACACGACCGGAGATATCAGCATCTCGGCCGTCGAGGCGATCGAGCTCAACACCACCGTCAGCAGCACCGCAGGCACGGTGAGCTTCAACAGCCCGGTGCTTCTCACCGGCACGAGCAGCGTGACCAATAATGGCACCATCAGCTTTGCCAGCACTGTCAACGGAGCCAACGACCTGAGCGTCGATGCCGGCAGCGGCACCACCACCTTCCAGGGGGCCATCGGCAACAGCACGCCGATCGGCGATGGCAGCGGGGCGGCCCTGACCGTCGCCGGCGGGGCGGCCACCTTCAACGGCACGGTGCAGACGGCCTCGGGCATCGTGCAGGTGGCCACAGCCGGACTGGTGACCTTCAACGAGGATGTCACGGTCAACGGCGGCAACACGGCCAGCAGCTTCGCGGGCAACGTGACGCTCGACGGCCTGACCTTCCAGACCATCGATCAGGACGCCAGCTTCACCGGCAGCACGCTAACGTTGGCCGGTGGCAGCAGTGGCGTGACACTGCGGGTGGGAGGCACCAATGCTCATACCATCACGGTAGCTGCCCAGGTGGTCGGCCCGGCCAGCACACCGCTGCAGATCTGGACCAACCCGGCCTCGGCGGTGATCCTGAGCAACGCCAACAACACCTATGCGGGGGCGACCAACATCGACAACGGCCGCTTGACGGTCACCGGCACCCTGGCGGCCGGCGGCGGCACGGTGACGCTGGTCGGCCCGCAGACCGTGCTGGGCGGCTCGGGCACGATTGATCAGCGGCCGGTGGTGGTGGCCAGCACGGCAACGGATGCCAAGATAGTGGGCATCACCTTAAGTGGACCGGGGACGAGTAGCTCCTCAGTGGGCCTCACGGTCAACAGCAGCCGGGCCTTCTTGGGCGGCAGCAGCAGCGGCGATCCGATCACGGTCAGCGGGTGGGGCACCGGCGTGCTGGTCAACGGAGCCAGTGCCGCAGCGGTGATCAACGGCGTCTCGGCAAGCAACCTCAGCGTTCTCACCGGCAACCGCATTGGGGTGGATGTCAACGCCGGCAAGGCCTGGATTCAGTTGACCGATCTGAGCAACAACAGCAGCGGCGGCAGTGACGGCATCTCCGCACCGGCCGGTCTGCGAGTACGCAACAATGCCCGGGTGGACGCCGGCCAGGGCTTCGGTGGCTATGACTTCACCGATCTCAACGGCGGTGGCGTCGGACAGGGCAGCACCGGCGGCAACGTCTTTAACGGCTACACGGCCTACACCGGCAACACGGTGCCGACGGTGCCGCAGGCGATCCTGAACCTGAGCAACACGGGGCTCAACGCGGTGGCCGGGCCGCAAGGGGCACCGACGGACGTGTATGCCCAGTACAACAGCTTCAACGGTTCGACGGCGCTGGCCGACATCGAGCCGCTGGTGTGGCACGACTACGACGCCTCGGCACGCGGGTTCGTGAACTACGCCCGGCCCAGTTCGCTGACGCCGACGCTGGTGGGCGGGGTGCGGTTGCTGGCCGGCACGGATAGCGTGTTGCAGACCAACAGCTACACGCAAGCCTCGATGGCTCGCCTGGCTCGGGTGAGCTTCGACAACTACGTGTCGATCGGCTCCTCGGCCATGACTGTCCAGCGGGTCGGTTCGGCCTTCAACGACACGGCGATCGATACCTCGGTTACTACCATCAGTTCCCAAGTGGGGTCGATCTTCTTCAATCCGTTTGCGCCCGATGGCCGCTACTTCAACTATGACCTGACGTTCAGCGGGCCGGGGGTGGAGTTGAGCGGCTCGCTGCAGGACGGCGAGTACACGCTGAGCTTCGATGTGAGCAAGGTGCAGTCGTTTGTGAACCTCAACTTCTTGAACATCCCGGCGTTGCAGGGCGGCAGCGGCATCAGCACGCTGGCGTTCCACCGGTTGTTTGGGGATGCCAACGGGGACAAGAAAGTGGATGCCACGGACAAGGCGTTGTTTGATGCGGCGATGCGAAGCCGTCAAGGCATGAGCAACTTCCGAGAGTACTTCAACTTCGACTGGAACCGGGTGATCGACCTGCAAGATCAGACCGCCTTCAACCGCCGCTTCAACCGCTACTAAGCGACGCGACGAGGGAAAAGCCACGCCGAGAGGCGAATCGGCGGTTGGCTAGCCCCCCAGCAAGCTAAGCGAGCATTTGCGTCCCCGTCGGTCAAGCACCGGCGGGGACGCGTGCGTTGGTTGATCGGATGGGTTTAGGTTGATCGGATGCATCACATGCGGTCGAGTTTGGCAAGCAGGTTGACCATCTCGATGGCAGCTAAGGCGGCCTCGAAGCCTTTGTTACCGCTCTTGGCTCCAGCACGGTTGATGGCCTGTTCAAGCGTGTCGGTGGTCAAGATGCCAAAGATGACCGGCACGCCGCTTTCCAGGGCAGCCCGAGCGACGCCGGCAGCTGTCTGCCCCGCCACGTGGTCGTAGTGGCCCGTCTCGCCGCGGATGACCGCCCCCAGAGTAATGATGGCCGCGTATCGTTTGGACAAAGCCAGGCGTTGGGCCACCAGCGGTACCTCGAACGAGCCGGGCACGCGTACCAAGTCGATGGCGTCGTCGGCGACCCCGTGGCGGCGGAGGCCGTCGAGGGCCCCGGCGACGAGGTCGTCGACGATGGTGCCGTTGAAGCGGGCAGCGATCAGGGCGAAGCGGCCGACGGGCGGGGCGAAATCACCTTCGTGGAGGAGGGGCACCGTATCACTTCTCCTGACGTGTTTTTTCGAGTTCCTGGCGAATAGCTTTCATCTCTTCATACATGCGGAAATTGACGATAATGAATTCAGCCCACAATCGGGATGCAAGCAAAAGAATCGGAGATATGAAGATGAGGAAAATAAAAGAAGAAATAAAAGAAGCACCAGCAACCTCTCCTCTTCCTTGTGATAGGAATGTGAAGAAAGCAACTATCATCAAAAGTATTGTGCTACCAATCACCAGCAGAACCGAAAGCCAGAACAGAACAACGACAAGAGTTGGGGTGACGAAAGTCCGCAGCAGCAAGAAATCTATGAAGACGTTGCTGTTCATTGTTCTCGGAGCACGTGGGGGCTGAAAATCCATGCCGTAGTCGGCATCTGGTTGGGCATTACGCGTTTGGGCTGGTGGGGTGCCCTTGGGCATACCACCCATGCTAGAGGGTACAACGAAATCGTCACCGCTGGCTGTGGTGGGGGGCGAGGCGTGGGGGCTTGTGGTGGATGGTGCAGGAGCAAGGGTCGAGGCTGGAGCAGACGCGGGCTTACTCGCACCGGCTGGAGGAAACAGCCCCTTGACCGTTGAGGCTTCTACCCATTTAGTGCCGCCTTCCTGGAACACCAAATCGTTGGGTGTTAACTCCCCCTTGGCCGCTAACTTCTTCAATTCCGTTGGCGAAATTGGCCCATGTTGCTGGCCGTTCTTTGCATAATACCAATCGGGCATGGACTACATCTCCACGAGGGGCAAGGGGCCACTCCCTCACCCAAGGTTCATACTCATGAGAAACTCGGCATTACTTTTGGTACGAGCCATCCGGCTGGTCAGCAACTCCATGGCATCGGCTGGGTTCATGTCACTGAGTACCTTGCGTAGGGCATAGACCCGTTTGAGTTCGTCTGGGTCGAGCAGGAGATCCTCCCGCCGGGTGCCGCTGCTGTTAACATCAATGGCCGGCCAGATCCGCTTGTCGACCAGGCGGCGATCGAGATGAACTTCCATATTACCAGTGCCCTTGAACTCCTCGAAGATCACCTCATCCATCCGGCTGCCGGTATCCACCAATGCGGTAGCGAGAATGGTGAGGCTGCCGCCTTCTTCGACATTGCGGGCAGCACCGAAAAAACGTTTAGGTTTGTGTAGCGCGGCAGCATCGACACCGCCGGAGAGAATTTTGCCGGAGTGAGGCACGACGGTGTTGTAGGCCCGGGCCAGCCGAGTAATGCTGTCCAGCAGGATCACCACGTCCCGTCCATATTCTACCAGGCGTTTGGCCTTTTCGATGACCATCTCGCTGACCTGCACATGGCGTTCGGCCGGCTCGTCGAAGGTGCTGCTGATGACCTCGGTGTTGGGGCCTTTGACGGTGCGCTCCATCTCAGTGACTTCCTCGGGCCGCTCGTCGATTAGCAGCACGATGACGTAACACTCGGAGTGATTCTTCAAAATGCTGGTGGCGATCTTCTGGAGCAGCACCGTTTTGCCGGTGCGTGGCGGAGCAACGATGAGGCCGCGTTGCCCTTTACCGATGGGCGTCATGAGGTCCAGGACACGCATGCTCAGTTCGGTGCCGACTGTCTCTAACTGTAGGCGTTTGTTGGGATGCAGCGGTGTGAGGTCGTCAAAGACGACTTTTTGTGGGAGCACGTCGGGGTTGTCGTAGTTGATGGCCTCGACGCGCAGCAGGGCGAAGTAGCGTTCATTTTCCTTGGGCGGGCGAATCTGACCTGCCACCACCGCGCCGGTTCGCAAGCCAAAGCGACGAATTTGCGAAGGGGAGATATAGATGTCATCCGGGCAGGGCAAATAGTTGTAGTCCGGGCTGCGCAGGAAGCCGAAGCCATCGGGCAGGGTTTCCAGGGTGCCTTCGCCAAACATCAGGCCGTTTTGTTTGACGCGTTCTTTGAGGATTTTGAAGATGAGATCCTGCTTCTTCAGGCCAGTGTAGTCGGTCAGTTGCTCATCTTTAGCGATTTGGAGCAGTTGGGGCATGGTCATGGCCTGCAATTCGCTGATGTGCGTGCCGCCTTTTTTGACCTCTTCATAGCGGTTGTTGATT
The DNA here is from genome assembly GCA_046719305.1 of Gemmataceae bacterium. GTDB lineage: Bacteria > Planctomycetota > Planctomycetia > Gemmatales > Gemmataceae > RGDT01. The sequence continues at coordinate 9,636 of JBDNDE010000075.1, read as the reverse complement.
TCCTGATCGAAGCCATGGAAATCGAGTTCATCGGACGACAGATCATCGGTCTTACCTTCCAGCTTGATTGGGGATTCGCGGCGGCTACGGGCTTCAGCCATGATGGCATCCTCTCAAAAAGGGACCGGGCGGTCCACAAACGAACAGACAGGAGAGAGCGAGGGACAAACCAACCGAACAACTTCCAGACAGGGCACTAAGACCTTTCGGAGGGGGACGGCGGGGGAATCGTCTGGAAACCCCACAAGCGCAGTAGGTGATCTACCTGAGCTTGTAGTGCTTCGAGGGACGAATCATTCATTACTATATGATTCGCGTGTGCCCGCTTCGAGGTCAAGGGCAGTTGGGCCGCTTCCCGGGCTCGCAAGGTAGCGGCATCCCATCCCGAGCGGGCTTGCACCCGTTGCAAGCGTAGCTCCCAGGGAGCATCCACATACACCACACGATCACACTCGTGCTGCCAGCCCGCTTCGATCAGCAAGGCTGCATCCACCACCACCAATGCCGCCCCGCTCTGGCGAATCTGCTCCTCGGCTTGGCGGCGGATGTGCGGATGGACGATGGCCTCCAGCGCTTGGCGTTTTTGGGGGTCGGCAAAGACAATCGCCCCGAGCTTGGTTCGCGAGATTTGCCCGCGCTGGTCCAGAATCGCCGGGCCAAACTCGGCCACGATCGGCTCGCGTAATTCAGTCAGGGCGGCATGGCCCAAGGCATCAGCATCAATCACTTCAGCTCCACGCAGGCCGAACAACCGCCCCACGGTGCTTTTGCCCGCACCGATACTGCCCGTCAGCCCTACCACAAACGGCTTTACCATTCGGTCACCTCCAGCCAGTTGGGGCCATAGGCCAGATCGACGACCAGCGGTACGCGCAACTGCAAACGAGCGATGACGGGTTCGATCATAGCCCGGCGAACGGTTGCCGCTAGCCGTTCAAGCTCGTCAGGGGGACACTCGAAGACCAATTCGTCGTGAACTTGTAGCAACATCCGTGCCTGGAATTGCTCCTCTCGCAAGGCCCGTCGCACCTCAAGCATCGCCAGCTTGATCAGGTCCGCCGCTGAGCCTTGCACCTCCATGTTGATGGCTTCACGCTCGGCAGTGTTGCGGTTCTGATAGCTGGAGTTGCTGCGAATCGCTGAGCGGTCGAAATGCCGCCGACGCCCAAGCAGGGTCGTCGTGTAGCCGTTGGCCCGGGTGTCACTAAGCAGCTTGGCCTGGTAGGCTTCGACCTTCGGATAGCGGGCAAAATACGAGGAGATGAACGCCGCTGCCTCTCCCTTGGGTATCCCCAGACGCTGCGACAGCCCCGCGGCCGAGATGCCGTAAATCACACCAAAATTCACCGTCTTGGCCATGCGACGCTGCTCGGGCGTCACAGCGTCCAGCGGCAGGTTGAAAATCTCGGCGGCCACCGCCGCATGGATGTCGCGGCCCTCGGCGAAAGCACCACAAAGCGTCTCATCGCCGCAGAAATGCGCAAGCAGGCGTAGTTCGATCTGAGAGTAATCGGCGGTCAAGAGTACCCAGCCTGGGGCGGGGATAAAAGCTTTGCGGACCGCCTGGCCGTTTTCGCGGCGAACGGGGATATTCTGCAAGTTGGGATCGGAGGAGGAGAGCCGCCCCGTAGCGGCGACGGTTTGATTGAACGAGGTGTGGATGCGTCCAGTGCGGGGATGAACCAGCAAAGGCAAGGCATCGACATACGTTCCTTTGAGCTTGCTTATCTGCCGATGCTCCAGTACCTTGCGGGCCAACTCAGACCCCGGCCCCGGCAGCCGCAACGCCGCCAACTTCTCCAACGATTCCTGGTCGGTGCTTGGCTCGCCGGTTGTGCCCGTACGCCCCTGCACGGGCAACTTCAACTCCTCGAACAACACGGCCCGTAGTTGCGGCAACGAGGCTATGTTGAAGCGCTTGCCTGCCAGGGTGTAAATTTCTGCCTCGATCGCTTCGAGTTGCTGCGCCATCTCACCGCTGAGTTGCTTCAGATAGGGCACATCCAGGCCGATCCCGGTGGCCTCCATCTCGGCCAAGACTTCCAGCAGCGGCAGTTCTAGATCGCGGTAAATCGCTCGCAGCGGGGCGTTCTCGGGACGATCGAGTTGTCCCTCCAGCAGGGTAAGTAATCGCCAGGCCGCGTCGGCATCCTCCCCGGCATACTCAGCCACGCGTTGGGTGGGCACCTGATCCATGGTCAACTGCGGTTGCTTGGTCTTTTTTTTGCCGATCAGATCGGTAATCGGAATCAGGGTGCGATTCAGGAGCGTTCGGGCCATGTCGTCGAGCGAATGGCTGCGTTCGCCAGCGTGCAGCAGATAATGAGCCAGCATCGGATCGCCGACGATTCCCGCAACGGGCAGGCCGGCGGTTTGCAGCACCAGTAGATCGAACTTGATATTCTGGTTGGCCTTACCGATGGAGCAGTCAGCAAGGATCGGCCCCAGCTTGGCACGAAGTTGCTCGATAGAAAGCGTCGAGGCACCCAACGGCCCACGCACGGGCAGGTAGTAGGCCTCGTTGGCCTGCCAACAGAATGCGATTCCCACAAGCTCGGCACGCAAGGCGTCCAGGCTGGTTGTCTCGGTATCAAACACAAAGCGGGGTTGCTGGCGCAGCTGCTCTACCAGAGCGTCTAGCTTTTCCGAGGTGTCGATCAGATGGTAGGTTGGTCGCCACTCTTGAGGGGGCGGCTCGGCAGGGGCATCCCGTGGTGCGTTGGCCCCAAACGGAAACAGTTCCTCGCCGTCGAAGGCCTCACCGCTGGTGCCCGGGGCGAACAGATCGCCTTGAACCGAGGCAGCGGTAACCACGGACGCGGAGTCTGCGGCAGCCAATGGCGAAGCCGCAAACGGTTCAGAACTGCCCGCCTCGCCCAAAGCGCGAATCTGGTTGGCCAGCGAGTTAAAGCCCCATTCTTTGCACAACGCTAGCATACGCGGTGTGTCAATCGGCTGCACCCGCCAGGCGTCCCAGGTCAGCGGAATATCGACAGCGCAATCCAGCTGTACCAACCGCCGCGTCTTCTCGAACTCGTTGCGAAACGCCTCCAGCGCCTCGCGCTTCTTGCCCGGCACCTGGGACAGATTGGCCATTAGATTTTCCAGGCTACCGAATTGTTGCAGCAGCTTGGCAGCGGTCTTTACCCCGATCCCTGGAACACCTTTGACGTTGTCCACCGAATCGCCGACGAGCGTTTGGAGATCGACCACCTGATCGGGCCGCACCCCCCAATCTTCCCACAGTTCTGCCGGGCCGAACTCTTCTTGCTTGCGGAGATTGTACAATCGCACTCGATCAGAAAGTAACTGCCGACAGTCTTTATCCGACGTGCAAAGATAGACCTGCAAATCTCGCTTTTGCCCTGCTACCGCCAGAGTGGCCAGCAAGTCGTCGGCTTCAAAGCCTTCCTTGGCTAGCATCGGCACCCGTAGAGCTTCCAGAGCCGAATGAATCATAGGAAGCTGCAGCTGCAGATCATTGGGCGGCGGTTCACGATGGACCTTGTAGTCGGGATCGATCGCCGAGCGGAAGGTCGGTCCGGGTAGATCAAACGCCACCACCCAATAAGTCGGTTTCAGACTGCGTAGAAACAGAACATCTCGCACGAAGCCAAACACTGCATTGGTAGGCAAGCCGGAGGGGCTAGTCATCCCCCGGATGGCGTGGAACACCTGGAAGATGAGCGAATGCGCATCGACCACATACAGTGTTCCCGAACTCATAGGTCAATTACTCAACAAGTGAAAGGATAACCGACTGGGTTCGACAGGGCTACAACGTCCTCAGCGAACGATTCGGGCGGGAAGGAGGTACAGAAAGGAACCGAATCTCTCCTTCGATGGGGATTCCTTCCCAAACATTCCTTACTCAGCAGAGCTTTTATCCTACAGCACAACGGCGTTTGCTGTCAAGACAACCAGTGTTTCCGTGTCGCAGGAGCTAGCGATAAACCATCTCGTAGCTGTACGAGTTGCAAATCAGACGATGCCCTCTGATCCCTCATCGAGTCAGCGTCACGAAAGTCGCATCGCTCACCGTTACGCGGAAACTGGCCACGCCCTCAGCATAGTCGGCCTTGAGTTGCGTGCCGCTCGTAATGTCGCGAACGCTCTTAGGTGCAAACGGGACTCGGACCCGCACCAGGCGATCTTTGGCTGGGCGGTCGCTCCAGTTGACCAACGTCAGCAGGGTACCAGCTTTGCTATCCAGTAGCAGCGTTTCGATGCCCGCCCCCGCTTGAGCGGAGAACCCAATGGCGGCATCCTTGGTACCCAGCAAGACTAGATCATGAGCCGCCGCATTGTAACCGCTCGGGAAGTAGAAGGTGCCCCGACCGCCGCGTGCATAGGGGATTGGCTTTAAGCCGCTGCGGATCCAAGCCATACCAGGCAGTCCGCCCACAGCGATGGCCTGGCCTTTCCCACGCTTCTGCACAGTAACGGCTGCCTGGCCTTCCTTCCAGCGATGCAACACCGTGGCGGTGCCTGGCTCCAGGTGTTGTCGCAGGCCGAAAAAGGGCACCGTTTTTTCACCAACGATTATGTGGCCGATCGGCTCAGCAAGAGGCAATTCCAAAAGCGTGCGAGGAGCAATCAGAGTTTTACTTGTAGATGCGTTCTTCAACCCCAGCAGAGCGAGCATACCCGGTTCGTTCTCGTCGAATTCGTTGCGTTGCCCCAAGCCGCCGCACACATACAGTTGCCCGCCCGCCTCCACCCAGTTGCTCAGCGGCGCAATGGCCCCGCGTTGCACCCACTCACCGGCCAAGTAGCACGCTGCATAGCCAGCGAGTCGCCCAGCGATCACGTCATCTTCTGTGAGAAGGTCCACATCGTAGCCCGCCTCGCGTAGAGCCAGATAGAGATACTGCTGTTCCTTGCGGCCGAGTGTTTGCTCGATGGTAGCTGGGGCATTTTTGCAGCGAGCGAAGAAGGGGTCCGCCTCCTTCTTTAACCGCGAACGCGATTCGTGGTAGTCCGTTGCTTGGCTCAGAATCAACGCCACGCTACCCTTGCGTCGCTTGGCCTCAAGGAGGAACGGCTCAACAGCGGCCGTATCATAAATGGATTCGTAAAGTGCGCGATAGCTTTCGGGATGATGATAGCTCACATAATTTTCGGTGAAACGCTCAGGGGGACCAACCCAAAAATTATCAATGTGAGCCGACCCAGAACCCACAGCAAAAAGCATGTTGCGTCGTAACACTTCTGAAAGTTGCCCCGGAGCGTGAGGCATAACGTAAAAATGAATTGGCTGACCATGCTCGCGAACTGCTGCGTGAATTTGAGCAAATTGCCATGAGATGATATTGGGTACTTCAGGAACACTAAAGATATAATCCTCTGTCCAAAACATCGACATCCCCTGGGCGCGAAAGATGTCGACCCACTGATACACCGGGCCGTAACACAATGCCAAATGATGCGGGCTGTAGTTGGCCCCCGTCAGGACATGGGGACCGATCGCCTCGCGGGCTGCTTGAGTCATCGCCCGAAACGCACCAAAACGCTCACGCTCATTGAAACGATTGGAATACCAAGCTAACCGACCCGGCTTATCGGTGAGGCTTGGCAGTGTCCCGGCAGCTAGCCCCAGTTCCTCGGCCGTTACCTTGTTGGAGGCCAGCCAGGCGCGAAACGCTTCGTTCATCTTGGGATCGGCATAGTTGATACGGCCCAAACCGATTTCATCACCGAAGCTAACCACCCGGGAGTTCTTTTTTTCCTCGGGCGTCAGCTTTTTGCCCAAAGCGCGGATAGCGTCTTCGCTGCCGTAATGCACATGGACGATATCCGGCAACACACGCGGATACTTTTCGGGCAAAACGGTGTTGTAACCCAGCGTGTGTTTGAGTTCGCTTACCCAGTCTTCCGACCCGCTGAACGCCCCGTAGAAGCGTATCTGTTTGGGCTTGGTCGGGCTTGCACGTCGCCAACTCTTACTCGATCTAATCAATTCCAAGGCATGCGTCTTACTTGTCTTGACGGTCGCTTTAGGGTTCCATGTCACGTCGATTGGTACGATGGCCGCTCCGCTGTCGGCGTCGATGATTACTTCGCCGGCGCTGTCCTTGCCTGCCGGGTCACGGGCAAACTGGACGCGAAACCGGGCCGCTCCGGGCAGCTTCAATGTCAAGCCTTCGTCATGAGCCAGTCGACAAAACGAGCCGATCTCGAACCAGACGCTCCATTGGCCGGGGGGAACGTCGGCCTCGGGAAAGCTCTTGGTCGCACCGCCGTATTGGGGTTGCAGATGACCGGCTCGCAAGGCGGTCAGCTTGGCCGGCTTAGCCGTGGGGTTCTCAAAACGGGCATACAGCCGGGTCGCGTCCAGTGCTTCATTCAGAAACGGCGAACCAATGGCGTAGGGTTTGAAACCGCGGTAGGTGTCGGTCGGTTCGGTTGTGAGGACGATGAAGTCGATGAACCGCGCCCCCGAGGGGATCTTGCCTTCGCCTTGAAGCGTCGTCAGGCGTAGCTCCGCGGTACCTTTGGCCAATCGGGCGAAAGTCTTGGGAGCCTCAGCAGCATCGTGATCAACCCCCCAGAACCACCACAGTTCATCGCTTTCGCCAGAGAAACTCCACAGCCGAGGTGTGCCGTTTTTACCATAGACGTGCGAGAAGACTATTTTATCATTTTGAAGAATTTCGACGCGATGCGGATATTGAAAATAAGGGGGTGCTTGATATTTGCTCCAAACACGATAGTCACCCGCCTCGGGTATCGCAAGGGTGGTGCGGGCGATCGCCCCGTCACTGTCGGCCGGTGCGCCCAACAACCCGCCCTGGCTAACCCACATGCCGCCATAAGTGTGGCTGGCGTAGGAGAAATCTTGCGGGGTAGGTTTCCAGTCCCCCCGTTGGACTTCAAAGCGTTCCGCCTCGGCGACGAGTACGATGGGAGCAGCAGCCCAGCAGAGTAATACGCACAGCATAAACGCAGCCCTCAACCATTGGGTAGGAAAGGTGACAAGGTGGGATACATCTATGCTATTCGTCTGCTGCTACAGGGCGAGGGATCCGTTAGAATCGGTCGTGGGTCGGCAGCTTGCGTTGGAACAAGCGTAAGAAATCGACCAAGACTTTGAAGTCGAGATCCCCACGCACTCGTTCCAGGTCGGGATCGTTTAACAAGATGTCCAGCCCATGGAAATGCTCCAAAGCCAACATTAAGTGATGGATCGCCGCCTCTTTGTACCGGGGAGTGCGTTGCGTCAGTAGAGCGTATGCGCAGCCAACCCGGTAATGAGTGAAAGGATGGTTGCTCAACCGCAGGGCGTGTTGGATCTCCCGCAGTGCTTGGGCATCGCATTCCAACCGAGCTAGGTATATCGCTCGGCAACAGATCGCATCGAGGTCTTCGGGGAAATCGTCGAGCAGGCGATCCAAGCAAGCTAGGGCTTGTTTAGGCTGTTTGAGGATTTCGCCCAGGATGTAAACCTGACCCATCAGGGGTTCGGGCTGCCTGGGATACTGACGTTCCAGCGAGCGGTAGTGTGCTAGGGCGGCTTTGGGGTCGTAGTCCAACAGAATTGTTGCCTGGCAAAGCCCGCACGGGAGATCCGTAGAAGGGCTGAGTAACACTTCTTGTCGATCGGCCTGAGCTTTCTTGCGTTGCCCCAGACTATCGTAGATCTTGGCACGCAGGGTCAAGAGGCGGAGCGATTTCTCGCCACGACCGATCAAGGCATTGATTTCTTCTAGGGCCTGTCGCTTGTTGCCCTGCCGATAAATGTTCGACAACCACAAATACCGTGCATCGTGTAACTCGGGATCGAGTTTCAGGGCTGCTTGGAGATCGGCGGTTGGATCTTTGCCTTGATAGTACAGAACGACCGCGCGATTGTAGTATCCGGGAGCAAAGGTGGGCTTGAGTGCCACACAGGTGCAGTAAGCGTGGTACGCATCGGTAAAGTGACCCAAAGCGTAGCTGGATCGCCCGAGGGTGAACCAGGCATTGACATCTCCAGGGTTTGCTTGGATGTAATGCTTCAGTATATCTATAGTTTCCCGATGCCTTCCCATCTTCTGCAACTCCAACGCCCGTAGATAGGCTAGCCGTCGGCTATCCAGCAGTTTCCCTGCTAGTTCTTCGTGGAGTTGCTTCAGCCGTTTGCGACGTGGATCGACCGGTGCCGGACCCTGTGCGGACGATCGAACCCTCTGGACTTTGGCTTGCTGCTCAGTGAGCATCACAAAATGGGTCAATTCGCTTACTTGTTGTTCGAGGTGACGCTGTTGCTCGCGGCTGAGGGCACTAAATTCGGGCCGCCGAGTCCAACACTCCGAGTCGAACACCCCCAGCGTTTCCAGAGCCAAATCGGCTTCCTTCTGTCCGCGTTCGCGCCAGTTGCTCTTCTCTCCATGGGCGCTGAGATACTGTTCGGCAATCGCCCGGTGATGCTCAAACTGCTGCAACATCTGTTGGGCCTTAGCGTGCAGGCGGCGGTACTCGTCTTGTGCCTTGGCAATCGTCGATTGCGTTCCCAGGGCCACCATGCCCAGAGTGAGCAGAGCCAGCGCGGCGAGAAGTGTCGCCGGCGAGGCTAAGCGGGGGTGGCGTCGCATCCACTTGGTCAATCGTTCCGACAACGAAGGGTTGCTGGCGTAACGCAGCGGTAGGTCCGCGCGGTGTCGACGAATGTCTTCAACCAACTCAGCAGCCGACTGATAGCGGCGAGCGGGATTAGGATGCAAACATTTGGCGACAATCGAGGCGGTGCCGGCGTCGACTTCGGGGTTAAATCGACGGACATCCGGTGGCAGCTTTTGGCGGTCCTTCAGCATCTGAGCTATCACATCGTGGATGCTGCCATAAGGGGTGAGAAACGGTCGACGGCCAGCTAATAACTGGAACAGGATCAGCCCTAGCGAATACAAATCGCTACGGCCGTCGATGGTCACGTTGGCCGACTTGTCGCTGAAACTGAGGAGTTGTTCAGGCGACATATAGGGAAGTGTGCCACCTACTTGAGCACGAACCATCTGCGATTCTTGATGTATGTCGCGGGCTAAGTTGAAGTCCAAAATCAACGGTAGCCCTTCATCGGTAATCAGAATGTTGGCCGGCTTGAGATCCTGGTGGACGATGCCGCGCTCGTGAGCATGTTGCAATCCTTCGGCAATTCGGGCGACTGTCAGCAGAATAGCATCAGCATATTTTAGTGTAGCCAACACATGCAAGGGCGAATGTGTGGGTTCCGATTCCACGGGGCCGGGCGGTAGACCTATCGGCCGTGTTTCATCCAGCGTGGGCCACGACTTCCGCTTGCTTTTGAGTGTGCTAACCAAATGTTGCCCCGAAGATGGTACCGTGGGCATCGTCCCCAGCGATTGGCACCAATCCGCCAGCGTGGTTCGGCCAAAGTACGGCATGCACACCGCTTGCAACTCGTCCGCCTGATGGACCGAATACACTGGCATAATGGCCGGATGCTGCAGTCGAGCCAGTTTGGCCGGTTCGCCCAGCAGGTCGACGGAGATTTTCAACGCCACATAACGATCAGCCAACTCGGGCTGCTCAGCCAGGTAGACCTTGCCAACGGCTCCTTCGCCGAGAAGATCGACGAGACGAAAATGCAAGAAGGTGTCGCCGACCTTGGGGAGTAGGGTCTGGGCCTGAGCCAGGAGA
>JBDNDE010000074.1:0-16437 GCA_046719305.1 Gemmataceae bacterium | reverse complement strand
GCCATTCTGGAAGAGGGCGACCCACACGTCCGCGTCGTCGAAGGCAGCGTCAGCAACGTCATCGGCTTGCCGATGGAATCGCTGCAAGAGCGTTTGCGTTGGTTGGAAGACCAACGCTGACCAAGCAACAGGATGCCCAACCAGCTGAGCGTTAGCAGGACACACGCCGGTTTAGCCTGAGCGAGCCACTCCTGCGTTTCGCTACCCAACAGCGACGTTTGCGCAGGGCCAGCCACTAACCCCACCCCCACTAAGAAACCCCAAATCAGCCACGCCCCGCGTTGCTGCGATTCGGCCAGCAACCACCCCAGCGTCGGGGCGGCCAACAGATAGGTTTGTGCCTCGACGCTTGGGCCAAAGGTCACAAACCAGAGACTCGTCAGCACATAACCACGCTGCAAGCGTTCCGAGGTTGGAGTGACAAACAGCGCGATTAGGATCCACGCTCCCGTGAACGCTTGGATGAAGAAAAACCCATGCACGTCAAACCAATAACCGTGCCGCATCAGCAACTCCCTCACCCCTACTAGGTTGAAACGCAATGAATGGACTCCCTCGGCAGCATATTCAGCAATCCAGCCATAGCGAGTCAGCGTGGCCTCGGGACCGAGGAACAGCACCGGTAGGAGTACCAACGTACTGACGACAACCGCCAACCGCCAAGCCAACCGCGGCGCGAACGCGGCGTAGACCAACCCCAACGCCAGCGGATAAAGCTTGAAGGCCGGCAACCCCAGACCCAACGCCGCTAGCCACCAGCGTTCGCGGGCCACAGCCACGCTTCCCCAGAGCAGACAGCCAGCTATCAGAGCGTTGGCCTGCTGATTCCACAAGCTCGACCCCCCCACCAAGAGCGCAGCAGCGTAGTAACTAGCTGCCTGGCCTGACGGGACAAAGAGACGCTGAAAAGCCCGCAATCCGGTGAAGTAGACCACGAGATTCAGCACTGCCCAAAGCAGGCAGCCCAACCGTTCGGGTAACAAGGCAAATGGCGTCATGGCGATACTGAAAAAAGGCAGATACTGACGGGCCACGAAGCCCAAGGGCTCCTCGGTCCAGATGTCGCGACCAGCATCTGCATATTCAGGAAATACAGTGTGTCGCGCGGGATGGAGCGTAGCTTTGACTGCCACAACCACAACAACTACCGTCAGCAACAGGCGTATCATGGAAACTCCGTAGCGTCGGCCAAATTTCTCAGGCATTTCGACGAGCGCAAGCAGCTTACCGCGTGGGCCAAAACCATTTCCAGAGAAAGTTGCCATCTACCCAGAGAGACAGATATTAACGCGGGTAAGCCCTTTCCGTAACGAAAAACCACGCCTAGACTGATTCCCTGAATCCTAGGATCTATCGAGGCGTTCTATGAGCAAACCACGCGTCTTTGTTACCCGGCAGATTCCTGCTGCCGGCTTGGATTTGATCCTCGCTCACACCCACGCGGAGGTTTGGCCTGAGCCACTGCCGCCCGCTTACGAGGTGCTTAAGCAGAAAGCCGCTGACTGCGAGGGTCTGGTAACCTTGTTGACCGATCGCATCGATGGGGAGTTGCTTGATGCCTGCCCCAAGCTCCGCGTTGTCTCCAACTATGCCGTAGGCTTCAATAACATCGATGTATCTGCAGCCACTCATCGCGGAATCTGCGTGGGCAATACTCCAGGCGTTCTTACCGATGCAACCGCTGATATGGCTTTCTGCTTACTCATCGCTGCTGCCCGCCGCTTAGTCGATGGGTATGATTATGGCCGGAGCAACAAATGGCTAACCTGGGAACCTCTGGGCCACATCGGCCAAGATTTGGTAGGCCGCACCTTGGGTATCGTGGGTATGGGACGCATTGGCTACGCGATGGCCAAACGTTGCCGTCTGGGTTGGGACATGAACGTAATTTACCACGATCAAAACAGGAATGCTCAGGCCGAGAGTGTTCTAGGGGCGAAGAAAGTCGATCTAGCGACCTTGCTAAGTGAATCAGACTTTGTGAGTGTGCATACAGACCTTAATGAAACCACTCGCGGCATGTTCAACGCGGCTGCCTTTGCCCAGATGAAACGAACAGCGGTATTTATCAATACGGCACGAGGGCCAATCGTTGTTGAGCAAGATCTCATCGACGCGTTAAATGGGGGTGTAATCTTTGCCGCTGGACTCGATGTGACCGATCCGGAGCCGCCGGTGCCCAATAGTCCGCTGTTTCGCACACCCAACCTCATCGTCGCCCCACACATTGCCAGTGCAACCACTGCTACCCGCAACGCGATGGCCGAAATCTGCGCGAACAATCTGTTAGCCGGGTTAAGCGGTTCGGAATTGCCAGCGTGGGTGAATCCAGAGGTAGCTTCTCAACGGAGACTCGCATGAGTTTCTGGAAAAAACTCTTCGGCGGCAAAGATGAGCGGAACCCCTTGCATGGGAAATCTGACACAAAAAGTGTGTCGGTGAAGGCCGTTGAGGAACCGAACAGTCCAGAGCGTGCCGTCCGGTTGGCTCGCGTTGTTTTGTATCAATCCGATGAAGAAATCGAGCAACGATTGGCATCGCCTCAACCAGTTCTCAAACAGTATCTGGATGAGGTCGTAGAACAAACCAATCTATTCTTTCAGCAACAAACTCCTCAAGCGGGGTGTTTAGTTACCCTCTTCCTCGCACTAAGGCCCCCCGATCGGAGGCGATTTTGGATCGCTAGTGAACCACCCAGACTGGAAAGTTCGAATAGCCATGATTTGTTAACGATCCTGGAGCAGTTACCGCCCCCATTGGTTCAACAAGGGCCGATCGCTCTTGCCGTTCAGGTACATTTGTGGAACGGGGAAGGACCTGCGGAGATCTGGCCTCAGATGCCACGCGAATGGACTCAGGCCACTGTCGGACGAAGTGTATCCATACCGGATGAGTTGCTTGAGCTTGTTTGGCATGATGAGGATCAAACGAATAAAGCATAATCGGTATGCAATAAACGATTGGACCAAGTGAACCGGACTTCCGAAAGAACGAGGAGCTACCAAAGATCTCTCGGAAGTATGGTTACAATCCCGATTCAGTTGATCGCCTTGCTTAGAACAGAATCAGGAGAATCAAGAGCCGAATCAAACCACCGATATACCGCGGGGATTACAAAGAGCGTTAAGAGTGTGGAAGTGGCGAGACCACCAATGACAACTGTCGCAAGTGGTTTTTGCACTTCGGCACCCGCTCCGGTTGAGATCGCCATTGGAATGAAACCGAGAGTAGCCACAAGAGCAGTCATCAAAACGGGGCGGACACGGATCATCGCTCCATCAAAGACTGCTTGAGCATTAGAATATCCCTCGCGACGCATATGGACGATATAGGTAACTAGAACTACACCATTCAATACCGCTATCCCGAAAAGGGCGATGAAACCAACCCCAGCAGAGATGGAAAAGTCCATTCCTCGGAGCCACAATGCAAAGATTCCACCACAAACAGCAAACGGGACATTAAGATATATCAACGACGCAAGCCGTAAGGAGTTGAAAGTCGAGTGGAGTAAAATGAAGATCAGGATCAAAGACAAAGGAACGGCGATGAGAAGACGTTGTGTGGCTTCCTGAAGATTCTTGAACTGCCCCCCCCAATTTAGAAAGTAGCCAGTGGGTAGTTTAACCTGTTGATCGACTGCTTTTTGAGCTGCTGCGACAAAGCTGGCCAAGTCACGACCACGCACATTACAAGTAATTACCACACGGCGGCGAATTTGATCACGACTAATCTGAGAGGGACCATCTTGGAATCGAAACTCCACTAGTTGCTCCAAGGGTATATGATGACCGTACATGTCTGCGATAGTGATTCGCTTTAGGCGTTCAAGATCTTCGCGGATTCGCTCAGGGTAACGCACCATCAACGGAAATCGACGTTGTCCTTCAAAGATCTGGCCGACTTGTTTGCCGCCAATCGTTGCAACAGCATCGAGAACTGTTCGAGCGGCAATCCCATGACGTGCAAGCGCCTGTCGATTCAGGATAATCCGTAGATACGGCAATCCTGCAATTTGTTCGACAGCAACATCAGCAGCCCCGGGTACTTTAGTTACAACAGCAGCGATTTCCTCGGCCGTCGATTGAAGAAGTTGGAGATCATCCCCGTAAAGGCTGATTCCAACATCAGCTTTAACTCCAGCAACCAATTCGGCCACACGAAGTTCGATCGGTTGAGAAAAGGCATAAGCTTGTCCAGGAACCTCCTCGTCGAGAGCCTCTTGCATGGCTTTGATTAAGGCATCTTTAGAAGCGAATCTCCATGTTTCACGGGGTTTAAGGGTGATAATTACGTCTGTTAAGTTGATTGTCATTGGATCATTAGCGATCTCAGGCCGACCACTCTTACTGACGACAAATTCAACCTCGGGGAATTTTTTTAGACACTTTTCCATGCGGGTGGTCATCTCTACAGAGGTTTCTAGCGAAGCACTCGCAAGGCGGGTTGCCTGTATGGCAATTGCTCCTTCATCTAGCTTGGGGATAAATACCGCACCCATTCTCGTGGAGAGAAAAAGGCTCACTCCCATTATCAGAACAGCAAGAACCACAACAACCAATGGCTGAGCAATCGCTTGTTGGAGAAGTGGTCGATAGATTGCTTTAACCCAACGGATTAGGAGAGGCTCCTGCTCAGAAACAGTACGTAGAAAAATGGAGGCAAGTACCGGCATGAGCAAGATCGCTAACGCCAAAGACGTAAGTAGTGCAAACAGAACGGTCAACGCCATGGGACGGAACATTTTCCCTTCGATTCCGCGAAGAGAAAGGATTGGCAAATAGACAAGGAGAATGATGCCGACACCGAAGACAACAGGCCGAACCACTTCCCGACAAGCATCGCGAATCACGGAGATCGGAGCCTCTGAGACTTTGTGGAGGTGGCGGTACGCCGCAACTCGGCGAACGACGTTTTCGATCAGAACAACGCTTCCATCCACAATCAATCCAAAGTCGATAGCTCCAAGGCTCATGAGGTTGCCAGAAATGTGCGCGTACCACATGCCAACAAAGGCACCAGCCATGGATAACGGAACGGAAAGCGCAACGATTAGTCCTGCGCGAAAACTACCCAGGAGGATGAATAGGACCAAAATAACAAGCACTCCTCCTTCGATGAGATTGTGTTCAAGGGTGCGAATGGTACGGTCAATTAACTCCGTTCGGTCATAAATGACATCGATCTCCACTCCCTCAGGTAGACTCTTGACAATATCTCGCATGCGATCTTTCGTTCGCTGGACGACCTCACGGGAGTTCTCACCTGCGAGCAACATGACAACGCCAAGTACACCTTCGCCGTTCCCATCTCGGGTAACAGCGCCTTGACGAATTACAGGGGCGTAAGCAACTTCTGCCACTTGATGGAGATAGAGCGGGATACCTTGACCACGAGCTTCTAATACGATGTTGCGAATGTCCTCAAGGTTTTGTAGCAAACCTTCGCCCCGAATAATGCGTTGTTCCTGGGATTTGAACAGAAGATAGCCACCACCTTCATTGGAATTATTTTGTTCCAGAGCCTCAAAGATCTTCGAGAGAGGGAGATTAAAATGACGCATTTTCTCGGGGTCGGGTCTAACCTCAAAAGCACGTAACTGACCGCCGTTTGTGTTCACTTCGATCACGCCGGGGATACTTCGGAGCTGTGGTGCAATTTGCCAGTCAAGGATTTCTCTCAATTTCATTAAGTCATAGCTGTAACCTGGCTTATTACGGACTTCAAACTGGTAGATTTCACCCAGGCCAGTCGCAATCGGGCCAAGTTGGGGAGTTGGAACCCCCGTAGGAATATGTTCGCGTGCATCTTGCAAGCGTTCGGAGACTTGTTGACGTGCCCAGTAGATGTCTGTCCCTTCAACAAACACTACGGTGACAACGGAAAGCCCAAACTGAGAAACGGAACGGATTTCTTCCACTTTAGGCATGCCGCTCATAGCTGATTCGACCGGAATAGTAATCGCTTGTTCGACCTCGAGCGGCCCTAACGCGGGTGCAGTGGTCATGATCTGAACCTGGACGTTCGTGACATCCGGCACCGCATCAATAGCGAGATTGACGGCAGCATAACCTCCTGCAAGGAGAAGCAGGACACTCCCCAAGAGGATCAGAAAGCGATTTTCTAATCCGAAGTCAGTTAGACGTGACAGCATGGACGATTACTCCCCAACCATTTGATCTTTGAGAAGCTCAGACTTCAGAATGAAACCGCCTTTGGTAACGATCCGTGAACCTGGGCTGAGTCCACTGAGAATCTCCACTTCTTCCTCGATTACTCGTCCGAGTGTAACTTCAATCTGCTGAAAATCTTCCTCGCCGGATTGAACGAATACAAAAGCTTTGTCTTCTTGACGAAGGATTGCACTGACGGGCACATAGTAATGAGGCTGATCTGCGCCAGCCTTGAAGCCTACTTCAACGTACATTCCCGGTTTTAATTCTCGTTGAGGATTGGGGGCTTCGGCAATCAATGTCAGTGCTCGTGAGGACTTGTCGATCAAATCGCCTGTGTAGGTTATTGTCGCAGTTTGTGTGGAGATACCCGACAACGGGGCCCGGAATATGACAGTTGGATCGGTCAGATTACGCAACAGGGATAAATCGGCCTCAAAAAGATCAGTCTGTACCCAAACGGAGGTTAGATCCGCCAGCACAAACATCTGTGTTTGTGGTCCGACTCGCTCTGACCGCACAGCATGTTTTTCTACCACGGTCCCAGTAAAAGGAGCTTTAATCTTCAATGCAGAAATTTCCGATGAATCCTCAATCCTATCGAGTCGATCTACCTCATTTCGTTCCAAGCCGAAGATCACTAGTTTGGCACGAGCGATCTCCAGTTGCATCTCTGCATCGGCGAGCCTTAATTCGGCTTGCCGAGTTTGATTTTTGACCTGGAATCGTAGTTCCTCCAGTAAGGCAGTAAATGAAGCATTGGCCGCGTCTAGCTCTGCTTCGGTCTTCATCACAGCGACGCCAGAAACGGTGCCAGTCGAGGCTCGTTGCGATGCTAGCTCTGCTTTTAGCTGCTTCCGTTTGGCATACGCTGAAAGCAGCTGTTGTCGCCACTCGCCTATAGGGCGATCTTTAAGTTTCTGTTCGATGTCGGCCAATGAAGTTTCTTGCTCTAAAAGTTTAATCAGATACTCCGTGTTCTTCATGGCTGTCTTGACTCGATTTGCAACTTCTCGCTCGGCATCGAGTTGTTTTCGCGCTTTGTAGGCCTCCAGTTTGGCTTGACCCAGTTCACGGCTCTCGAGAACGGCGAGAGTCTGCCCAGCCGTGACAGTCTGGCCGAGGCGAACAGGTGATTCTCGGACGATTCCTTCGACGGGAGCGCTGATATGCGCGATGCGGTCTTCATGCAAGGCGATACGACCTGTACGCCAAGCATATGAGGGGAGCATGCGTTTTTGAATGACTGTCGTTTCGATGCCTATGGCTTGCTGTTTTTCCTTTGATAACTTCAGGCTGTTGGTCGGCTCCTTGTTATCTTTGTCCCATCTTTTCGCGGGTTCTGGCGTTGAGCTTGGAAGGAAGGGGTAAATTCCTACTCCTCCGACTCCCAGTCCTAGAACGAACATCACAAAGGCGATCATCGCCGACGTTGGCCGCTTGGACGAATTGCTCCCTTGAATATTTTGTGGCGATGGTGGAACAACTTGATCGTGAACGTGATCTGTCATTGGGTTCCCCTTCTTTCCGGTTTGCTAGATACCAGAGGACAGCACGACCGATGCGGAATGCTCGGCCTTGCGATGGTGTTGCAAATGGCTAGGGGAGCTAGGGGCGCAGTACTCCGCTTACTCGCCGATGCGCGAAATGGGTGAGTCGGCAAGGCGGTGCGAAGTAATGTGATGAAGAATTCGTTGCATTGAGAGTCGTGGTGTGGTGAGTCGTCAGCAAGAAATCGGTCGACATGCCGTCCCATTTCCACGAGATCGGTGGCGGTTCGTAGCCCGGTAGGGTTAGGTCGATTGCGGCGTGCGGAACCGCAGGTGGGTTGGGATCCCTGAGAAGTTCGAACCCCAGTAGCAACAGATGTTGGTGCCAATCGGCTGGATCGGCTTCCGGCCTAAATAGCAACAGGTGTTGGCGCTGATCAGCTGGATCGGTATCCAGCCAAGAAGGAGAATTAGGTGCCTTCCAAAGCATTGACCAGCCATGTCCGTGATCATGGGAGTCGGTGCCGTCGGCGTGAGCATGGGAAATGGAAACACTGCACGCCAGGATGCTCAACCAAAGAGTCATCCCAACGCGAAGCAGCCACTCAAACTGGCGGCATCTTTTCCTCATAATAGTGTTAGTCTAACTGAGCGACTTTAGGAGTGCAATAACAAGAAGGAGTGCAATAACAAAACCACTCCCAATCATTTTTGTGACTCGGTTTTCCTACCAGCCGAGCTACACAAAACGAGCCCAACCGGTTATTTCGATTCCTTGAGTTGGGAAATGGCCGATTTCAGAGCGGTTTGCACATCCTTGCGATGGCTCATGCTTGGATCTTTAAGAGCGGCCTCGAGGGCAGGTAATGCGGACTTCGCGTTGGGACCTAAGCGAGCCAAGGCATCGGCCGCCGCAACACGCACCGTGCCCGAGGAGTCACTTGTTACCCGTTCGGAAAGGGCCTTGACGGCGATTTTGGCATTTGGTCCTAGGAGTCCCAAAGCGCCTGCGGCTTGAGCGCGTTTCTCGCGCTCGGTGGCACTGCTCAGCGTTTTGACCAATTTGGGAATGGAGCCAGGTTCCAGAGGTTCGGGCAAGACATCGCGTGCGGCGTTGAACTCGCGGATGCCATACCACGCTCCCAGGGTGTACAACGTTGCCTTACCGGCCCGTAAATCGGCCTTGGTCCCCTTGCCCAGGACCGGGACGTAGGCCTTTCGGCCCGTCATCATGATGTCGATGGCTGTGGCGAGTTGTTCGGGGGTGCCGGCATGCCATTGGGAGAGCAGCCGGGGATCGGAATAGATGGCATACCACAAATCCCAATCGCGTTCGGGGCACATGGTGGCGTACCAAAGGCCGTTGATGTAGACGTGCCCGAAATCACCGTAGGGTTCGTAGCGTTTGGAGAAGACGATGGCAGTGTTGCCCTCCTTGGCCGATTTCAGGGCGTAAGACCAATCGGTTTCATCGGGCTTGACTGGGACAGCGCCTAGTCCTTTATGCTGAGGGGTGTCCTTAAGTTTGAACACGTGACGCATGCGATTAAGCGGATACTTACCCTTGAGGTCGCGAACTTTCGTGAAGACCAGGATGCCTTTCTCACGATCGAATTTGTCGAGCTTAACCAGCGTGACATGGTCCGAATCGGTTAGGGCTGCTCCCAGGGTTTGTACCGGAAACGTGATGTAGGCGTGTGCCGGTTGTCCCACCAAGCACAGACCGCCAAGTAATCCCAGAAGGAGACAGGGGATCACACGCGTGGAGAGAGTCATAGGCCATTCCTTAAGAAGGTTGGGGCAACGAGGTAGGCGAGCATTCGTGTGGTTTAGAAGCATCCAGAAGCCCCCAATCGGCGATAACTCAGAGGATACCCTACAGAGCGGTTGTTGGGAACCGCCAAAGGAATTTTTCTGCCCATCTTGGGTAGACGGACAGAAGGGGAAAATCGTGCGGCCAAGCTTGGGCAAGCGGCCTAGGATGACGGCATGAACGACATCGAAACAATTGATCGACGCTTGACGATCGGAAACGCCACAGTGCCGGCGATTCTCCCGCACGATCTGGGCGATCGCGTCTGGCGTGCCGAGTTGGGCTTGCGCTACGCGTATGTCACTGGGTCAATGGCGAATGGGATCGCCTCGGCGGAATTAGTCGAAGCGATCAGCCGGGCGGGGATGCTGGGGTTTTTTGGAGCGGCGGGACTTTCGTCGCAACGGGTGCGACAAGCGATCGACCGCTTGCAAAGCACCCTGGGCCAACAGCCTTTTGGGTTCAACCTGATCCATAGCCCCAATGAGCCGCGCCTGGAAGCTGAGGTGGCCGAACTGTATCACACACGCGGAGTGCGACTGGTGGAAGCGTCGGCCTATCTGGATCTGACACTGCCGCTGGTGCGGTATCGACTGCGTGGGATATACGCTGGGCCAGATGGGCAAGTCATTTGCCCCAACCGAGTGATCGCGAAGGTATCGCGTATCGAGGTGGCAACGCGTTTTTTCTCGCCGCCACCGGAGCGGATGTTGGCTGAGTTAGTCCGCGAAGGCACGTTGACGCCGACACAGGCGCAGTTAGCCCAGCGTGTGCCGGTGGCTCAGGATATTACGGCCGAGGCCGACAGCGGCGGCCACACAGACAACCGACCGTCGATTACGCTGATTCCGACGCTGCTGGCGTTGCGGGATCGGATGCAACCGCGGTACACGATACCGTTGCGTGTGGGGGCGGCCGGAGGCATCGCCACGCCTGAAGCAGTGGCAGCGGCCTTTCAGATGGGGGCGGCCTACGTTGTCACTGGTTCGATCAATCAAGCCTGCCGAGAGAGCGGCAGCAGCGACGCGGTGCGCGAGATGCTGGCCCAGGCCGAACAAGCCGATGTCATCATGGCTCCAGCGGCAGATATGTTTGAGATGGGCGTGAAGCTGCAGGTGCTGAAACGCGGCACTCTGTTTGCCATGCGGGCCGCGCGTTTATATGAATGTTACCGCAATTATCCCTCGTTAGAGGCGATCCCAACGGCGGAACGCGAGACGCTGGAAAAGACCATCTTCCGCGCCCCCTTGGAGACCATCTGGGCCGAGACGCAAACCTTCTGGCGTGAGCGCGACCCGCAGCAACTCGAACGTGCCGCTCACGAGCCGAAACACCGCATGGCCTTGGTCTTCCGCTGGTATCTCGGGTTATCCTCGCGATGGGCCAACGCAGGTGAACCGACCCGGCGGATGGACTATCAAGTGTGGTGTGGACCGGCGATGGGGGCATTCAACGAATGGACACGCGGCAGCTATCTTGAAGACTGGCGCAATCGGTATGTTGCCGATGTGGCCCGCAACCTGCTTTGGGGGGCGTGTGTGCGAACTCGTCAACATTTCTTGCGTTTGCAGGGCGTGCCCGCTGACGAGCCGGTACGACCGCGTCGGGGTTTGGAAGAGCTATTTCCCTAACCGGCAACGATGCCGTTGGACTGCGTCCAGCTTGGAAAGCCTGTTTGCCCAGAAAAAAGGAAACGAACCGCCGACTTCCGCCGGCGGCTCTGATCCAGATACTTTTTTACTTTTTGTTGCCGTGATCTGTCTGGGTGTTAGAAGTTCGGAATCACTTCACCGCCGTTGCGTGTGCCCAGCGCGGAATAGATCTGGGGGTTGATGCCGTTGGTGAGGAAGCGAACGGAACCGTCGGCAAACAGGAAGTTGGCCCCGCCGGTGTGACGGCTGCCGAAGCTGAACTCATACGCGCCGAACTCGGGGGTGCCGACCGGAGCCCGGGGAGCGTTGAGCGGCACTCCGGTGCTACCGAGAAACTCGGACATGTCGGCTTGGTTGGTGGTGTCCACGTCGTCGCTGCCGATGGCCCAGTGATCTTTGCGGCCCTGGTTGATGGCGTTGTTTTCGCGGATCAAACCGGCCTCGGCGACGGCGGTGCTGTCCGATTCGGCCTCGCCGATGGCGATGGTGTTGCTCGTGCCGTCGGTGATGCCCAGCATGGTCACGCCTGATCCCATCCCCCAGCCTTGACCGTTACGGCGGATGCGTTGCATGAATCCTTTTTGGATGAAGATGCCATCCAGGTCGTCGATACGGTCACCAAAACCTACAGATCCATACATCTTTGTTCCAGAGACATATCGGCGGTCTTGAGTCAACACCCCCGAGACACAACCCAGATAGTTGGCCGGCACTCGGCGTTGCACGATCCAGTTGTCGCCGGAGATGTCGGCCATCTGTCGCGGCATGGTGGAGGAGGGACAACGGAAGACGTTGAAGAAGGTTTCGCACACGCCGATGTTGCGGATGCTTCGGGACACCGTATCGTCACCCGGTTGGGCAACGTTTCCTGCCACGCCCGGCAGAGGGGCAGCCCATTGGCAGTTGCCGATCCCCACAGGCGGGCCGCTCTCTTCGGCGAGACTCAGAGCGTTGTAGGCGGCGTTTTGTTCCAGATAGGGCAGGATCAAGGCGGTCCAGCCGGTGCCGACCTCGAACTCCGCGCCCATCGGCCAACTGCCTTCGGTGTCGTTGAAAGAGTGGCAAGCGAGACCCAGTTGCTTGAGGTTGTTTTGGCACTGCATACGGGCGGCCGCTTCGCGGACCTTTTGCACCGCAGGCAACAACAGACCGATCAAAATCGCGATGATGGCAATAACCACCAGCAATTCGATCAACGTAAAGGCCGAACGCAAACGATTCATGATCATCCCCCTTTAGGATGGAAAGAAAAAAGAGACCACAAAACATCAGGGTTGCAAGTTGAAGTCGATCGTGCCGCCGCCTACGGGGACGGTGGCCGACTCCGGAGAACTGCTCGGGGCTTCGTATTTTTCGCCGACCAGGTTCTTCAACCCGCCGGGGTATTCGCTGGGCTTGGCATCAAAGGGAACCGGCTTGCCTTTGGAATCGACCCAGCAGATGAAGGCCACTTTATACCGGCCGGCCCGGATCCCCTTTTCCCCCTGGGGATGCTGAAGCTCGTAGCGGCCGGATTTGTCGGTGACACCGAAGCCGAAACCGTGGACATCAGGGTTGACCTGGGTGACATCGGGATAAAAGATCACCTTGCAGCCTTCCAGGGGCTGACCTTTAAAAGTGACAGTGCCGGAAACCGGATACTGCGGCGGCGCACCGCAACCACTGAGAAGCAGGGAAAAGATAGCCGGCACCACGCAGGCAAAGGGGAATCGCATGGCAAGAGACTCCATGGGAAGGAAACGAAGGATGGTGTCATCCTACCTGGAGGAGAGAAGGTAGAAGTGAAGATTGTGTAAACCTCGTGTGAATGTTTATCACTTAGCCCACTGTGATACACACAGAGCGGAGTATGTGTGATCAGTAAAGACCCACGACGCTCGCTCCGTTTCTCCCTACAATCAGCCCAGCTGTTCTCAGGAGACTTCCTAAATGATCGATGCCGCTAACTCGCCGCCCTACACGGCGTTGCAAGTGGTGATGATGCCGCGCGATGCCAACCCGAATATCGGCATGGCCCTGGTGCCGGGGGCCGGTCACTATCCGGTCTACAACACCATCTTCGGCGGGGTGTTGTTGTCGTACATCGACCAAGCGGGGGCCATCGGAGCCGTGCATGAGGTGGTTCGCGCTGGGGGACCGATCCCGGCCATCGTCACTGTGGCAATCAACCGGGTGGAATTCAAACAACCAGTCCTTGTGGGCGATGTGGTGCGTTTTATCACCCGATTGGTACGGATCGGCCGAACCAGCATCACGCTGAACGTGCAAGTCGAGGCAGAACGTGGCGGGCAGATCTTGCGAGTGACCGAGGCCGAGTTGGTGTATGTGGGGGTGGATCTCTCGACGCCGGAACGTCGCCCCAAACCGCTCTTGCCGGAGCCACCGCGTTGAGTAAGGGGTTAACGTCTCTTAAGGCCATAGCCACCCAATCCACCGGGTCCAGCAGGCCCTCCCATGCCACCTGGACCCGGTCGGCCGAAAAATGGTCCCATGGGGCGTTCGACTTGGCCGCGTCGCTGATCGTTAGACTCGATCGCTTGGCGGGCCAGCGTCCACTCCCCCAGGATCGCCGCCACATCAGCCAACTGTTGGTTGATCAGAACCAGGAGCGGTTCGGCACCGGGGAAGCGTTGTTCGGTGTGGAGTTGTTCGATTCGTAGACTGGCCGACACCAGCAGAAACAACGCTTCGTTAGGCTGAGCGGCCCAGAGCAAGCATTCAGCTAAGCTGCGTTCGATGAGGCCAAGCCAAAAGGCATAGGCGGGGATGTCGGGGTAGCGGTATACCAGGCGTGATTGCAAGGCGTGAGCCTCGCGACTTTCGCGTTCGGCCTGGGTGATCCGCCCCTCCCGCAAGGAGACCAACGACCGACGGTCCAGCATGCGAGCATGGACTGCGGCGTATTCGGGTACATTAGGATAATCCCGCACCAACCCAGCGGAGAGCTTCAGGGCTTCTTGCAGCCCCTCAGAGGTGGCCCAGAGAGGCGGCGGCGGCCCGATTTCGCGGCCCGGCAGGAAGCGAGGCGTGGAACGGGCCAAGGTTTCGCACAGATCCAGACGATAATCGGGCACGAGCGGGAAATCACGCACCAGATCGCGCAGCAATTTCAATGCCCGGCTCTCGCCACGCGGTTCATACCGATAACAACAGGCCAACAGATGCCGATATTCCGGTACGGTGGGATATTCCTCGCTTAGCACTTCCAGCAGTTCAATAGCGTCCTGCAGCGGCTTGCTGTCCGGCACTGGGTCCAAAACGCTGCCGGGCCATTTCCATTCTGTGGCATCTTTGAATCCCTTAAGACCTTTAGGCCCCTTCGGCTCGGGTGGTCCTTTGGGACTTTTAGGCCCCTTCGGCTCGGGTGGTCCTTTGGGGCCTTTGGGAGGGCCGATGGCTGGCAGGTTTAGTAGATTACGCGACTGGCTCATGAAGTAGGCCCGGGCCAACTCAAAACGGCTCTCAGGGCGTGTCTGGGTGCTTGGTTCGGCGAGCAATTCCTTGATGGCCCGAGCATGCATTTGGTTAGCTTGCTCATCCTGCTGACGCAGACGATAGATGCGGCCCAGTTCGTTGTAGGCTCGCGCCCGCACGATTACCGCGTCATCCGGGTATAACTCCAGAGCTTTTTGGTAGGCGGCGATGGCTTCGTCGAGCCGCCCCAGCCGTTGCCGCAGATCAGCCATGCGGTGGTGGGCCTCGGCCGCCTCGCGGCGCAAATCAGGATAATCGGCCGATTCGCGAGCAATCTCTTCATAGCTGGTCAAGAGCTTCTGCAACAAAGGCATCGACTCAGGCGTGGCGGCCAGACGTGGCGGCAATTCGATGCCCTCTTCGGTAATCTCGGGGGCTGTAGCCATCAGGCGCGAGGGAGCCAAGCCATCGAAGATGAGGTTGAGCGCTTTGAGGGAGCGTGAGGCCATGCTCTCGGCCCGTTCACGCTGGCGTTTCTCCGCTTCCAGGGCAGTGGTTTGTACGGCAGCAGCATAGAGCGAGACGGCTGTTGTGCTAACCAGCAGCAGCAGGACGGCAACGAGCGCCGAGGCCAGAGCGGGGTTGCGTTTACACCAGCGCCAGGCTTGTTCCAGCGGACCAATGCGTCGAGCCTTGACCGGACGATCGGCTAAGAAGCGATGCAGGTCGTCGGCCAACTCCGCAGCGCTGGCGTAGCGTTGGGCCGGCTCGCGGGCGGTAGCCTTGAGCAGGATGGTTTCCAGATCGGCGGGCAGCGAGGGATTGCGGAGCCGGGGCCGGGGCAAGCTCTGCTGTGTGATCAGCTGGATGAGATGCTGCGGCAAGGTGTCGGGGAAGGCCGGCTGCCCGGTGGCTAACTCATAGAGGGTCACGCCCAGGCTGTAGACATCGCCGCGCGGATCGGAGATGCCTGCAAAACGCTCCGGCGGCATGTAACGCAGGGTACCCACGAGGTCGCCGCTTTGCGTCAGTTGGCCCTCTTCAGCGAGTTTAGCGACGCCGAAATCGGTAACCCAGACGGTACCGGTATCATCGACTAGTAAGTTGCTAGGTTTGATGTCGCGGTGCAACACCCCCTGTGCGTGAGCATGGGCCAGAGCATCGGCGACTTGGGCACCGATGCGGGCCACCTGGCGCGGTTCAAGCAGCAGATGCGGCGGGGCGGTCGGCGGCGAGGCGAGACCACTAGCAGGCAGTTCGACGGTAGGGTCGTTGGAAAGAGTAGCTAGGGGTGCCGAGACGCTTGGGGCCGAGGCTTTTGGGACGGCCGGTTCGGCCCGGGCTAGGCGATCGAGCGATTGGCCTTGGATTAACTGCATCACATAGTAACATTGCCCGTCGCGTTCACCCACGCCGAAGATCGGCACAATGTTGGTGTGGTGCAGGCGGGCGGCGGCCAGAGCTTCACGGCGAAAGCGCTCTCGGGCACGGGCATCGGCTAGGCCGGGCAACACCTTGACGGCGACACGGCGACCCAGGGCCTCGTGATCGGCCTCATAGACAATACCCATCCCTCCCCGGCCGATCTCACGCAAGATGCGATACTCGCCTAGACGGTCGGGCGTTTCGCGGCGCGGCTTGTGTTGCTCTAGCAGGGCAGCGGCCTCTAGGGCAGCCCGCAGTTCCTCGGCTCGTTCGGGCAAGCGTGCCATGAACTCTTCGATGCGTGGCTGGTGCCCCTGACGCAACTGTTCGGTAAATTCGGCCGCTAGATCGTCGATCGGGTCACTCATCGGCTCTCGCTCCCTAAGAGATCGCCCCGATGGCCAAGAATCTCACGCAGGCGAACCAGAGCGCGGACATAGCGTTTGCTGGCGGCGTCTGGCTTCTCGACA
>JBDNDE010000073.1:0-16563 GCA_046719305.1 Gemmataceae bacterium | reverse complement strand
GGACTGGAACAGGAACTGATTCTGACCACGCGACGCGCTACGGTACTCAAAGCTCTCGGTGCCAGGGTGTATCTCATCGCTCGACTACCTCGACCGACGAGTTATTATCTGTGGGAGACGTTTACAGTCCGCCACGTAGAGCCACGCGGCAAACAGTATGTCGCCTGGGGGCCTGGACAACAACTTCGCCCTCCTGTTCCCCTTGGCGGCCCAGAGTTTGTTGCCTTTCAGCGGGCCTGTGCCTATTTCGTAGGCTTCCAAGCTATTGACCACCATGCTTATCTGGCCAGGCTCCAGGCGGCGGTTCAGAACAACCCTCCGCACTGGACGACCGAGGGCGTGGTTTTTTGCACCCGGTTGATCACGGCGTTTCCCCAGAACGGCAATGGTTATTACTACCGGGCGGTTGTCCACCAGCAACTCGGACTACCGGAGTTGGCCCATCTCGATGCCCAAGAGGCGTTACGGCTGGGGACTGAGTACGCCGCCGCGGCTCGCGAGATATTACTGCCGGGGTAGGATGAACTGATTTCAAAGGATTTCTAAATGCTTTTTCTTTTGCTTTTTGTGCTGGCTGATGACCCAACCTTCCACCTTCGTTCCTTGCGGGGCAAAGAACTGAGCGGTCCGCTGGCCTCGCTCGATGCCTCTTGGAATCTCGAACTGGGGGCTAAGGTGCGGCGGAAAATCGCGGCCCGTGACTGGCTTTGGCTTCAACGCCATCGAGCCATGCTACCCGAGCTACCGCGTGGGGAGCATCTGATCCTCACCGATGGCGCACGCATCCCGTTTCTTGAAGCTCGCCTCAAAGGGGATGATCTGTTCTTCCGTCATCCCGATCTGGGCAAGGAGCCGGTGGCCGTGCCCCTCAGTGCGGTCCTGATGGTCTGGCGCACGGGGTTGGAAGGCGATCCTTTGGCTGAACGAACCCGGCGACTTTGGATGACGCAGCGGCCGAGCCGGGATCAACTGCGGTTACGCAACGGAGACTTGATCGAGGGCACGTTAGAGAGCCTGGGCGACAGCGTGAGTGTGGAGCGCGAGCGGAAAACTCTTTCTGCTGCCTGGTCGACTCTCTCGGCTATCGTACTCAGTGCCGAGGCGGGGCATCTCGCCCCAAAGAAGCCGCTAGTCCGGGCGATCATCTTGCCCAACAATCGTTCGCCCGGGGGCCGTTTCACCCTGGTTTCGGCACGCTTGGACGGGGGGGACCTGGTAGGCAAAACCCCTTTTGGAGCGACCTTGCGCGTTGGTCTGGAACGGCTCGCCCGCCTGGAACGCTTGCCCTCGGCCGAGTGGACTGCTGCCGTACCGCTGTATGAGGTGGCCGGCCGACGCTATCGATACAGACCTTATCTAGATGAGCAGATCCCCTTGGGCGTCGATGCCACTCCGAGGGGACGTGATCTACGGGTAGGCGGCCAGACATGGGAGCGGGGTCTGAGCCTGGCCGTGGGAGCAGAGGTCACCATCCCGCTGGCAGGCAAGTATCAACGCTTTGAGGCGGTGGTGGGATTAGATGATCTCGAAGGGGCGGGCGGCCGGGCCAAAGTGGTGATTCGACTGGATGACAAGCCGCTATCCGTCGGGCCGCGCGATACGCTAGGCGACCCGTTCCGCCTCGACTGTGATCTGAACGGTGCCCAGACACTCTCTTTACGCGTCGAAGCGGCCGGTCGCGGTCCTGTGCGTGGCATCGTCAATTGGGTGGATGCTTGGCTGGTTCGCTGATCAGCCGGTACATCTCCGGGCGACGATCGGCGATTCGGTCGATGTGATGCTGGCCGGCAATTCGCACTAGTTTCTTGTTTCGGGCCACACTCGGATCAATCGTCGCATAAAGAATCGTTTCCTCGGTGCCGCCTGCCTGTGCTAGTACTTCTCCCGTGGGGGCCAGAATCTGGCTCTGGCCGATGAAGCTGTAGCCGCCTTCGCTGCCGATGCGGTTGATGGCGGCATAGTAGACGTGATTTTCTACTGCACGCGCCAGGCAGAGCGGCACCACCATCTTGGCGGACATCGGCCAATTGGTCGGCAAGAGCAGTAGATCGGCCCCCAGAAGCATGAGCACGCGAGGAGCTTCGGGAAAGCTGCCATCGTAACAAATGTGCATACCGATGCGCACTCCCTGGACCTCTTGGACAGCAAAGGGCCGATCGCCTGGAGTGACAAAACGGTCCAGGCCAATGTGGGGCAAATGCACCTTGCGATAGACCGCCTCGACACCGCTGGGCCCAACTAAGGCTGCCGAATTATACAGCCGCTCGCCGTCACGCTCCAAAAAACCGATCACGCTGTACAGGTCGGGCCGGCTCAGCGTTTGCCACTGCGGCGCGTCAGCCCTCAGGGCATGCGGCCGAGCTTCGGCCAGGCTAGCGAAACAATAGCCGCTGGTCGCACACTCGGGGAACAGGACCAAGCGAGCGCCAGCCTGAGCGGCCTGCTCGCAGCGTTGGCGAATTCGCTGCAGGTTGCCCTCGACATCGCCCAGGATCACGTCCATCTGTACACCGGCGAGTTTCCAGGTCATTTGGACCGCGCTCCGATGCCGCTTGAGTGGTAGCCGTCGATCTTCAGCTTCACACGATACAGCGAAGTATCCACGGTGACGTAAAGGGTTTTGCTGTCCTCGCCGATGCCAAAGACGACGTTACTGGGCAGACCGACGACTGGTTTGGTGGGGTCTTGGTTGAGTGGCCCGGTGGGCAGAAAAGCGATTTCTTTGCCCTCGGGGTTGAGAACCAAGACTCCCGGCCGTTTCGGATCGCGCGAGGTGAGATAGAGGTTGCCCTTGGTGTCGACGGTCATGCCATCGCAGCCCGGTCCTTTGCCAAAGTCGTATAGAACCCGCGGTTTGCCGACGTTCCCTTTCTCATCTAGGTCAAATGCTAGAATGTTCATAGCTCCCGGAATCGCTTTCTCGCCGGGCACGATCCCGTCGCTGCCGTTGTTGTGGTCGGCCACATAGAGCGTTTTGCCATCGGGGCTGAGGATGATCCCGTTGGGTTTTTCCGTAGCGGTGGTAAGTTGGGTGACGCGGCCGTCGGGGTCGAGGCGATAAACGGCGCGATGCTCTAGTTCGCGAGGTTCTGGGCCACCATAGCGTGGATCGGTAAAGAAGATGCGGCCTTTGGCATCAATGACCAAGTCATTGGGAGCGTTATATTTTTTGCCTTGGTAGTTGTCGGTGAGGATAGTACGTTTCTTCGTTTTCAGATCGTAACGCACCACCGCACGACCGCCGTAGTCGGCCCCCTCGCAGGCGACCAGTCGACCGTCGGGGTCGAACATCAGGCCGTTGGCTTTACGAGCGTCGGCGAGGAAGACCTCCGTTTTGCCAGATTTGGGGTCATAGCGGAGGATTTCGCTAGGCTCTTTGCCCTGGGTGATGTCGGTGAAGAAGATGGAACCATCCGGGGCAACGGCGGGGCCTTCCGTCAGCCCCCCCGTGACATCTCGGGAGCGGGTGTAGAGCTTTTCCAGTTTGGCCCCCTCGGGGATCACCGGGTTTGGATCGACGCCGATGCTGACCATGAGCAAAAGTAACATGGCAAAATGAACTCCTGGGAGAGAAGATCGCTGTGCTTGACGACCGACCGGTGCTCTGCCAGGTCGGTTCATTCACCGAGCCGTTGATCTACTAGCCGCGTCATAACGAAATCTCTAGCAGATTAGGAAGTTTCCCCAGTGGCGGCAACCATCGCTGCCGCAGTCGGAGCCGCACCTAGGGCATCGAGCAACCAGCAGCCACGCACGTGGTTGATGGGGGACCGGCAATGGTCTAGCCAGAGTGAATCGGTACAGCCGGCCTCTTCCAGGGCATCGCCCAAAATGGGCATCTGATCCCAGGCGTGTTCCCGATAGATGCTGCGAGCCATGGCTGGGATTAGCCCGTGGTTCCAGCGCAGCCATGGGGCAAGCGGCACGGCCGGACGAAACGGGTTGCCAATCACCTCACGGATTAGATCGGCTTGCTGGCGATTGCCCTGGGCTTGGCTATCGTCCCAGACCTGAGCCTGGTCACTGTGGACCGCATCGACGGCATGGCGGGCAGAAGCCCCAGCAGCGGCGGCAAAAGCATTCCACAAGGGCCCACTGGCTTTCGTGTTGGCCGCCCAGTAGGCCGACCAGGCCGCCGAACGTTCACCGCAACCAGCGGCCAGCAGGGCGTCACCGCGTGCTCGGGCCAGTTCCTTGAGCGTCGTCAGGCCATCGGCAAACAGTTCGGCCACTTCGACGGCTCGCCGGCTGCGGGAATCGCTGAGCAAGTTCCACACTTGCCGACATGCCGCACAGGCGAGTAAGCGGAGTTTGCGTTCCTCATGACGCATCACAACCAGCAGATGACGAATCATCGGCGTGGGTTCGCGACACAGCAGCCAATCCTCCTCGTTCACGGCAGGTTCTCCTTTTGGCCTTCAGTGTGACGCAAAAAGGGAGTAAAGGCAAGCGGAGACGTAACCGGGGGAAGCCCTAGCATCGGCCCGGTTGGCAGGAACGAGGTGGGCGGTTCCTCTTGACCGAGGCGGGCAATCAGCGTATGGGCCGCAAGTCGTTTGAGACTCCCCCTACCCGCTTTGGAGGTTTGGCATGGTTTTGTGCTTTCTCGGTCTGCTGCGGCTGACCCTGCTTGTCGGCGGCTTGCAGGCCTACTTCACCGCGCATCGGTTGACACCGGCCGAGCCGGTACCGACTCCGTTGGCTGCGCCGGCCGGTTTGGTGCCTCATAGCCCGGTTGCGGGTTGTCCGGCGGCCCGCTGCGCTGCAGACACGCCTCATCTGTTAGCGGTGGGTCAAGCGATGCCGCCTGCAGCGGTGCGGACGCTGCCGATGCCTCGCGAGGTTGTCGAAGCGCAAGCGAGCACCTACACCGTCCGAATTCTCCATGGTCATGGGGGCGAATCCTTTCTCCAGTGGCCCAACCAAATCGTCACCCCAGGCAAACCCTCACATGTTGGCTTTGATATTGATGTCACTGACGGTTGGATGATGACCACGCTTCTTCAGGAAAGTGAAAAAGAAGAACACATGAAGGTTCATTTGCTGGTGACGCATCTCACCGGCGAAGAGACCCCCCGGATCTACAAAGGCACTCTGGAATGTAAACTCGGGGTCGCCCACCTGAGCGTGCTGCGCGAAAGCACGGCCAAGCATCTGCTGCCCATCCGCGTGCACGTCGAGAAGTGTCATCCGGGTCCTTCTGCGGTGCCTCCTCTGGCAATGCCGGCGCCAATGCCTGGGCCGATCGTCCAGCCGATCCCTGCGATGCAACCGCTGCCCACAGTGGCCATGGCGTTTGTACCGGCAGTGCATCCCAAAACGGTGTCGTTGAAAATCGAGAACGGTGAGACGAAACTTGCTTTTCGCTCGTCGGATCTACGTACCTGCGCCTCCGAGATGACGCTCGAATTCCCCGCCGGTACCGTTCATGTCAAAGCAGCCAAAAGCTTCATTGCCGTCCAGGGCAACGATTTCACGGCCCGTGCGAACAAGCTGGAAATCTTGGGCGATTGCCTGAAACTGATCGGCGAGGTCCAGTTGCAATCTGAACGACTAGGTCGAGCGGCCGAGGTCAAAGCTGAAACCCTGACAGTCCGGCTGAGCCGAGGTAGCCTTGCCGAACTGGTGCCGGTGCAGCCGCCGATGGGAACTGCGCCACTGCTAATGCCGAGAATACAGATCTCGACACCAGTAACGATGCCAGCCTGTCCGGGAGGAGTCTGTCCGCCGGGCTGTTGCCCTGGTGGGGGGACTCCGAAGGATAGTTGCCCGGAGGGAGGCTGCCCCCGACAGATGCTGATGCCCAAGCGATGAGCAGGCTGTGGAGAGTAATCGTTGGTACTACTTTCATCGCTTGTCACGGATGTTGAACTCGAGCTTCCAGCGTTGTTGGCCATCCCGGCTTAG
This sequence comes from Gemmataceae bacterium, assembly GCA_046719305.1. Taxonomy (GTDB): domain Bacteria; phylum Planctomycetota; class Planctomycetia; order Gemmatales; family Gemmataceae; genus RGDT01. Next base: position 10,656 of record JBDNDE010000073.1, on the reverse strand, counting down.
GCACCATAATTCCAGGATACCAATCTCTGTCACCTTGCTATGCAGCCGAACCGGAATGTAGTGAGTGGCCCCAGTAGGATCAACCAGGGTGGTGCTCAGCGGGGCCATCTCCTCTAGTTGGTGTTCGTCCCATTCTTCGAGCATCAGGCCAACCGGGTCGCTCTGGCGGACAGTGCTACCCAGAAAGCGAAACTCGGCCGGGGTGTTGACCAACAGGAACGATTCGTGGCCGGGCACGTCGGTTTCCGTCCCTTCTTCCATGCCAAAGGGCACCACGCATAGGGCTTTGAAAGGCGGCGGAACCCCCGGCACTGCCGGTCGCGCCGTCTCGATGCCGATATAGTAGGAACGCGAGGTACCGCCTCGAATCCGAACTCCCTTGCCGTGACGCACTTGGCCATAGTAGGCGGCTCCTTTGGCGACCGCTAGATCCAGGTCGGCACTGGGCAAGACCTTGATCGGTTGGGCATGCCCGGCGCTCCAACGGTTTAAGGCGTCAATCACCCGCTGCTGAAAAGCCTCGGCCTTGAACACCCCACCGTTGAACAGCACGGCCGTGGGCTGGGGCGGTCCTTGGCGAGACTTGCTCAGGTCATTCGCATGGCGGCGCAGGAAATAGGCTAGGTGCGCCGTCAGGCTCGGGTCGCTGGCATACGGCAATCCCATCTCGGCAAACCCGGCCAGGTGTGCGGCCCGGGGCACGGCATCGGCCCCGACACTCGGGAAGAAGCCATCGAGCAACTGGGCCGTTAGTTCATCTCGAGTCAGTTCGGTGCGGAGGGTGCCGCCGATCAGCTTGGTGCCCCGTCCGACCACGGTGATCGGAACGCTCGATTTGCTGTAGTCGGTGAGCAACGCTTCCTTGGCTTCACGTGCCGCATGCCGAAGCAGGAGCATCTGGCCAAGATCCAATTTACTGCCGAGCTTTTTGGCGAGGAAATAGGCAAGCGTCAGATCCATATTGTCGCCGCCCAGCAGGATGTGATCGCCAACAGCAACACGGCGGAGCATCAGGCGGCCGTCTTCCTCTTCAACGGCGATGAGAGAGAGGTCGGTGGTGCCGCCGCCCACGTCACAGATGAGGATGACATCGCCAACGCGAACTTGATCCCGCCAGGCGTCGCCCTGCTGGTCCAGCCAGGCGTAAAACGCAGCCTGTGGCTCCTCCAAGAGCGTCAGATGTTCCAATCCAGCCGCTTGGGCGGCTTCGACGGTCAATTCGCGAGCAACGGCATCGAAGCTGGCCGGCACCGTGAGGAGGATCTCCTGGGCAGGCAATGGATCGCTGGGAAAAGAAGCGTTCCAGGCTTCGACTAAGTGGCGTAGATACAGCGTGCTGGCCTCGACAGGCGAGATGCGTCGGTCGCCCTCTCCAGCCTTGAACGGTAAGATGGCTGCTCTGCGATCGACACCGGGATGACACAGCCAAGACTTGGCTGAGGCTACCAGGCGAGTTTCGACTTGGCTTCCTTGGCGACGGGCATATTCGCCGACAGCGTAATCGCGATCGGCGGCCCAGGGCAGTCGCAGGCTGCCGGTCGGAACCTCACCGGGGCGGGGTAGATACAAAAACGAGGGCAGTAACAGCCGTTCTTCTACCTGTCCCGGTTGTACCACTTGAGGAATCGGCAGCAGTTGCGTGACGGAACCACCGGTTTCGGCAAAGGCAAGCGCCGAGTTGGTTGTACCCAGATCAATGCCCACGACATAGCGCGACGCCAAGATCCACCTCCGCATGACAGGATGCAACCAGAATAACTAGAATTTAACATACCGCGACCTTCCCCATAGGAGAAGACCGGACGGGTCAGAAGAGCGCTTCACATGTTCTAGCCCTATCGTACGGATCGTATTGGGGATGCAACCAACAGCGGTGTCACTTGCCTACGCGGGATCTTAGTCGCCCGTGGTCCGCCAAGAACATCGACTACAGGCAGGCCAAAAGCGGTATCCCAGACGATATTGGCCAGCGGGCGATGTTGGCCAGCGGGCAGTTGTTCGAGGAAAGACGGCAACAGTGATTCGGTCGTTCGCTTCTGACGTTTCTCTTTGCAGGAAGGTAGTCAGGTAGGAACATCATCTTTGAAAGCGTAGGTTTGTGGAAACCAATATCTTTGCATCGAGAAGAAAGTCAGCCGCCTCCACAAACCTGCTGCTCCCCCCACCTTGCCTTGTGGTCTCTCCGCCATTGCCCAGGGCCAGCGGTTGACCTCCATACTTGGCAGGTGGGTTCAGATTGCTTAAACCCCCCTAAGCCTTAGCTGGAGCTTTCTTTGTAGGTCGGCGTCAATACTCCACGAATTTGCATCTTCTAAGCAACGACACGCGAGAGTACTGAGGTCATGAACGCTCTGAATCCCACGTTCTTTTCAAGGTCGTGCGAAGGTTTCCTCAGCGAACGACTCGGCGTTCTCGATCTCACTGCGCTCCATCTCCAGAGCTAGATTCCCGTCCTGATACACGCTCATCTTGGTGAAATGTTTACGGCCAGCCATCTTGCGATACTCGCTGAAGGTGCCGCGTAACGAGGTTTCGGCCGTCTCGCCCGGCTTGGTGAAGCGATACTCGACACGCAAAGGCAAGTGGGTCTTGGCATCGAACCACAGGTCGAGGTCCGGTTCGCCTTTGCGGCTGGCTTTGATGCCAATAGCAGGGGTATCATCGATCTTCAGTTCACCTAACGGGGCAAGCGTCCAGCCTTTTTCCAGCAGGAGCGTCGGGCATTCTACCACTCGCAGGGCCGCAACGCCACGACGAAAGGCAGTGGCCTGATCATCTTTGAGGGGTTTGGCATCGATCCCGTTGCCCGAGAGCCAGACCCCCTTAGCATGTAGACCGATCAAGATGGTGCTGCCGTTGATCTCGACTTCCCAGCGGAGCCGGTCCAGCCCCTGAGCGGAAAAACGGTTGCGGATCTTTTGTGAAGCGGCGTTGACATGTAGGGTACCGCTACCGGTGCCCGTCATGCGGTGCGAGGCTCGCACGGCCTCCGCTCCTCCCAGAGCAGCAATGGCCTTTTCCACTACGGCTCGGGCCGTTTGGGATTCATCGGTTTTGGGATCGGCAACGAGGATCAACAGCAGAAGCAGGGCAGTCATAAGCGGTGGGTCTCGTGAGGGGTTTCGAGGTCCGGTCGGCGGCGTAGTTGGCCCGAGGGGCAGCCACATGCTAATTCATACACCCAGGGGTATTCTAGGGTTTCACCGGGGCTGAGGCGACAGCCCTCGCGGCGTTGACAGGCCTGACGATAGGCATCAGCCAAGCACCCATCGCAAGCTAGGGCATAAGTCTTCAATTCACAGGTTGTCCCGTCACTCCACACAGCAGCGATCTTGTAGCGGGCCGGCTGTTGACAGCCGCAACGAACAAGGTAGGACGTGCGGCTCATGGCTGTTCGTTCACCCGTGGTCAAACGGGAGCTCCTCGCCGTAGATCTCCGCCAGAGCATTGCGGGCAGCGCGTTGCTCGGCCTCTTTCTTGGTGCGTCCCCAGGCACCAGTATGGGTATGGCCGCCGAGGACCGCCGCGACCAGGAAGCATTTGCTATGGTCGGGGCCTTTCTCGTCCAAGACGAGGTATTGCGGCGTTAGGTTGTACTCGCGTTGGGCGACCTGTTGCAACTGCGACTTATAGTTGTTCCCCTGGTTCCCGCCGACCACGGCCTCGATTTCAGGCGTTAGTTGTCGCAACACAAAGGCACGGGCCGCTTCTAAACCGCCGTCGAGATATATGGCCGCAACCAGCGATTCGTACAGGTCGGCGAGCATTCCGGTGGGTACCCGGGCCATCTCTTGGGCGTTCATGCCGCGACCGAGAAATAGGAAGCGGCCCAAATTCAGATTTTCGCAGAAACGTGAACAGGCCCGACGACTGACAATGGCCGACTTGATGCGAGTTAGATCGCCTTCCTGAAAATCAGGGAAGCGATGGTAGAGTTGCTCGCAAGCAATCATACCGAGAATGGCATCGCCCAGGAACTCCAGGCGCTCATTGGAGGCCAAACGGGAGTTGGCCCCCGAGGTGTGAGTGAGCGCCCAACGCAAAAGTTCGGGTTGCTCAAAACGGTACCCGAGGGCTTGTTGGCACGCTTCCAGTACTTCGGCCTGGGCAGCCGTGATCGTTTCACTGGCCATGGTTAGGAAGGTAAGGTTGGTCGGACGAGGCACAATAAAAGACGTTAACACGTCCGACGGTCGCTTGTCAACCAGGCACGGAACTGAAATAGCTAACAGCGGCGAAGGAACTCCAGACGCACCACGAAAACCCCAGGATCGATCAGGGGGTCTTTTGCAGAGCACGCAGTAGGGAACTGCGGCGAATCATGCCCGAGGAACGAGGTGGCGAGGGCCGAACGCCGTTGGTCACTTTTGTGTGACACAGTCGCAGAGCATCAACAAAGGCCTGACAGGACGGATAGCGAGACGAAGGATAGACATGCAACGCCCGCGACAGGATGTGGCATTCCTCCGCGCGCATCTTAGTCAAATCAATCGGGCAATCGCCAGGACGGTGATTCGCCAAAGGGAAAAAGCTGCTCTCGCCCATCACCAGCCAACAATAGGTCACTGCCAACGCGTATTGATCCGTCCCTAACGTCGGCGATCCCTTGTATAACTCCGGGGCCGCGAAAGGTAGCGTCCCACGCCACCCTCCGGAATGGGTCTGCCAGCCGCTACCGGCACACAGGCCAAAATCGGCCACCTTGAGCGTATTGCCGCACAGCAGCAGATTGGTGGGCTTAATATCGCAATGTTGCATGCCACGCGAGCCGGTCAACCCGGAGAGCTTGAGATTGGCGATAAAATCCAGAGCTTTGGCCGCTTGATCGAGCAGTTCCAGAGCATGGCAGCGGGGAACCTCGGCCCCATCGCGTGAACGGTACAGCAAGCGAAGATCTTCGAGATTGCGATCGGCTCGCTCCATACACAAGATCACATAGCGGCCCCAGGTATGGACGCCAAGCAATTTGATGATGTGGGGATGCTCTTGGGCGGCAAGGCTTCGCAGAACACGAATTTCACTGGCTACCATGGAGGCGGATCGTGTCCGGCAATCAAGAAACTTCAGCGCCACTTCGCCGCGTTCTCTAGTGACCGCTTCCCATACATCGCTGAAGGCTCCACTACCGAGCGGCTGACTGAGAGTGTATCCTGGGATCGGTTCGAGGCCGGGTTCGAGGATCATGGAAATACTCCATAGGAAATACTCCACAGCGAAGGGCTGAGGTCGAGGGGGAAAACTCAGCCTGCACAACCATAACTCACAATAAGATCGAAGCAACCCAAACGGCAGGGAAGAAATAATTGCTCTGGGCTGAATCGGGCGTTGAAAGCAATTTTTTGCCAGATAAGATGAGAGAATTCATTCCCTGTGAGATGAGAAAAATGGCAAAGAAACCGATGAGTTCAACAAAGATGAGCGACGAACCCACTATGATCGACGAGATCAGCACGGAGGCCCCCCCCGCGAAAGCCCCTGAGAAGGCTAAGAAATCGGGCAACAAACGCGAAATGTTTGAGGCCTCGATCAACGCGCTTGGTGCGGGGGCTAAGCCGTTGGAGATGCAGGAGTGGATCCGCGAACATTATGGCAAAACGCTCAAAACCTCACTGCTCTCGACCTATAAGTCCAGTTGGCTGCGTGAGCAAGGAACCTCTGCTCGGGGCCAAAGAAAGACCGGCATCGGGCGACGGGATCGGTCGCCAGGGGCAAGCAAGTCGCTAATCAACCGGCCAGCCAAGCCATCGCTCAAGCAGGGCGAGCAAGATGCGACCATCAACGATATTCGCGTGCTGCGTGAAATGCTCAGCCGAGTCGGTGAGGCACAAGTACGCGAGATGCTAGACTTATTGGGCGTGCGTTAATCGCCCTGGAAACGATTCACTTCGGAGTCGACCTCACTTTCACAACCTAGGCACAACGGCAAGCCGCAGCGTTGGCACACCCACAGCCCACGTTGGGGCAGCATCGGCCCTGAACAAACCGGACAACCAAACCCAACCGGGGATGCCATCGAGGCCTTCCCGGTTAGGGGGGTGCAAACAACGGTGTTGTGATCCATTCCAAAACCCTCCATAACTGGCCTTCCGTACATTATGCCGCCTCCTCTTCTGCTTTGCAAGTCCAGCCGAAGCGTTATAATGCCGATAGTTCCACCGCCTTGAGGAGTCCGATGATGCGCTCTGCTGTATTGCTGGTACTGGTTTTATTGCCCGCCTGTGGTTCGGGATCGAAAGTAGTCTCCGAAACTTGGCAGGCCATGTATCTGCAAGGAATGCGCATCGGCCACACGCATACCGTAGTGACCGAATCGGCCGGACTCTTCACAACCAAGCGGTCGATGCGGCTGACCGTCAAACGCTATGGCAGCGTTTTGCCTATTGAGATTGAGCAAACCTGCACCGAACGAGCCGATGGCAGTGTGGTCACGCTTGGCTTAAATCAATCTTTGGGCCAGGACAAACAAACATCCATGACCGCTCGTGTTGATGGCAAAAAACTTCTCATCCAAACCGGAGCAGCCGAGCGTCGCATCGACTGGGATCCCTCTTGTCTGGGGCTTTATGCTCAAGAGCAGATCTTTGTCCGCAACAAGGTCAAGCCAGGTGACACGCTCCGGCTTTCCTCCTTTGAGCTTTCCGCTGAGATTCCCCTTACTTTGAAAGTGATCGTCAAACCGGCCGAAGAGGTCGATCAGTTGGTGTTGGTTGGAGACAACCTGCAGCGGGAAAAGGTGCAGCGGGTGCGAGCAGACATCCTTTCGGACAAGATATGGATCGGCGGTAAAGAGACGCAACTACCCCCCAAATCCGTGTGGCTCGACGAAGCCGGCTTGGTCGTTCGCGAGCAATTTGAGTTTCCCGGGTTGGGACTCGTGACGCAATACACCACCACCAAGCAGGCCGCCACCCGCGAAGCCATCCTGGGCGATCAACTGCCGGACCTGGGAATGAATATCATGATCCCGATCAATAAGGAAATCCCCAACCCGTATGAGACGCAGCATGTGATCTATCGCATTCGCGCAGAGGTCGAGGGCGACGTACCTTTTGTGCAGGATGCTCGGCAAGAGATCAAGTTGCCGTTGGGCAAGACGTTTGAGTTGTGGGTCAAAAGTGTACGCGGACCAGGTGATCGAGACGCTCAACCACCCGAGACCCAGGAGTTTGCCGAATTCCGCGAACCTAACCGCTTCATCGACAGCGATAACGAGCGAGTTCGCTCGCTGGCCCGTGCCATCTTGGGTGAGGAAAAGCGCCCTTATGAAATGGCGCTCAAACTCGAAAAGGGCGTTCACACCCGCATGACCTTCGACGCGGGGGTCGGCTTTCCCCCCGCTTCGCAAATCGCTCGCGACCTACGCGGCGACTGCCGTCAACACGCTCTGTTGCTGGCCGCGTTGCTACGGGCCTCGGGAATCCCCTCACGAACGGCCCTGGGGGTCATCTACACCAAGGAACCCGGTAAGGGACCAGTCTTCGCCTTTCATATGTGGACCGAAGCCTACGTTGGTGGCCGGTGGTTAGCTCTGGATGCTATCCAGGGGAAGGGATACGTTGGAGCGACTCATTTAACAATGGTTCATCATTCTTGGGCTGGCACGCAGACACTGGCTCCCTTGTTGCCGATTGCTGGCGTGTTGGGCAAGTTGAAGATCGAAGTGAGCGAGGTCCGCTGAGCAGCTCTTGCCAGCTGAAGCGGTTGGCTGACAATGATCGAGAACCCTCGTCCCACAAGGAGATCTTTCTATGCTTCGCTTCCGCATGCTGATGGCCAGCGTCTGTCTCCTGGCCGGCGTTGGATTGGCTGCCCCGCAGGAGGGCAAACCTGCCCCAGCCTTTGAGGTCCCCGCCACTAGCATCGGCTCGGTGCTGCCGGGGAAAAAAGATGCCAAGACCCTGTCCTTAGCCGATCTGAAAGGCAAGCACGTGGTGTTGTTCTTCTATCCTAAGGCCCTCACCAAAGGCTGTACCATCGAATCGTGCGGCTTTCGTGACTTGGCCAAGGAGTTTGCCCAGGCCAACACAGTGATCGTCGGCGCGAGCCATGACACCGTCGAGTTGCAGCAGAAGTTTACTGACACTCACAAACTGCCGTTTCCTCTGCTGGCTGATACCGAAATGAAGGTGTCCAAAGCCTACGGAACCTCCTCGGGCAAAGGCAACCCGGCCCGCCATACCTTTGTGATCGACAAAGAAGGCGTCCTACGGAAGATCTACACCAAGGTGACACCGGCCAAACATCCGCAAGAAGTGCTGGAGTTTGTCAAAACCTTGAAGTGAGGATTCATCCCTTGGTAGCCGTAGACGCTTATCTGCGTTTGCTAACGCAACGCGTTTGAGACCTGCGGTTACCACATTTAACCCCTCTTGGAAAAGTTCTCCATACAGAACAGACAGAAGGTTACTCATGTCGGTTGATCTATCTTTGGATGTTGAGGCAGCCATCGCCCGTCTCATGCGGTTCTTGGCCGTGGAGGGCGTAACCGGGCAGGAAAAAAACATTGCCACCGAAGTGAAGCAGGCACTAATCGAGGTGGGAGTGCCCGGCCAGGCGATTCGCTTCGACACAGCCAACCAGAGGATCCCTTTACCGACGCAGACGGGGAACCTGATCGTGCAGCTTCCCGGTACACGCAAGGGCCATCCGCTCTTGTTTTCTACCCATCTGGATACCGTGCCGTTGTGTGCCGGTGCCGTCCCCGTGCGTAAGAAGAACAAGATCGTTCCTGAGGGACGCACTGCCTTGGGCGGTGACAACCGCACCGGCGTAGCGGCTCTAGTCACACTGGCGGCTACGCTCCTGGCTCGCCGGCTACCGCACCCGCCACTCACCTTGTTGTTCACGGTCCGCGAGGAAAGCGGTCTGTTCGGTGCCCGATACCTTGACCCAGCTGATCTGGGCGGCGTCGTCATGGGGTTCAACATCGACGGCCGATTGCCCAGCGACCTAATTACCGCAGCGGTGGGAGCCGAACGCTGGGAAGTGGAGATCACCGGGAAAGCTTCCCACGCTGGGGCACATCCCGAACAGGGAATTAGTGCCACGCTGGTGGCGGCGTTGGCCCTGGCCGAGGTCAAGCAAGCGGGTTATTTCGGTAAGGTCATGCGGGAGGGCAAGGTGGGAACTTCCAACGTTGGCTCGTTTGGCGGCGCGAACGGCAAGCAGGCGGGCGATGCCACAAACGTGGTGACTGATTACGTACGCATCACCGGCGAGGCCCGCAGTCACGATAGCAAATTTACCAAAGAGATTGTTAAAGCATATAAGGATGCCTTCGCTCGTGCGGCCGAACAGGTCACCGATGACAAAGGCAAAACGGCCAAGCTCAAGTTTGTCTCTCGACTGGACTATCACCCGTTTCAACTCAAGGACAACGCCCCAGTCATCGCTCGCGCTAAGGCAGCAGCGGAATTAGCCGGCCTGACTCCCAACCTTCGCAGTAGCAACGGCGGCCTGGATGCCAACTGGCTGGTCAAACATGGCATCCCAGCAGTGACCTTCGGGGCTGGACAGAACGCCATTCACACTGTTGACGAATGGGTCGATCTGGAGCAGTTTGAGCAAGGTTGCCGCATGGCCCTGGCCTGTGCCGTGATCCAGTAGCTCTAGCCCCGCTAAGCTCCAGGGGGGCTAGCTCTCAGGCTGCTTCTCTCAGGCCGCTCGTCGCCGGTACGAGCTTTCCTGCCGGCGAATGCGTTTCAGATAGCTTCGCTTATGCGGGCAGTTCACTCGATCAAGCAATTGATCAAAAGCATCTAGATCAATAATGTCGTTATGCAAGGCAATCTCTTCCAGACAAGCAAGTTTACGGCCTGTCGATCGCTCCCACATCTGTATAAATAACGATGCCGCAAGTAGTGATTCCCTAGCGGAACAATCCAGGCACACAATGCTTGGATCAAGCATCACTACTTGTAAACTACCCTGACGCAGATAGATTCGTTGGAGTTCAAGCAACGAATTCACCACCGGGGCCGGCTCTAACCCTTGGGCAAAGGCGGTAAATCGCTCATCATACATCGATACACCACACAAGGCGACACTCGGCCGGGTTGATGCCAAGGGATCCTCCGCAGCTGGCTGAGGCAACCGGTAGGCCAACGTACTGGCACCGTGCCGCGGGATGGCCAAGCGCAGTTGCGTTGCCAAGTGCTCGCCAGCCAGAAGAAAATCCCCCTGCACCACCGCGACAGGGTGGTCGGACAGCCAAGAGCTCAGGGAGGTGAGAAGTCCTGCGAGATCCGGGTGATCCGCTTGATAGCTCAGGCTTAGCCCCAAATGGTCGCCAAGACCATATTCGGCCCGTAAGGTCGGTAGTTGTCCGACTGGTGCAACGAGGCATATCTCACGAACGCCGGTTTGCATCAGGACAGCCAGGGAAAAGTCAAGCAACTGGGGATCAGAAGTAAGATTTGGTGGTGGCTCCTCGTCGAAAAGCAGAGGCAGTCGTTGGCTCGCATGGCGACCAGCGAACAGGATTCCTTTCATGCGAACGCCCTCCTGGCGAATCAGCTTGTAGGAGTAGAAGCAGAATAGCTGGTTCCAGCCGCGATCGTCAAGGAAAATCCGTAAAGAAGTGCAGTCAAGTTACAATCGATCGATCAAGTGATCATCGGGAGGCAGAGTAGAAAGGGGTGTTTAGTGCTGGAGACA
>JBDNDE010000072.1:0-16671 GCA_046719305.1 Gemmataceae bacterium | reverse complement strand
ATGTGCGCGGGCAATAGGGTGTGCCGCAGCCGTTGCCGCCCCTGCGGAGGCCTTTGGCGGTTAGTTCAGTCGAACCAACAAGCAGAGTCAGTGCTACGCCTGCAATGATCCATTTTCGCATGATGATGTCCTCTCTGTTCGGATTCTCACAAATAGGCAATCTGGGGATGCTAGGTTGCCTGAGGATGAAAGTATGGGTAGGTAAAATCAGTGGCAAGAGAAAATTTAAAAAACCATCCAACGCAGACAAAGCCCTTCCTCGGAATATTCCTTCCAATTGCTCTCGCCGGCTTCCTGAACGCGCCCTACCAGTAACTACATGAGCTTTCCCGCAACACACCTGTACTTTGATGATGTCTGCCTAGGCCAGGAATGGCTCTCACTTGGACGAACCGTGACCCAAGCAGATGTCGTGGCGTTTGCAGGGCTTTCGGGCGACTTCAACCCCATTCATGTTGATCATGTTCATGCCCAATCTACTGCTTATGGCCGTCCCATCGCTCATGGCTTGCTAGTGTTGTCGATTGCCTCGGGGCTAGCAAGCCATGCACCGCCCATGCGGACCTTGGCGGTGCTGGAACTTCGCGAATGGCACTTTCGCGAGCCAGTGTTTTTCGGCGACACCATTCAGGTGGTTAGCCGTGTGGCGGAGAAGATCGAGAAAGCACGCGGCCGGCGAGGGGAGATCGTTTGGGCGCGTCGAGTGGTGAATCAACAGGGCAAAACGGTTGTAGAAGGCAGCACCCGCACTCTGGTCGAAGGACGGGTTTCCCGTCAGGAAAAGGACAAATGATCATTAGGGATTTCCAGTTGTATTCTCTAGGCCATCTGTTAGTTGATATTTTTATTGATGTCAGTGAACAGGAATTCGCTGAACTGGGTTACGAACGCGGCAGTATGCGTTTGGTTGAAATCGACGAACAACGTCGCCTGTTGGAACGCTTCCAAACACACGATCCGCGTCTAGTCAGTGGGGGATCGGTGGCCAACTCCACCTACGCGTTTGCCCAACTGGGTGGAAGCGCGGCGCTGCTAGGTTGCGTGGGCGATGACCGCTATGGGCTGTTTTATGTCAGTGAGTTTGAACAACACGGGGTAGATATTGGCAACCCTGTCGTGTTCAACCAGACCACGGGGACGTGTGCGTGTATCATCACGCCTGATGCAGAACGGACGATGCGTACCTGCCTGGGGGTGAGCAACCACATCGATGCTCGCCATGTCGATGAGGCCCGGTTGTCTCGCTCCGAATGGTTGTTTCTCGAAGGATATGTCTTCTGCAACGGAGAGACGGGGGCCGCCGCTATCCGCGAAGCAGTTCGCATTGCCAAGAAGCACAACACCCGAATAGCTGTTACATGTTCTGAAGCGTTTGTGGTGAACAACTGTAATGGTCTCTTTCGCGAAGTGCTCGATCAAACCGATCTGTTGTTTGCCAATGCCTCGGAAGCAATGGCGGTTACCGGGGCGGGTGATGCTGCCTCTGCGTTTGTCGCATTGAAGCAGGTAGTCCCCTCGTGTGTGGTGACCGATGGGGCCAATGGAGCCTACGTTCGTCACAATTATGTCGAAGCACATGTGCCCGCATTCCCCTGTCAGCCGGTTGACTTGACCGGGGCTGGCGACATGCTTGCTGGTGCCTTCCTGTATGGCATCACGCACGGGGTCGGCCCGGTGTCCGCTACTCGGGCAGCCTGTTTCTTGGCCAGCAAAGTGATCTGCCAAATTGGTGCCCGACTGCAACACGGCGTGCGTGAGTCGTGGCTAGAGGCGTTGGGCTAACGTCGGGCGTGAGCGTTCCGGCTCAAGCGGCTCGCACGAGCGGCGACGGGAGCGGAAACACCACTTCGCGTTGTGCCTTGTCCCCGATCGCTTGTGCCTGAAAGGCGCGGAAGCGACCAGTCTGGCCCCGCAGGCCAACCGTTCCGGCTTGCAAGACACGGGTAGTTGTTTGGAGAACCTTTTGCCCTTCGACTCGCAATAGCACATGCGGCCCTTGCAACTCCAACTCCAGCCGTTGTGGAATGGAGCGGAGAGGTGTGTGGGCTAATTTGTTCCAAGTGTTGTCCGGGCTTTCCCACAACCCAACATAGGCTTTTCCCTTGATAAGTTCGATCAGAGCGCACACCATGCCGGTATCCCCCGGTCCGCTGTAGCGGGCAATGATACCAGTGTGACGCGGGTCACGCGATAGATCGGCTTCCATCTCCACCTGCACTACGACATCTTTTAGATGAACGCCTTCGGCCACTAGCAAATTGAGATGCCCCTCAGGAGCGAGTCGAACCTCGGTACCGGGAAATTCGGGCTGGCCAAAGAAGACCAACCACCCTGCCCCACGGCGATTAGCCAAGCGTTGTTGCACCCGCTGAGTGTGGGCCTGGCTGCGTTCGAGGTCCACGCTGGGCACCGCCCGTAACGGGATGCCGTGATGGCATTCATCGGGGACATCGATTAGCCGGATTTCGTGGACATTGCCGGCCGCGGGCAGTGGCAGGAAATCGATCTGGCACCAGGTTTTCTTGTCCAAGATCCAGATGCCACCATCAGAATCACCACGCCGATTGCGTGAGGTAGTTTGACTCATACCCACATAGACATGCTGCCCATCGCAAGCCAAGCCGCGCGTCATCTGGTTAATGGCGGCGGCTCGCCAGACGATCCGGCCGCTCTCGACCTCTTGCAGAGTACCACGCATGGTATCGCAGGTCAGCAACGGTCCGCCATCGGGCTTCCACAGATTGTGCGCTTGGAGAGCTTGAGTCTGGATCCAGCGAACAACGTGCAACTCCGGCCAAGTGAGTTCTGCCACAAGTGAGCCGCGATGATGATTGTGGGCCAGAACATACAAACGATCGTCATGCCAATAAACAGAATTCAGATGCAGGCCACAAAGGTTGTCTCGGCCTTTGCGATCCCAGCGGACATCATCGAGCCACACATGCCGATAAAACAAGTCGTCCGGCCGAACAAGTGTCAGGCAGTTGCGGCCGGTGTTGGTCAAGACGAGATAGCGATCGGTGAAGAGAATCTGGTGGGGTTGCGAGAGAACGTGCACGCCGACCTTCTCGCCTAGTCGCAAATAACCGCGTTCAGACTCAACGTAATCTTCTAAGCTCACTAGGGATGAATTATCGAGTTGTGAATGGACGGTCGCCAACTGCTGCCCATCGAGGGACCACGAGATTCCGTAATACTCTGGCGCGTGATCCTCCACGACCTGTACCGAACGCTCGGCAGTGTTGACTAGTAACAGGCGATGGGGGCAGGCAACCAGTAATCGCATAAGACTCCTCCAGAGAGCGATAAAACTAAGGTCGTCTAACACGACTGCAGGAGAAAAATCAACCCAGAGACTACCGTCAAGTTCCTTATGGCGGAACCTTTGAAGCATCACCTACAGCCTCTTGCGAGTCGAGCAGCCGGCCCCTAGCATAGCCATTACCCTTTGTCCAGACCCTTGGTTCGCGCCGGTTCTTGCAACGGAGCTATCGTAACGATGAGGGCTGCCTTCACTGCCGAACTTGCTGAGGCACTCTTCAACGAGTCCGGTGATGCTCTGTTGCTCTTTGAGCCGCAAACCGATCAAGTCGTCGATCTGAACCCCATGCTGGAGCGCCTCACGGGCTTTGAGCGGGAAGAACTGCTCGCCATGCCGGCGCTCAACCTCCTGCGTCTCGTCGGACCAGGCAATAGCAAGCAGAAGCTCCAAAACGCCGCCAGCAACACCGGGATTTTCCACGCTCATGACGGCTATTTGCTCCGAACACGCGACGAGAACGTCTGGATTCCGGTGAATGTCACGGTCAGTCGGTTACACGTCCAACCGCAGACGCTAGCGCTGATCACTCTGCGCGATGTACGTGAGCAGTTCGCCACCACGCAACGCTTGCACCAGACCGAGGCCGAATTACGTCGGGTGTTGCAGTCGGTATCGGACTGCCTGTGGAGTGCCGAATGGTTTCCCGAGGGCACGTTTGCCTACCGCTACGTCTCCCCCGTGGTCGAGACGCTGACGCATCGCCCACCTGAATACTTTGCGGTCGATTGGCAACGCTGGCGGGACATCCTGCACCAGGACGACCGCTCCGCCTGGCAAGCGGGTTTGCAAAGCCTCCGACAAGGCCGATCGGCTGTCCAACTGGAATACCGGGTGCTGTTGCCAGATGGCGCAGTCCGCTGGTTGCGAGAGTCGATTCGCGCGGTGCGTGATCCAGCCACTGGGGTGCTTCATCTGGACGGGGTGCTCTCGGATCTGTCGGACCGCAAATCAACAGAACAACGCCTCGATGCCGAACGGATTCATCTCCGCACTCTCATGGATAATTTGCCCGAAGCCATCTATTTCAAAGATGAACAGGGGCGTTACGTGGTGAGCAACGCGGCCCACCGGGCCTTGTTGGGGGCTGTTGATGAAGATCAGGTCGTCGGGCGTACCATCTTTGATTTTTACCCTGCCGCTCAGGCTCTGGAGTATCACCAGCACGATCTGGAGTTGATCGCTGGCTCGCAGCCGATTGTGCGAACCGAGGAATCGCTGCAGCTGCTCGATGGCCGTGTGCGGCTTTATGCCTTTACCAAGGTACAGCTACGCCAAGCCGATGGCCGAGTGCGTGGGCTGGTGTGCATCGGCCGGGATGTGACCGATGAGCGAACAGCGGCTCAAGAAGTAGCCCGCGAGCGGAACTTGCTACGCACGCTGATGGATCATCTGCCGGCGTTTATCTTTGTGAAAGATAAACAAGGCCGATTTTTGGAAGCTAATCGCGCCACGCTGGGCAGTCTGGGCGTGCAAAGCGTCGAAGAGGTTCGCGGCAAAACCGACCGGGACTTTCTGCCCCCGGATCGTGCCGAAGCGTTCATGGAAGCTGATCGCCGAGTCATGAGTAGCGGCCAAGCGGTCCTGGATCAGGAAGAATTGCACATCGACCACGCTGGCCACGCTCGGTGGTTGGCTACGACCAAGGTGCCGCTACGTGATGCTCACGGCGACATTATGGGCATAGTCGGCATTTGCCACGACATCACCGAACGCCGCACCATGGAAGCCGAATGGCGACGGGCACGCGATGTGGCCGAGGCCGCCAACCGTGCCAAGAGCGATTTTCTGGCACGCATGAGCCATGAGATACGCACGCCAATGAACGGAATCTTGGGCATGACGCGGTTGGCTCTGGGGACCAAGCTTACCCCCGAGCAACGCGAATATTTAGAAGTGGTGACTAGTTCGGCCGAATCGCTGCTACGCATCATCGACGATGTTCTAGACTTCTCACGCATCGAGGCAGGCAAACTGCAATTGGAGGTGGCTCCGTTCCGTCTGCGCGACACGCTAGCCGATGCCCTGCGGACGCTGTCGTTCCGAGCCGGACAAAAGGGGCTGGAATTGGTCTGCCATGTTGATTCGGATGTCCCCGATCTGCTAGTGGGCGATGCGGGTCGATTGCGCCAGGTGATGATCAACCTGGTTGGCAACTCCATCAAATTCACCGAACGGGGGGAGATTGTGGTTCGTGTCCATCGGCAGAACGACGAACGATTCACCTTGCGGTTCGATGTCCACGATACCGGGATTGGTATCCCTGCCGATCGCCGCAATGCCATTTTCGAGCCGTTTGAACAGGTCGATGGTTCAATCACCCGACGCTTCGGCGGCACCGGGTTGGGCTTGGCTATCTCGTCGCAACTAGTAGCCCTGATGGGCGGGCGGATGTGGCTAGAGAGCGAAGTTGGCCAAGGCACAGAGTTCCATTTCACCGCCCAGTTCGAATTGGTTGACGGTCAGCAGGACAACAACGGCTTGCTTGAGCCGCCCGATGTGCATGGCTTGCGGGTGCTGATCGTAGACGACAACGCGACTCACCGTCAGATTCTGCACGAGTTGTTCGTCGATTGGCGGATGAATCCAACCGTTGCGGCCTCCTCCCAGGAAGCGTTGGCCGAGTTGCACCGAGCGGCTCAAGCCGGCCAGCCTTATCCAATCGTCTTGGCCGACGGCCTGATGCCCGAACCGGACGGCTACGCACTGACACAGCAAATCCAATCATCCCCCGGCTTGGCCGGAGCCGTGATTCTGATGGTTGGAGCCTGCGATCATCCCGAAGCAACAGAGAAAGTAACTCGCGCCGGCGCACAGGCCACCTTACTCAAACCACTTAAGCAATCGGAACTGCTGGATACCTTGCTACGAGTCGTCTCCACCGGAGTGTCCTGCCCGACTCGCTTGGTTGTCGAACCGACCACCTCTCCCGCCGACACGCTACCACCGTTGAACATCCTTTTGGCTGAGGACAGCGTTATCAATCAGCGCCTAGCCGTTCGACTGTTGGAGAAGGCCGGCCACCGCGTTCGTATTGCAGGCAACGGTCAGATGGCCGTCGATTGCTGGCAGGATGAATCGTTTGATCTGATCTTGATGGATGTGCAGATGCCCGAGATGGGTGGCTTCGAGGCCACGGCTCTTATCCGTGAACGCGAACGGCAGCAGCACCCAGAGCGGCATACACCGATCATCGCTTTGACGGCTCACGCAATGAAGGGCGACCGGGAGCGTTGCCTGCAAGCGGGCATGGATGCCTACGTCAGCAAACCGATCCGAGAGCCGGACCTCTTCCAGGCGATGCGGCAAGTAATTCAAACCTATGCTCCAGAGCGATTAAACGAGCGACCGGATGATTCGACACTGCCTGCCTCCCGATCCCATGAGGGTTCTTCGACCATGCCAGCTGTGTATGACCTCAACGAAGCTCTCGATCGCTGTGGCGGCGACCGGGGACTGCTTCGCGAACTCATCGACTTATTCCTTGCGGACATGCCACAACAGCTGGTCAATCTGCAAAAAGCCATCGATGACCAGAATCCGGAAATCGTTTATCGCCTAGCACACACCCTCAAGGGGGCCGTCGCCACCTTCGGAGCCGAACCTGCCCGTCTGGCCGCCTTGGAACTGGAACTCACTAGTCGCACCGGCCAGCAAGCCGAGACGCTCGCTTGTCTGGAGCGGTTGCGGCAACGCTTAGAGGAGCTTAGCCGAGAGTTAGAGGCCTTCCAACCCTGAGCGGGCCTCATGCAAAGCAGCCACCAGACGGTCGACATCCTCCAGGGTGTGGGCGGCGCTGAGACTGATGCGTAAACGCGAAGTACCCACCGGGACCGAGGGCGGTCGAATCGCAGGCACAAGCAAGCGTTGCGCTGCCAGACGGTTTTGGAGGGCCAGGGCCGCTTCGGGAGTTCCCACGATCACCGGCACGATCGGGCTGGCCGAGCAACCAACGTCGTACCCTAATTCCCGGAGGTGCGACCGTAACAGATCAGCCAACATCAAAACCTGCTCACGCCGCTGGGGTTCCTGTTGCACTAAAAAGATTGCGCGTCGCGCCGCAGCTGCTGCAGTCGGAGCTAAGGCCGTGGCAAAGAGGTACGGTCGGGCTGTATTGATCAGCAAGTCGATGATCGGTCCTGTGGCACACACGAAGCCCCCCTGGGCAGCCAACGCTTTGCTCAGCGTCCCCAGCTTGACAACATAAGGTTGCGGCCCAGCGAGGGTGTCACTCAGACCGCGGCCGTGGCTGCCCAGAACCCCCGTGGCGTGGGCTTCGTCCAGAATCAGCAACGCCTCGTGTCGCCGAGCCAGTTCCGCCAAGGCCGGCACGTCGGCAAGGTCTCCATCCATACTGAAGACCGAGTCGCTGATGATTAGCCGGCGCGGTCCTGGATGGGAACGCAGCAACTCCTCCAGATGGGCCAAATCATTGTGCCGATAGATGTGCAGCGTGCCTCGGGCGAGCCGACAACCATCGATCAGGCTGGCGTGATTCAGGGCGTCGGAAAAAAGCACGCCTCCTTTACCCAGAGCGCTGATGACGGCCAAATTGGTCAGGTAGCCGCTAGCGAAAACGAGAGCGGCCTCGGTGCCCTCCCAGCGTGCCAAGTCGCGTTCCAAGCGTTGCAATACCGGATGATAGCCGGAGACGAGCGGCGAGGCCCCCGCGCCGCTGCCATAGCGCCGGGCCGCTCGACAGGCGGCGTGAGCCAAGCGTTCATCAGTGGCGTAGCCCAGGTAATCATTCGACGAGAAGTTGACGTAATCGCACTTGTTCCAGCGAAGCTCAGCTCCCTGACCGGATTCCAAGCGGCGGCGTGTGCGATAGAGTCCCTGCTGACGCAGGCGAGATATTTCGTCGTCGATCCAGGCCAGCATCATGACACCATCGGTAGGGCCATCGCTCGGGGCGAAGGCATGTCGGGTAGCGGGATAGATGGGTCGAAGTCGCCGACGCGATCGTCGGCCCATTCTAGGCCCAAGTCACGAACCATCTGTAGATCTTCGGCATGCGGACGCCCATAAGTTGCCAGATAGTTCCCAATCAACGCACTCGTCGCCCCCACATAAAAGATCCAGCTTTGCAGATCACGCAAATTCTTCTCCCGGCCGCCTGCCACCTTAAGATCTTGGTGGGGCAGTACAAGGCGAAAGACCGCGATGGTCTGCAGAATCTCCATCGGTTTAAGCGGCGTGGCATTGGCCAGAGGCGTGCCGGCAATCGGGTTGAGGAAGTTGAGCGGCACCACACTGGGGTTGAGTTCCTTGAGGCTGAAAGCAATACTGACTCGATCGTCGATGCTTTCCCCCATGCCGAAGATGCAGCCGACACAGGCTTCCAAGCCGGCCCTCTGGGCGATGCGTATGGTGTCGACACGCTCTTGCCAGGTATGTGTGGTCACAATCTTGGAGAAAAACTCCTTAGAGGTTTCAATGTTGTGATTGATCCGCCGGATCCCTGCGGCCTTGAGGTCGCGAGCCTGCGACTCCTCCAACCGACCCAGCGTCGCACAATGGCAGATGCCGCCGACTTGCTTCATGCCTTGGATCGCTTCGAGAATCTTGGGCCACTCGCGTTTGTTTGGGCCCCGCCCACTGTTGACGATGCCAAACGCACTGGCTCCGTTGTCCCGCGCACTCTCACAGGCCTTGGCCACTGCCTGGGCATCCATCATGGGATGCGGTTGGATGCCGGTATCAAAGTGAGCGCTCTGGGCACAAAAGGCACAATCCTCGGAGCAGTTGCCGAACTTGGTGGGCAAAATGCTACAAAAAGTCGCCTTGTTGCCGTGGAAGTGTCGGCGAACGCGATTGGCGGCGTAGAAGAGATCGTAGAGATCGTCGCCACTGAGCATCAGCAGATCGCGCACTTGCTCATGGGTGAGATCGTCTCCCGCACAGATGCGTTGTGATAGAGCGATCGGATCTATAGGCATGGGTGATTGCTCCCTCATTGCGTTTTGCGACTCGGCATGCACACGAGAAACAGGATGCCCACCACGAGCAGTAGGGCCACTAACCAGGGCAAAATGCCTGGGCCGGTAGTTTCCACGCTGGGTGCTGCTGCGGGAACTGCTGGTCCGGGCGGGATAGGAGCCAGTGGTCCCGTCGCCTGGGCATACATCGCACGCCACATGCTCATCTTTTTCCTTCAGGCGGCCTTGTTGGCCTTGTTTACCAGACTTTTCCAGTGCCACCACGGCAAGGGATCAGCCTTGGGATTATCCTTTTTCTCATCTTTTTTGGAGGCGGCCTCCGTGGGCTTGGGTTCGCCGGCCGGTCTGCCAACCCACCGCTCGATAGTGTATTGAAGAATCATCCCGAGGATGACCCAGCCAGCCAAAATCCAGTTCATCAAGGCCCCATAGTTGTTAGCCAGCCCCACGCTATCGATGCGAAACAGTTTGTCCAACACGCTGAGCAGGCCATAAGCCATCAACACAGTGCCTGCTGTGGAACTCAGGACGGCAATCCACACCGGGTACAGCAGGATGCTTGTTAGGCCGCCTATGAGGAAACAGAGATAATCGTTCCAGCCGTTGGCCAAACTCTTCATGACGACGAGAGCCGCCACCCCGCCTAAGACAAACACCACTACACGAGCCAGAGCCAAGGACAACGCCCCCGCGGCCAGAGACAGCAACAGACCACTCACCAGCGGTTGTACGCCGAAATCACGGCCAATCTGTAAACCGAACAGCCCCCCGCCAAGCGTGATCACTAGCGCGAGCCAGAAACGATGCGTTCGTCCGCCATACAGCCATAACGCCGTACCCAGGGCCAGCAGGATCAGGCTGACGACCGGAGAGAGTTGCCGGGTGAGTTCCAGGATCTCGGGTGCCATAACACGCATAACGGCTCCTCAGACGGCAGAGATGGCCCCAAGCCTACGCAGAGATGGCTAGGGCGGTCAAGAGCGGCCAAGAACCAGAGCAGGGACTCAACCGGAAGATGGATTGTTTGGACTAGATCGCGGGGCCTCTTGACCGGTGCCTCACAGCGGTCTAGCTTGAACGTGTTCGCCGACGGATAGAAAAGCCAACATGACCGCACTCTCTGCCGTTCCCGATCGCGCTGGACGCTTTGGCCCGTATGGGGGTCGTTATGTCCCTGAAACGCTGATTGCCGCTTTGGAGCAACTGGAGCGAGAATATGAGGCCGCCCAGGGCGATGCTGCCTTTCAACGCGACTTGCATCACTACTGGCAAGTATGCGTGAATCGCCCCTCGCCGCTCTATTTTGCTGAGCGATTGACGGCCTATGCAGCAGGCGCACGCATCTATCTGAAGCGTGAAGATCTCAATCACACCGGTGCACACAAGATCAACAACTGTATCGGTCAAGTGCTGCTAGCCCGGCGAATGGGGAAATCACGCATCATCGCCGAAACCGGGGCCGGTCAACATGGTGTAGCCACGGCGACGGCCTGTGCGTTGTTCGGCTTGCCCTGTCAGGTATACATGGGCGAAGAAGATGTGCGTCGGCAGAAGCTCAATGTCTTCAAGATGCGGGCGATGGGTACTGAGGTCGTGCCTGTCACCACTGGTAGCCGGACCCTGCGCGATGCCATCAACGAGGCGATGCGAGATTGGCAAGCTAGCGTGCAGACGACCCATTACATCCTGGGTAGCGTTGTCGGACCGCACCCCTTTCCCCGTATCGTCCGCGACTTTCAATCGGTGATTGGCCGGGAGACCCGCGAACAAGCGTTGACACAACTGGGAAGGCTACCCGATGTGGTGGTCGCCTGTGTGGGGGGGGGCAGTAACGCAGCGGGCATGTTCTACCCCTTTGTGGACGATACCGCGGTAGAACTGGTCGGTGTCGAAGCGGGCGGCCGCAACCTCACACTCGGCCAGCATTCCGCGACACTCAGCGGTGGCAAGCCGGGGGTCCTGCACGGCACCTTTAGCTATGTGTTGCAGGATGAGGATGGCCAAACCGCCGACGTACACAGCGTCTCGGCCGGACTGGATTACCCCGGCGTCGGCCCAGAGCATTCCTATTGGAAGGACAGCGGCCGGATTCGCTATACCTCGGTGGATGACGCAGCGGCGCTGGCGGCCTTTCGGCTTTGTTCGCGGCTGGAGGGGATTTTACCGGCGTTGGAAACTGCCCACGCAGTCGATGAGGCAGTTCGTCAGGCGGCTAAACGATCCAAGGACGAAATTATCGTGGTTTGTTTCAGTGGCCGGGGCGACAAAGATTGTTATGAGATAGATCGGTTGGAGAGTGAAGGATGAATGCTCTGGATGCTGCCTTTGCTCGCTTGCGAGAACAAAAGACCCGAGCGTTTATTCCATTCCTCACGGTGGGCGATCCGAGTCTGGCAGCAACTCTCCAGCGAGCCGACGCCCTGATCGCAGCCGGTGCCGATCTGCTCGAACTGGGCTTCCCCTACAGCGACCCGATTGCCGACGGCCCGGTGATCCAATCCTCCTACACTCGCGCCTTGACTCAGCGATTGACACTCGATGACATCTTCCGTACGGCCGCAACCATCCACATGACGCATCCTACTACGCCGCTGGTGGCGATGACCTCATTCAGCCTAGTGTGGCGGCGCGGCGTGGATTGGTTTCTCCGCCGTGCCCAGGAAGCGGGCTTCGATGGTTTGATTGTGCCCGATTTACCGTTGGAGGAGTCGGCTCCACTGCGGAAACCAGCTCAGGCACACGGGCTGCATCTGATACAACTCGTTACGCCGACGACGCCAGCCGAGCGAGCCGAGCAGATCGTCGCAGCCTCGGGCGGATTCGTGTATTGCGTGAGCGTGACGGGCATTACTGGGGCCCGCGCGGAGATTCCCGCCGCCTTGGCCGAGCGGCTTGCCTGGCTGCGTTCGCGGACGAAGCTGCCGTTGTGCGTCGGCTTTGGCGTCAGCACCCCGGAGCAGGTGCGACAACTGCGAGAACATGCCGACGGCATCATCGTCGGCAGCGCTCTGGTGCAGCTGTTGGACAATCCGGCAGCCTTTGCCAATCTAGCTAAGAGGCTAGCTTCGGCGACCCATGACGAGTGATTGAATCAGCCTCCCCTCCCCAGTGAACCAAGGAACGCAAGCAAGGAGCCACCATGCCCGATGTTATTACCTTTGGCGAGGCGATGATTCGCCTCGCGCCGCCGCAGTTCAAACGTCTCGAACAGGCCACGAGCCTGGATCTGCAAGTCGGCGGCGCGGAACTCAACACCGCCGTCGGGGTGGCACGGCTAGGGCACACCTCGGCGTGGGTTTCGCGCTTGACTGATAACCCGCTGGGCCGCTTGATTGCCAATCGGGCACGCGAGGCGGGGGTGAGTACCGAGCATGTGATGTGGACTAAAGAGGATCGCGTAGGACTGTATTTCCTGGAGTTTGGAGCCGCCCCGCGGGCCAGCAGCGTCTTGTATGACCGCAAAGATGCTGCCATCGCCCGCATCACTCCTGGGATGGTTGATTGGAAACAGATCTTTGCCCGTGCCAAGTGGTTTCATGTAACCGGCATCACGCCCGCGCTGAGCAGCAGCACCGCAGCCACGACCCGCGAGGCCTTGGCAGCCGCCCGAGCCGCAGGGCTGACTACGAGCATGGACCTGAACTACCGCGTGAAGCTATGGACGCCTGCCGAGGCGGGGGCCTGCCTAAGCAACCTGATGCCGTTGACCGACTATCTGATCACCACCGAGGAAGATCTCGAACGAGTCTTCGGCATCAAGGAAGCCAGCTATGCCGATGCAGCAGCGCGAACTGCCGAACGCTTCGGTTTGAAGGCAGTCGCCATCACGCTCCGCGAGAACCCGCTGGTGTGGAAAAACACCTGGAGCGCAATGGTCTGGCACCAAGGCCGTACCTTGACCACGCGAACTTATGAAGTCGAGATTGTCGATCGGCTGGGAGCGGGCGATTCGTTCGCGGCTGGATTTATTCATGGGATGCTCACAGGGGACTTGCAAAAAGCTCTGGATTGGGGCGTTGCCACCAGCGCGATTAAGCATTCGATCCCCGGCGACTTCGCTTGGGTGACACGCGACGAGGTAGAATCGCTGCTCAAGGGCGGCGGGCTACGCATTAGCCGCTGAGACTCTAGGTCGCCCCAACCACGCCGCTCGCCCTGCTGTTGGCCTGGACGGTTTGACCCGCGTACGCTCGTGAATTATGTTGGTTCATACAGCTAGCTATGCGCACCCGAGAAAAGGCGTCTACCCATGTTCAGTAAAACCCTCCAGTCTGTTGGCCGAATGCTGGGGCTTGGCCCGACCACCGAGGAACAGGACCGGCGGATTTGGGGGCGAGTGCGTTGTGACCACTTCACACGATGCTATGTGGCGGGCAAAGCCGCTAGTAGCGGTCACGAGGTACGGGTGCGAAATCTCTCGCTGGGCGGGGCAGGGATGCTGTCTCCCAAGCCGTACCATCCCGGTACACTGTTGAGTCTACTCTTACCCCCCCCGGAAGAAACTAGTGAACCAATTGAAGTGTTGGCCTGCGTCGTGCGTTGCGATCCCCAGGGGGACCAGTACGAGTTAGGCTGCACTTTTGCCGGCGTCCTCGACGAGGACGATCTAGCTCGCTTCGGAGCGCGGAAACAACCTGCTGCACCAACCGATCAACGCCAATGGGTGCGGTACGAATGCAAGGCAGAGGCGAATTATCAGATCATTCGCCCTCCCGAGCCAGGGTTGCTGGTGCCGGCCCTGGTACGCAACATCTCCGCGAGCGGTGTATCGTTGGAGGTCTCCGAGACGCTCCGAGTGGGCGACCTGCTCAGCCTGGAATTGATTCGGAACGGCGAAGTGCTCATCACCACTTTGGCCAGCGTCGTCCGCACGGAGCAAGGCACTGCCGGTCAACGCCTGGTTGGCTGCAACTTTATTCGCGAGTTGGATTCGGCTATTCTGGTCCAACTCGCTTGACCCATTGGCGTTTGCGGAGATGAACCGACCGTTTAATCAAGCACTTCCATCTTGGTAGCCTCGATGATGGTTCGCACGCCGCGAACAGTGACCCCCTTGCGTTGGATCAGCGAGCCATACACTTTCACTGTTTTGCCGTCAAGCTTGTCCGCATCGGTGCCACGTGGCAATTGAACCTCGAAGGTGCCCCCCGGGGTGGCAATCATCACTCCAGTCGTCTCGCCACCGATAGCCATGATACCGGTGCGGAGTTTACCCTTGGCCTCGACTTTCAGGTAGCTGTCGGGTTCTTTGTCTTTTTTCTTGGGTTCAGGGTCGGCGGCCGGACTCGTAGAGACCATCAGGGCCACAGCGGTGAAAAACGTCAAACGCACCATGAGAAATACCTCGCAAGAAGCTCAACCCGAACGATTCACAGCAGGACAGCGATTGTCCCGCGAGGATTGATCTAGCGAGAACAAGCTCCGGGAACCACCGGTAGCGTAGTGCAACAGGGAACCACAGAAATGGGACCGGCTGACCGGCTGGAATAGGCGGTGATCATGCCAGGCCGGGCCAGTATCGGACCACTGAGCAGCGTCCACAGAGCCAACAACGCGAGAATGCGGAAATCCATAACCCACCACGCGGAGAAGGACAGGGGCGCCCATCTAACCTGCATTCTTCGTGCCAAATCGCTGTGGCTCTCTACCCTCTGTACGAGTGACCTTCCGTCCTCAGGAGATGGCCTTCACGCTTTGCAGTGTTACCGAAAGTTAACATCGGGCCGTTTGCAGTGTTAACTCTCTCTGGCATCTGTTGCGGTCGGTAGGGGGTTAACTGCAAAAGTCCATTCGGCAACTGGCCGGCCCTGTTGACCGTGTTGCACAACGAGCCGTTCGATGCGTTCGGCGGACATTCCAGCGTACCAGGTTCCCTCAGGGTAGACGACGGCGATCGGCCCCTGCCCACATACCCGCAGGCAACCGACCTTGGTGCGGTAGCAGTGCGTCAGGCCGCGTTCTTTGACGACGGCCTTGAGCCGTTCCCAGGCGGCTTGGCCTTCTTCAGCGGAGCAGCAACTCGGCCCAGTACAAAGGAAAATGTGCCGCTGCAAAGTGCCGATACCCAGCTTGGCAGCGACGGACTGCAGATGCTCGCGATCCATTATTCCTCCTTTGAGAAAATGAGCGTGCGGTTGCCTACTTGCCGTTGCCAGCTACGAAGCCAGGGCCAGTCGTCGGCCGAAACCCCGCGTAGTACCACTTCGCGCGGCTCCAGCAGAGCAAGGGCATGCGGCACATCCAGCAGACGCAGGATGCCCAGGATGGCCGGTCCACTGCGGTGCGTCGGTGTGGGGCGAGTCAATTCCAACCGCGCGACGCGTGGCTGCCCCAACGCCGCGTAGATGGCCCAGACGGCCGCATCGCCTTTAGCTTGTAAGGTGAGCTTGGCTTTGGCCATCTTAGCGGTCGGCAGAGCAGTCAAAGCGCGGCGGAGATCGGCGATTTGTAGCGTTTCGAGCGTTGTACCCAACAGGGCGTAGCGGCGGCGCAGGTGTTGAGGCTCACGGTCGCTGAAACGGGTCGGCCCCACTCCACGCGGTGCGACCAACGCGAAGGCCCAGCCATAGGCTTTCATACTGCGGCGCAGGGTGTCCAGACGTTCGGGATTGGCCTCGGGAGCAGGCTGCGGCGCAGGATTGCCCCGCTCATACAGCACAGGAGTAAAGGCCGGTCCCAGATCGCTTCGCCAGCGTTGCCATTCAGCCTCGTCGCAGACACTGACGAGGAGTTCACGGACGGTCGTGAGATCGCCGACCGAGAGGATCCAGGCTCGCAGGGGCACGCCTTTTTCGGAGATGAAATCGACGCTTGTAACACGGATACCTTCGATTAGCTGTTCTTTGGTTTGCACTTGCAGCGTCTCACGCGGTTCGCCCCCCTCGGTCAGAATCTGCGTCCGCAACGCCTCGAGCAACTGCTCTTTCTTGCCCGGCCACCACGCTCGGGCCACCTCAGCCGAGGTGGGAATCTCGTGAGAAGCCGGCCGCAAGAATCGCTCGTGGACAATATCGTTGATGGCATCAGGGGGCAGCTTGGCGAACACTTTGAGTTGTTGCGGCGTCAAGCGGTCGCGGACTGGAATCGTCACTGGGCCGGTGTCGTTCTTCAGCCAGCGGTTCATCCAGGCAAAGGCACCGCGTTGGAGTTCGGGAGTGTCTTTGTGACCACCTGGCGTCTCCAAGAGGGCAAATTTCTCTGGCACGCCGAGTTGCTTGTACAGGTGGGCGACCGGCTCGGCAGGGCGACGATACCCGGCTACGGGAAAGATGGGGTCGGCATCGCTGTTGCCCAGCAGGACCGGCCGCGGCGCACACAGAGCCATCACCTGGACGAAGTCCCAACGCTGGGTGTTGACGAAATACATGCAATCGCAATGCCCGCCCACCACGCCGCGTTCCAGGCGGCCCGGCG
>JBDNDE010000071.1:0-16881 GCA_046719305.1 Gemmataceae bacterium | reverse complement strand
AAGCCTACATCCTTCTGCCGCTACGCTATGCCTTGGCATCGTTCAAACAGGTGCCGGGCTTGCCGCCCGCTAATCTCCCCTTGTTCCAGCAAGGCCGCCGCTATGTTAACCACGGCGGCCCAATGCGATTCCTGCTCCAGCAAATGCTCTACCTTGGAAAGCAGGCGGCGTTGCAGACGTTCGGCTTGGCGGTCGTTGCCGGCTCGCTGCAAGGCCAGTTCGTGAGCGTAGCGGAGGTCGCGGCTAGCAGCTTGGCGATCATAGTGTCCTGTGTGACGTGCCTCCGCCGCCATCCCCGCCAGAGCGATAAGCAGTTCGCGTTCCAGCCAATCGTGACTAGGACGAAAGACCGCTTTGCCAAAAAAACAGATACCCATCCGGTCGCGATCGGGCTGAATCGACACTTTGATCACTGGCCGACCCAGTGCCAGTGCAGCCACTGCATGGCCAGCTTCGTGATAGGCTGTCGCCTCATCCGCCATGATGACTACCTGCGCAAATGGGAGTAATGTAGTTAAGGATGTCACGCACGCTGATGACCCCAACGAGACAACGATCGCTTAGCACGGGCAGATGCCGATAGCCTCCACAATCCATCTTGTGCAACGCCAGGGCGAGGGAATCGGTGTCACGAACGGTTTCGGGGCCTCGGGTCATCGATTCGGCAATCGGGCGCTGGTGGGTCTCGCGAGCTACCCCCCGAAATAGCACATCGCGTTCGGTAAGGATGCCGACTAGGGTATCACCGGCTTCAACCACCAGGACGGCACCGATGTCGTGTTGTGCCATGCAGGCCATCGCCTGGGCGAGTGTGGCTTGGGGCGGTAAAGTCACCGCGGCTCGTGGTTGCAAAGCGGCCACGGTTTGACGCATCAAAGCATGTTCGACGCGATCATGAGGCATCGGCCGATCTTGCTGACTCATGTCTTGTTGGCAGAAACCACAGCGATCGACACCAGGCAAATTATCATGATCGCAGCAGGGGCAGCGCATGCGGATTCTCCCATTGCTTTGCAGTAGTGCCACATAAGGGAACCTCGATGGCCCCGTGCTGCCAACGCTGAGCCAAGACCGAGGCGAGCGTAGCGACACGATGCACCTGGGTGGACGACTCCTGTGGAGATGGCAAGGGCACAGCGCGAAGCACCCCCAGGACTTCGGGTAACGCCTCGGGCGTTTCGCAGTAGCTCCAGAGTGCTAGCGTCAGCGCCCAGGTCGGATCGTCAAGCGTCTCGTCGTGCAACCAACGTTGTTCGGGGGGGATGCTGGCCAAAGGCACCACTTCGGGACGCAGGTTGCGCCAGGCGATGGTCCGGTCGCGGTCTTTGCCAAAGATCAACGCCTGACCATGCTCGAGATACACCACAGTGTCCGGACGGACGGACTGCGCCGAAGCATAAGCAAATGCATCAGGATTATAAATGTTACAATTCTGATAAATCTCGACAAAGGCAGTGCCCCGATACCGGGCCGCTCGTTCCAGCGTTGCCGCCAAATGATCGATGTCAACATCCAACGTCCGGGCCACAAAGCGGCAATCGGCACTCAAGGCCAAGACTGCTGGTCGCAAAGGGACATGACAGACGCCGCTCGGGGTGGTGGGAGTGCGGATTCCCAGCCGGCTTGTCGGGGAGGCTTGGCCACGGCTTTGACCAAGAATTTCGTTGTTGATGAGCAAAATTTTAATATCGGCATTCTGATGGATTGCATCGAGCAGATAGTTGGCCCCGCGTTGCAACAGATCTCCCTCGCCGCCTACCACCCAAACCTGCAACTCCGGACGCACTTGCTTCAGCCCCAGGGCGACCGGAATGGCTCGTCCTGGTAGCGTTTGGAAACCGAAGGTCCGCAAATAGTGCGGTAGCCGGGCAGCACACCCCGCACCGCTTACAAACACCATCTGCTCCGGCGGCAGGTTCAGACCCGCTAACACCTTCTTTAACTGAGCCAGAATGCTGAAATCTCCACAGCCCGGACACCAACGCGGTTCGGCCGCACTAGCGAAATCTTTCGGCTGCAAAGGTAATGACCTAGTCGGCGTCATGTGCTGACCTCCTGTCGCGGAGTCAAATAAGGCTCGGCAGCCGCGAGGATCTCCGCGATACGGAACATAGTTCCGCCCATGCGGGCATGGCTGTAGATCGGGCAAGCCAACACGGAACGGAGATAGTTGGCCAGCTGACCGTCGTTGAGTTCCACGACGAGAACCACGCGGTAGCGGCTCACCGCTTGGGGCAAATCTGCAGGTAGCGGCTGCAGATAACGCAAATGCGCATGGCCAACTGTATGCCCGCGAGCGCGCAAATGCAGCAGGGCTTCACGCAGGGGGCCGAAACTGCCCCCCCAGCCGATCAGCAACAACTCGCCCGCTGCATCGCCTTCGATGGTGAGGCAAGGCAACGCCGCCTGTAAGCGTTGCAAGCGGGCTGCGCGAGCGGCACACTGCTGAGCGTGGTTCTCAGGGTCAAAGCTCACCTGGCCGTTCTCCGGCAGCCGTTCCAAACCACTAAGGCAGCGATAAACTTCAGGATGGTTTGGTAGCCAGCCAACCCGAAGGTTAGCCGGCTCAGGGGCAAGGGGCGGCTCAGAGAGCGGCGACGAGTGCTGGCCCTGAAGCAATGGGTCGGGGATCCGGGTCGTCTCAGCCAGTTGTAGCAGGTGAATATCTGTTAGAACAATGACAGGGATTCGCTCCTTTTGTGCTAGTTGGACCGCTTCGACCACAACTTCCAACCCGTCGCGAGCGGTCGCCTGGGCCAACACGACCAGCGGTGCGGCTCCCGTTCGCCCGTAGACCGCGGTAGCCAAGTCGGCCTGTTCGACATGTCGTGGCAGAGCCAAGGCTGGGCCGCCATGCTGCACTTGGATCACGACCACCGGCAACTGGGCCATCACCGCCAAGCCAAGCAATTCCGACATCGCGGATAACCCCGGACCGGAACACAACGCAACGCCCATCTGGCCACCATAGGCCGCCCCGAGTGCCGAGCCGAGCGCTGCTACCTCGTCAGCACAGGGAAGCACCACCAACCGATCACAGGCCATCTCGTGGGCCAGGGCCAGCAACTCAGCCGTGGCGGGCGCGGGGGCCGCTGCCAGCAGCAGCGCTCCAGGGCAATGGTGGGCTGCAGTCAACAACCCCAGCAAAAGCGCCTCGCTTCCGCGAAGCAGACGGTAGATACCGGGGGCTGGGGCTGGTGTGACCGGCAACCCACACCGCGGCAAACAAGCCGATTCGGCTTGAGCGTGGCCAGAGGTCAAAGCCAGTTCGGTGGCCTGGGCCATCTCGGGTTTGCGGGCAAAGGTGGCGTGCAGCCATTGTTGCACGGGTTGCAGGGGCAGTTCGAGCATCCAGGCGAGCAAGCCCAGCAAGAAGAAACTCTCGCAGCGATCTGTCTCCGGTTGCGAGAGCTTCCGCGTCGCCAGAGCTGACCGATTCCACGCAGTGAGCGGCAGCGGATAAACCGCCCCCTGCCTGGGGCGTGTCAACGACTGATCCGCCGCAAACCGTTCGGCGTGCAAAAGCACTATGGCATCGGGAGCCAACTCTATCTGGAGGGTTTCCAGAGCGGTCGGACGTAAGGCGAGAAGCAGGTTCACACACTCTGAGCAATGGTACACCGAACTGCCACAACGCAGTTGATACGACAACACCCCACCCAGACTGCCAGCCGTAGCACGAATCTCCGCAGGAGGATCGGCCAAAAGCAGCAACGAAGGCATTCGTCGGGCCAACAACTGAGCCAATTGCTGAGCGAGAAACGGAATGCCGTCGCCGGCCTCACCGGCCAGAAGCAGCGAGAAAGAGGGTAGCAGACCCGGACGGCTCACGCGACGGCCTCCTGTCGGGTTGGGTGGGCGAGCTTCACGGCGAGATCAAGCTCCTTCCCGGCGTGAAGAGCGCACGTCCGGATCGGGCGGTAAACAGTAGATCGTGGCCGGAAAATGTTCCACCAAATAATGTACGATCACCCGAGAGGAAAGCATCCCTACAGGCCGTCCCTGGGTGTCGACCACCGGCAAATGCCGATAGCCGCCTTCTTGCATGCGTTGGACCGCGACTCCGACCGGTTCGGTAGGCGAGGCGGTCTGCACCGGGGCCGTCATGCAACGCTCCAGGGGGGTGATCAACGGCAGTTGTTTAACTAACACCCGCCGCAACAGGTCGCGTTCGGTGAACACCCCCACTAGTCGGGCCTTAGCGTCGCATATCAGCACTCCCCCGACGCGTCGTTGCCGCATTTGGTCGACAGCCTCCGATACGCTGGCATGTCTCGGCAGACAGACCGCCGGTCCCAGACGCAGCCGGCCAATGCTCTCGACCTTGAGGTTTCGGGCTAATTCCATGCATCAAGCCTGACCATAAGGAGACAATGGGTTACCAGAAAGTTATTGTCGCAATTGCTAGCGAGCAGACAATCCCGTTAACCAAGCAACACCCTTGCGTTTCCAATCGGAAACATTCCCGACGGCAGCAATGAGGCGATTTCGCTGAAAAACAGATCACGCCGGTTTCGGCATGATGCGTGCATCCAAAAAGGCGTTGGTGCCCACGGCCTTCATCGGAATGATGCAAACCACAGCCATGAACCCATCCGAAACGATTCGACCCGACCTAAACGTTTTGCGAACCCTGCCGACAATCTATCAAGTGAGCGAAACCTGGGGACGTCTGGAACTGAAGCTGGAAACCGACGACACGCGCTACTGGTTGACCACCGAGGGCGCGCCACGCAAGACCTCGGGCCTACCGCTCAACTTTGTGTTGGATTACATTACCGTGGAGAAACGTAACGAGCAGGGTCAATGGGACCTCAAAGCAGTCTACAGCCCCGATGCCTGGAAGCTCTCCCAGGGGTTCGATTACTGCCAACTTTTGCACCGCGAGCTCGAAGCCCTGCAGGCCCAGCAAGAAGAATCGTTCTCCTGGCAGCGGGTTCGCGAGATCGAAAGCCTTGAGGCCGAACTAGAACAGGTCAACCGAGTGATCTTCGAGTTGAGCCGGCGAGTTCGGCTCTCGTGGATGTAATGGCCAACAGCCCCCTAGCCGGCCGCGGCCATGCTCGCCTCGAGTGGGCCTACCGAATGAGTGACCTTGTGGTAGTTTTGGTCGGTCTGTTACAAGCGTTCTCACGTCGCCTCGCTTTGAGTGCCCGGAGACGAAAGGACACCACACCACATGAGCCTGCTCTTGGCCTTGTTAATGCCCGCATGTTTGGGCCACCCCGACGAACAAGCCGCCCTTCAGGGTACCTGGCGGATTACCGCCTTGATCGACCATGGTCGATCCCTGTCTGCCCGCGAAAACGCTTTAGAATTTTCGGCCGATGGCCAACTGATCGTCGAGGGCAATACGGTGAGCGTCCTGCCGCCAGGTTCGTTCGAGTGGCGCAAAATGGTCTTTGTGCTAGGCCAAAGCGGGGAACAGCAGACAATTGACTTGGCCGACGCGACCAAAGTAAGCTCACGCGGTATCTATCAACGCACCGGCGATGGTGTGGTGATTTGCCTGGGCAATCCCGACGCCACCGAGCGACCAACCGATTTTGCAGTTGGCAAAGGCTCCCAAGCTGTTTTGCTGTCGCTGTCGCGGGTACTGCCAAGCGAAGCAAAGCCCCCCCTGCCCCCCGTCACAATCGAAATCTCCCCAGTCCCGGCGGTGAAACAGCCCGAGGAGACGCTCCGCAAGCAACGCATCGGCACTTCGGCACTTGGGGCCATCAGGACGACGACGCTAGCTACTACTACACATTTAACGCCGACGGGAGCTTCCGTTCACGCACAGATTACAAAAGACGATTACGGTATTTGTTCACTGATAACGTGTGTTCACACAAAGTTGGAAGCTCGAAGGGCAAGTGGTGATTATCACTTTCCACCTCGACCGATTCGCGTCTGCGGGGGGCAAATTTTTCCCATTTGCATCATCCACATCGGCCCATATGATCTGGTGCTGATTAACTCGGAGGGCAAGGCTAAGCGACAATAGTGGGTTCCTTAGCCGCGAAAAAAGAAGTGAACGGAAGCCGAAAGAGAACCAAATGGACTGAAAACCAAAAAGGTGCTCCCGCGGTTTTTGGGTTCTAAACTTTGATTGCACGTGATCAAACCTCGGATGACCTCATGCTCAGAAAGCATCTGTCGGTGTTGGTACTTTCGATGACTCTGGCTGTGCCTTCGCTCGGTTGGACACAATGATGTCCCTTGACCCCCGAGCAGGCGGCAGGTGTCGCCAATCGCCGGGCTGAACTCTGGAGCCAGTTGGCCACAGGAGCCATCGCAGTCGCTAGTCTGAGCTTGGTGTGGTGGTTGTTGACACAGATCAATCAACACACAGCCAAGCAGGCTGGTCAAGGTCGCACAGACTCGGACCAAACGCCGTAACGAGCCCCAACCGCAGCGACGAGAACCGCCTGGGCTGGCACTGGCCGGCATGGCTAGCGGAACTCCGTGGGGTTATTCCTCGTTCTTGGGTTTACGCTTTCGTGGGGCACGCTTGGGTTTGGGCTTGGCTTGCTCGCCGGCGAGTTCTGGAGCAGGTTCCGGCTCTGGGACTACTTCGGGTTTGGTGAGAGCCTCCAGACGGGACCCCATCACGGTGTCTTGCCATAGCTCATATTCGGCGGCTCGGCTGGCTTCCAGCGAAGAGAGCATCACCAGTAACACGTCGGCATGCACCCCCTGCACTACCTCCGTCGGCGCACCGGCCAGGGCCATCTTGCCCGCAATGGTCGCCATTGCCTGACTCACATAGGAGGCCAAGGCTGGCTCTCGGCCCAGCAGTGCTTCCAAGGCAGCTTGATGCCCTTGCTCGGCAATGCGGGAGCGGGCCTCCATGATGTGGGTGTGCTTGACCAACATGCTGTCGGGATCGACCCTTTTACGTTGGGACATCGACGGGTTCCTCCTGGTCTGTGTATTCATCATACGCTGCTTTTGCTCGGGGAAGACAGTCGCCGCACGTTTTTTTTCTCGCTCGGTCGACACTCCGCCCCGCCTCGGGCCCTGCTTCGACGTCCGCTCCCGCTGTGGGTGACGAGTTTTTTCTCCTTAGCAATGTCGTTCGGGCTGCTCGCTCCGGCTGGCTCCTCCCGGGATTGCTACGTTACGGAGAAACTGCACGGTCGAATCCCCAAACCAACCACCCGTGCCGGCCCTCAGCTTCGTTGAGGATCACGAAAAACCCCCCTGAGGAAGCTCAAGAGTGCTGCCAATCCGGCGTCGTGGGAGGCAAAACCACCGGTTCCAAGGAACTGTTCGCCAACAAGCGAGAAACGCAAAACCCGATCGACGCGGCCCTTTCGGATGCCAAGGCTTTGGCTGTCCTGAAAGCACTGCACGGAACAAAAACCGACATCACCGCCCCACCCGCTCAGGACGCTCCAAGCGGAATTACAGCCACACGCCCAGCCAGATCACTTGGAAGGAAAACGGGCCATTCTGCCGCCGATTGATCCCGGTCGAGCCGTTGACGGTCACCGTCTGAAACCCGCTGAAGACGACGGCATTATTCGGCCGAGTGAGGATACCAGTTGTCCCGGAACCGCTCACGGTGTCCACGCCGTTGGCCGCTCCGGTGATTTGTGCGCGGTCGTTCCCCCCGCCCCCATCAGCCGTGACCGTGCGGAAGCCGTGAACCACATTGACGTAATCGGGACCACGCAGCGAGGCAGCTCCTGGGAGACTAATGAACAGTTCATCATGAATCGAGCCAAGCAGTTGAGCCGTGTCGCTGCCCCCGGCGCTGGAGTAGGCATCGAGGCGGGTAATGCCGCTTACTTCGGTTGAATAGCCTGGTCCACTTAGCCGAGCATACCGCGGCCGGGCCAGCAAGGCATCGTTGCCCGGACCATCGTAGACGAATGCTACATCGTTGCCTGTGAGCGTGTTAGCCATCACTCGGTCAAAGCGATGCACCCGGACGAAATAGCCCGGTCCGCTCAAGCGCGTTAGATGCGGTCGACCAACAAACGTATCATTCCCCGTCGATCCCGTGAGGGTGGCCACATCATTGCCCGTGGAAGCGTAGACCTCCACCGTCGCGAAAAAATTCGCCGTGATGCGGAACGTGTCGCCGCTTAGTACCGTCTGGGTCGGGCTTGCCATCACGCTGTCCTCGCCGGCCGAATCGTACAGATGCACGGTGTCATTGCCTCCCCCACTGTGGAGCGTTACTTCGCTAAATCCCAGAGCCGCTAAAGTCCGGCCACCGCTGACCAGGGAGACGGCTGTGGGGCGAGCGGCGAAGGTTTCGTTGGCCGCCGTCCCTGTCAGCACCAGAGCATCGCTCGGCCCAGCATGGGCAGTGATGGTTCGCATAGACACTGCCTCGACACGGTAACGCCCGCCCACAATCGTCGCCGAGCCGGGCGTCAGCAGGAAGGTCTCAATCGCGCTGCTTCCCACCAGCGTGATGCTGTCGGCTCCGCCCCGCCCATCAAATCGGATCGTGTCGATGTTTTCCAGGCTTCCAGCAAAGGTCCGACCGTTGATCTCGATCGTGGGCGTAGCAGTACTGCCAACAAACCGGAACGTGTCGTTCCCGGTAGTTCCCATCACCAATAGCGTCGACCCATAGACCGAAAACGCCGGATCTGGCGGCACGGGACTTGGCGTTGGATCAGGCGACGGGCTGGGACCTGGTTGCGGATTGCTCGGAATCAGCGGCCGCACCCATCCGACCCCACTACCGTATAACGCGCGAATGCCGGCCACATCATCGGGCAAAAGAAAGCTGCTCCCTGGTCCGTTGAACCGTCCGACATATATCGGGTTCATAATCGCCGGACGCCCCCCATTCTCAAGCATCGGCTCATGATTGAGTCCCAGTGCATGACCGATTTCATGGATCGCCACTTCTAGCAGGTCCATTCCTGCTGAGGGAGAACTGGCCCACTTTTCGGCTCGATCGAAGAAGACATCGCCCGACAATCCGTTGAGGCCCGGATAGTAGGCATAAGCCAGAATGTTGTTCGGTCCGTCGATGGCCAAATGGCCGAAACGCATCATCGGCAGCCCCGAGCCGTTGTAATCGGTAGTGGAAGGAGCTGGGCCGCGGTCAGGCACTTCGTTGAATCGCAACGGAGCTACAGCCGCCCAACGTCCCAATGCCTCTTCGATGATTCTGCGAATGGTCGCCTCAGGTAGCCCCAATCGGCCATCAAGCAAATTGCTGTAACTGTAGGTAATGGTAACCGGTTGCCCCAGCGCAGATTGAGACCATTTGAAGGCTCCGACGGTGCTGCTGCTGTTGCTGCCCCCGAAGCGATATTCGGCGGGTTGTGTCGCGGTGGAGCAACCACAACTCATGCAACAAGGGCAAGTCGGACCATGAGCCAACGAGGCCCCAGCAACCGGAAGCACCGAAGGCACGCTACGTTCTTCGAGCGACTCCAGCCACAAGCGTGGCCGCCGCACCAACGGGGCGAACGAACCCGAGAGAGAAAGCTCCTGCCACCAGGCGTGTGAAACAGAAGTCCATCGTTCCTGCCAGCAGGTCAGGAGCCGAGCCAAGAGACGAAGCATAGAAACGATTCCCGTGATCGCGTGAGACGCGACCCGTGGCATCCTGCCGATTTCCCCCACTTGGCTGGTTCAGTCGATGCTGTCTCGTGGAAGACCATCCGACTGTGGTGGGCACCAGCCACTTCAAGCAGCGCGTTTCGCTAGGGTATCACCAGCTGGTACTTTCCTCACGTGCGGTACAAGACGCGTAAACGCCCTGCCTGGTAGAGAGCTTAGAATCGTTCTGGATGATAGGAGGCCAAAGATCAATACATTCAGCAAATTTTTCGCACGGAAGCTAGTACAATCCCAAGAATCAACCTAGGGCAACTGATTTGCCTAATTTACCGATCGGACCGATGGTGTTTCAGTCAAATCACGAACCACCCGTACGACCTCACTATCGTTTGAGGGCTGCACCACAAAGCCCAATGACGCCGTTAACGCCAACATCGGGGCATTCTCAGCCAAGACCTGCCCTTCGAGCCGCATCACCCCCCGATCGCGGGCAATCTCGACCAGTCGGCTCAGCAGATGCCGTCCCAGCCCTTGACGTTGGTGTGCATCGCCAACCACCACGGCGAATTCGGCCGCGCCTGTTTCCGGATCGAGATAATAGCGCGACACGCCCAGGCAGCGTGGCCCCCGGTCGGTGGATTCCACGGCGATTAGAGCCATTTCGCGATCGTAATCCAGATGACACAAGCGAACAAGACTTTCGCGGGTAAGAGTCTTCACTAGGCTGAAAAAACGCATGCGAATGGTATGCTCGCTATGTCGAGCATATGATAAGTGCCTCATCCTCGGGACGGATTGGTCGCACTGTCACCTTCGTGCCATCACGCAACGTGTGCGTGGCCACATACTGATTCGGATACGGGGTGATGGCCAGACGTGGCCGCTGTCCACTGACGTGAAGCAAAACGCGTGCATCCAGGGCAACGAGGCGAGTCGGCCCGGCCAAGATCGGGTTGAGATCGACCTCGGCAATCTCCTCGAAATCGCATAAGAGTTGACTGAAGCGAACCAGAAGCATCTCCAGGGCGGTCAGATCGACGGCGGCCTCGCCGCGTACTCCTTGCAAGGCGCGGTAGATGCGTGTACGTTCCATCAACCGCCGGGCCAGCGACCGGTTCAAGGGCGGCAGGCCGATGGCACGATCCTGAAGAATTTCGACCAGCACACCGCCCGCGCCAAACAGGATCACTGGGCCGAACTGCACATCGAGCGAACTACCCACGATTAGTTCGTAACCTTTGTCGCGAACCATCGGCTGCACGCTGACGCCCTGAAACGCCGACGCTCCAGCGGCTTGGGTCACGTTGGCACGGATGGCCTCGAATGCCTCACGGACCGCCGCTTCCTGAGCTAGGTTCAGCCGCACACCGCCGACATCGCTTTTGTGCGTGATGGTGCGGGAAAGCAGTTTAAGCACCACCGGATAGCCGATCGTCTCGGCCAGCCGGACTGCTTCGTCGGGCGAAGCAGCGGCGTGGGTGGGCACGACAGGCAAGCCATAAGCATGTAAGAGCGCTTTGGCTTCGACCTCGTCAAGCAGGCTACGCCCCTCGGCTCGGACACGGGCTAGGATAGCTCGGGCCGTAGCCTGATCGGGCTGCCAATCTTCGGGTAATGCGGCTGGGGCTTCGTACAACAACTCCTGATTGCGGTGATACTGCACCATGTGTAAAAAGGCGCGAATGGCCGCTTCGGGCGAATCGAAGGTAGGGATGCCTGCCCGGCTAAGTAGGTCGCGGCCCTCGCGGACGACACTGCCGCCCAGCCAACAAGCCAGCAACGGCTTGGGTGTCGGGGCCAAGCGTGCCAGCCGCCGCGCCACGTCGGTGGGATCGGTCATCGCCTGGGGCGTCAGCAGCACCAGTACCCCATCGACGCCTTCATCGGCCAGGCACGCCTCCACAGCCACGGAGTAGCGTTGGCCGGTGGCATCGCCCAATAGGTCGATGGGATTAGCCCGGCTCCAGAAGGGCGGTAGGACAGCATTGAGTGCGGCCAGGGTAGCCTCACCAAGCGAAGCCAGCATTCCCCCGCGTGTCATTAGTTCGTCAGTGGCCATGACGCCCGGTCCGCCGGCATTGGTGACGATCGCCAAGGCTGGGCCTCGTGGTGAGGGCTGCGTTGAGAGAATTTCCGACATACTGAACAGGTCGGGAATCGTCGTCACTCGAAGGCAACCCGCGCGACGAAAGGCGGCATCAAACACCGCATCGGCCCCGGCCAGCGCGCCGGTGTGCGAGGCGGCCGCCCGTGCCCCAGCTTCGTGTCGGCCACTCTTGACAACGATGACTTGTTTGGTGCGGGCAGCGCTGCGTGTCGCGGAAAGGAATTGGCGTACGTCCCCGATCGACTCCATGTACAAGATGATGCTGCTGGTGCGTGGATCATCAGCGAAATAGTCGATTAAGTCTGCAAAATTAACATCGAGCATAGCTCCCACACTTACAAATGATAAAAAGCCCAGATGTTTTTGATTTGCCCAATCGAGAATGCTGGTGCAGATCGCCCCAGACTGGCTTAACAGCGCTACCTTGCCTGGTCGGGCCATTGATGCCGCAAAACTGGCATTGAGGTTGCTGGGCGGGTGAATGACCCCCAGACAATTTGGACCGATCAATCGCATCGAGCCACGCACGACCCGAATCCGTTCTTCCAAAAGGCGGCCCTCGGCCCCCAGTTCGCTGAAACCTGCGGAAATAATGATGCCCCCCGGCACGCCGCGCTCGGCGCATTGGGCGATCAGATCTGGAACTGTCGCAGCGGGAGTAGCTAAAATGGCCAGATCGGGCACCTCGGGCACACTGGCCAGATCGGGGTAGCAGCGTACCCCCTGGACGGCATGTCGAGTCGGATTGACGGGGTAGACCACGCCGCCGAATGGATTCATCAGCAGGTTACGCATCAGGATCGCGCCGACGCTGCCGGGGGTGGCACTAGCACCAAGCACGGCCACGGAACGCGGCTTGAAGATCGGATCAAGCGAGTGGCGCGGAGCGGTCATGAGGGGAAAATCCTTGGCAGAAGCGGCGACGGGATTAGCATAGCGACCTACCATATCAGCAGTCACGCCCCTGGATGGATCGCATGAGTTTTCCCAAACGCTACCTCGTTCGCTTCGGGCCGAAACAGACCCAGCACTTGTTTACCGACCTTCTGGTGATCGGCGGGGGCATTGCTGGCCTAAGAGCCGCCTTAAGTGTGCCGGCTCATCTGCGTGTACTCGTCGTCACCAAGGACAAAATTCGCGAGAGCAACAGTACTTATGCCCAGGGCGGGATCGCAGCCGTGCGCGACCCGGAAGATCGCTACGAAGACCACATCGCCGACACGATCACCGCCGGTGCGGGGCTGTGCAATCGCGAAGTGGTCGAGGTGGTGGTCCGCGAAGCCAGCCGGGCCGTCGATGACCTGATCCGCTATGGCGCTCGCTTCGATGACGACCTGGGCATGGAAGGTGGCCATAGCACCAAGCGCATCGTCCACGCCTTGGGAGATGCCACCGGGGCGGAAGTCATGCGAGCTATCATTGCGGCGGCTCGGCGGGCTAGCAACGTGACGCTGTGGGACCGTACCTTTACGCTTGATCTGCTGACGCTGCCGGCAGATGAGGGCGGCCAGTGTGTCGGAGCGATGGTACAAAAGCATCCACGCGAACGGTTGCTCATCTGGGCCAAGCAAACCATCCTGGCCAGTGGCGGTGCAGGGATGGTCTATCGCGAGACCACCAATCCTCCTGTGGCCACCGCCGACGGCATGGCGGCTGCCTACCGGGCCGGTGCCATCCTACGCGATATGGAATTCATGCAGTTTCACCCCACAGTGTTATATGTCGCTGGTTCGAGCCGCTATCTGATCACCGAGGCGGCCCGCGGCCTGGGTGCGTACTTGCGCGATGTGAATGGCCATCGCTTCATGCCCGAGATTGACCCACGGGCCGAACTGGCCACACGCGATGTGGTGTCGCAGGCGATCATGCGGACGATGGAGCGCACGCAACACCCCAATGTCTACCTCGATCTGTCGCATCTGGATCCCCAAGTCGTGCGTAGTCATCTGCCTGGCATTGACCGTGTCTGCCGTGAGTTCGACCTGGATATCACCCGCGACCCGATTCCGGTACGCCCCGGCGCGCATTACATGATCGGCGGCGTCAAGGTCGATGCCCAGGGGCGTACGAGCATCCCTGGTCTGTGGGCCGCCGGCGAGGTCGCCTCCAGCGGCCTGCATGGGGCCAATCGTCTAGCCAGCAACAGCTTGTTAGAGGGGCTGGTTTATGGGGCCATCTGTGGCCGATTGGCCAGTGAAGCCGCTGAAAAATTGCCCGACACCTTCCGTGTGCCGCGTGTCGAGGCTAACTTTTCCCCCGAAACCGACGGGCAACTCGACATCGCCGACCTGACCGCCTCCTTACGGGGGCTGATGATGCGACGTGTCGGTGTACAACGCGAGGCGACCGGACTTCAAGAAGCCGAGAAACAGGTAGCTTTTTGGTGCGGGTATGTGCTGAGCCGTGAATTCTCCCACCGAGCCGGCTGGGAGTTGCAAAACATGCTCACGGCGGCCCGGCTGATGATCTGGGCGGCGCGAACCCGTGAAGAATCACGCGGTGTACATTTTCGCAGCGATTTTCCCCACCGCGACGATATCCATTGGCAACGGCACCTGGAATGTCCGTCCAGCCTGCCCGATCCGCCCCGACGAGTGCGACGCTAGCTCAAGCCGCGTGGACTGCCTAGTTGCACGTTCAGCACACGCTCGCACCAACCGGCTGCTGCTAACACAGCACGATCACGTCCCGCTGGACCGACGATCTGCACTCCCACGGGTAGCCCCTCGACCAAAGCAGTGGGGATCGAGGCCAGCGGGAAACCGAGGTAGCTCCATGGCGCGTTGAAGGATGGATCCCCCGTGGTGCTGATGTCGGGGGCAGGCCCCGTTACCGCCGGACACAACAGCAACGGCATCTGTCGCAACTGATGCCGCCATCGCGCTTGCAATTCTTTGGCCCGTGCATATGCAGATGCCGGGCAGGCCAACCCCTCCTCCAATAAACGCGTGATGTTCGGCTCATAATCCTCGGGGTAGCGACGATAGCGTATCTCGTGATAGGTCGCGGCCTCGACCGCCATCACCAGACGTTGCAGTTCGGGCAATTCATCAAAACCGGGCGGCAACTGCCATTCTTCGATGCGAGCCCCGGCAGCGCTCAACGCTTCAGCGGTCCGATCCATCATCCGGGTGACCCCTGAATGAGCCAGACGCTCGAACAAGCCCCGCACCCGAGCCAATCGCGGCGGTTGCTCCGGCAGACCCAGCAGATTCCGCTCGCTGTCGGCGATGGTTTGCATCACCAGGGCGACCTCGGCGATGCTACGCGCCATCGGGCCGATGTGATCCATGGACGGGGCCAACGGCAAGACGCCCACCAGGCTGGTCGTGCCATGGCTAGGCTTAAACGCCGCGACGCCGCAGTAGGTGGCTGGCCGGGTGATCGAGCCGCCGGTCTGGGTGCCTAGGCTGGCCAAACACATGCCCGCGGCGACAGCAGCGGCCGAGCCGCTCGATGAGCCGCCCGGCGTGTGATTCAGATTCCACGGGTTGCGTGTGGGCGGCGGGTCAAAGCTGGCATACTGGGTGGTCACCGTCTTGCCCAACAACACCGCGCCGGCTCGTCGCAGCCGCTCGACTACCGGGGCATCGTGGCGGGCATACGCCGCTGCCCAGCGACGGGAGCCGCAGGCCGTGGGCCAGTCGAACACGTCGATGATGTCTTTAATTCCCACAGGGATGCCGTGCAGCGGGCCCCGATCCAGACCACGCCGCAGTTCCTCATCAGCCCGTTGGGCTTGTTGTAGTGCCCCCTCACGGTCTACATACGCCCAGGCCCGCACCCGCGGCTCGTGCCGCTCTAGATGACTTAGGCACTCTTCTAATAACTGGCTCGCCGAGTAATCTCGTTGACGCAGGCGTGCGGCTGCGTCCAGGATGGTTGGTATCATACGTTACAGCTTAGGCGCGTGCCATGTGGCCGGCC
Organism: Gemmataceae bacterium; assembly: GCA_046719305.1. Taxonomy (GTDB): domain Bacteria; phylum Planctomycetota; class Planctomycetia; order Gemmatales; family Gemmataceae; genus RGDT01. The sequence goes on along the minus strand of JBDNDE010000071.1, from coordinate 1,325 downwards.
ACGGGGCCACGGCCAAGAGGGAACAAACCGGCAACGGAGACAGGCGATGAGAGCGATTGCGGTGGGGATTCTGGGGGGCAGCGGCTACACGGCCCTGGAACTGATCAAGCTCTTGCTACGACATCCGCACGTCCGCATCATGGCAGTCACTTCGCGTCAGGAAGGCACACCGCATCTGACGGAGGTGCATCCGATCCTGTCTGGTCGCATCGACTTGCGTTTGGAACCTCTGGATGTCGATCGCTTGATCAGTCGTGGCGTCTCGTGTGTTTTCAGTTGCTTGCCGCACGGGGCCAGCATGGCTAGCTTGCCGCGTTTGCTGGAGCGTGGCCTGCGAGTGGTTGATCTCAGTGCCGACTATCGCTTGCGTGACCCCAACACCTACGCCCAATGGTATGGGGCCAGCCACTGCGATTTAGCCCATCTGGCCCAGGCAGTCTATGGCCTGCCCGAACTGTACGGCGAGGAACTGCCCACGGCGCAACTGGTCGCTAACCCCGGCTGTTATCCCCAGACGGCGATTCTGGGCCTGGCCCCACTGCTGGCCGGCAAAGCGATCGAGCCGCGTGGCATCATCGTCGATGCGAAATCTGGCGTGTCCGGAGCAGGCCGTACCCCCAAGCTGGCCACGCTGTTTCCCGAGTGCAATGAAACGGTTTCGGCCTATTCAGTCGGCAATCATCGCCACACCCCGGAGATCGAGCAAGCGTTGGGGGATGTGGCCGGCCAGCCGGTCGAGGTGATCTTCACGCCGCACCTAATACCGATGGACCGAGGGATCTTCTCGACGATCTACGCGACGCCGCTCCGTCCGGTGGAAGAAGAAGCCCTACGCGCGGTCTATCGCAGCTACTACGCCCATGCACCGTTTGTCCGGGTGGTGGAACACCTTCCAGCCACCAAATACACCCTGGGTACCAACTATCTGGACCTGCATGTTCGCGTGGTACGTGGACGTGTCTTGATTCTCGCGGCTGAGGACAATCTAATTCGCGGGGCCTCGGGGGTAGCGGTACAGAACTTCAACCGCATGCATGGCTTCGACGAACGACTCGGGCTGGAGTGAACCGGCAACCATCGGGGGGGTTATTGACCGGAGGTCGAAGCCGAGACCACGGAGAGGGCGGTTCGGCGTTCAAGGTACTTAACCAGGCGGCGATGGCAGGCATTGCAGCCGTCACCGGCTCCGGTGCAAGAGCGGATTTCTTTCACCGTGGTCAGGCCAAGTGTGTCGATGGCCCGAACGATAGCATCCTCGGTGACTTGGAGGCAATGGCAGATGATCCGGCCGGGGCAGGTGGAGCAATCGCGGGAAGGGGTGGCGT
>JBDNDE010000070.1:0-17022 GCA_046719305.1 Gemmataceae bacterium | reverse complement strand
TGCCGGGCTTCCATCAGGTCGTCGTACTGTGCTTGGAGGGCGGCGTGGCGTTGCTCGATCTCGGTCAACTCCACCAATGCTTCGAGATTCACGCTGCCTAGCTTGGCTAATTTGCGGCGTAGTTCGGCTATTTCCTCCTCGGGGCTGAGCAGTTGGCCGCTCTCCGGGTCCGTACCAGGGGTAGGTCCTGCAAACGAATCACCTCGCTGGAGTGCTTGTTGATATAAATCATCCAACACAACTTGATAATCCTCTTGCAACCGCTGTGCGATCGCCTCCCGCAGGTGCTTGTGGCTGGCAATAGCTAATTCGCGCTCGTGGGCCAACTGCTGTTGTTTGTGCCCATCGGTGCGGTTGGCCTGGACACGCTCGTGCAGAACGGCCCGGCGGTGGCGCAACACCTGGCGGATCTGTTGCCCCTCACGCAGCGTACGTTCAGCGTTCTCCAGACGCCAATACCCTTGGGCCAATACCTCCGACGAAGCCAACAACGAAGCCAACAACTGCTTGGAGCGGGCGGACAATGCCTCCAGTCGTACGGCCGCCTGATCGCACTCGGCTTTGCGGGCTGCCTGGTCCGCTTCACGTTGTTGCTGGGTGGCTCGCAGCGACGAGAGCCGTTCTTGCACGGTGGCCAACACCACGCGATCGGTCGTGAGCCTCTGACGGGCGGCATCGCGTTCGGCCTCCAGCAGGCGGGCTTCACGCTCCAGCTGTTCTTGGCGGAGCCGAATCGTCTGTAGTTCCGCTTGGGCTTGTTCGTGTTGGCTGGCGGCGTCGGCTAACAACCCCTCCAGATGTTCGATCTCTTCGTTGAGTGAGTCGGTTTCGCTGCGGCTGAGTTCTACCTCACCGGCGATCACCTCTCGCCGCTGGGTCAGTTGGCCGATGCGCCATTTGATGTCCTGGGCTTGTTCGGTCAACTGGTCAAGTTCGCCGCGCAAGCGTTCGCCGCGTTCGTCCAGAGCAGCGAGTTTTTCGCGCACGCTGTTGGCTTCGCGATCAACATTTGCCAGGCGACGATCCAGCCGGCGGACTTCGTCGCGTAGTTCTTGCAATTCACTTCGACGTGACAGGATGCCGGCTTCTGCCGTGGGGTTGCCAGTGGTTAAGGTGCCATCAGCTTCGAGTAGTTCGCCCGAGACGGTGACGCAGCGATAACCGGGAGCCTCGGCGAGGATCTCATGAGCGGTTTGCAAGTCACGGACCAATAAAGTGGTGCCGAGCAGTCGCTCGGTCAGGCCCGGCAAGTTACAACGCACCACACGCTCGGCAAACGCAGCAAGACCGGGATGATCAGGCGGATCATCAAGCAATGGTGGCCGACACACTGCCTGGAGGGGCAGAAACGAAACGCGCCCGGGCAATGGCTCGCTGTCGTGCAGGGCGCGTTGCAGTTCGTTCCAATCGCGAACCAAGAACCGTTGAGCGGTGCTGCCCAGAGCAATATCAATCAGCGGGGCATATTCACGTCGCACGGTCAGGGCATCGGCCACTAGCCCTTGAACGCTGCCCCAGCCAGGTGTTTGTTCTAAACGGGCTAGCACTTCGCGCACCCCGGTTCCCAATCCCTCATGAGCGCGTTCCAACTCTTCGAGGATCTCGATGCGTGAAAGACGACCAGTCTTTTCGGCCCGCAAATCCGCAGCGCGGCGAGCCAACTCCTCTCGAACATCGTTGAGCCGCTCGCGTTCCAGTCGCACCGCGGATTGCGCATCGCGGGCAGCAGCGAGTTGGCTCTGGATGGCCTCATCTTCAGCGGCCGCTTGGTTGGCCTCTTCTTCCAAGGCGCTGAGGGTGTCACTGGCGAGCCGACCGCGTTGTTGGAGGCGGTCGCGTTCGCGGCGGAGATTATCCAGTCGGGTACGATGGCTAACGGTGTTGTTGTCGAACTGGGCGATGCGGCGCATCTGTTCGAGATGTTCACCCCGTGCGTGGGCAATGTCGTTCTGCAGACGCAAGAGACGGGTTTCCAGATCGGCCAGGGCAGCTTCGAGCTCCTGAACACGCTGTGCCTTGTTGGCGACCTCTTCTTCGGTGCGGTGTAACTCGGCCTCGGCCTGGCGGTTGGCTTCGGCTAAGCTGGCCGCCTCATGGGACAAGAGGGCGAGTTGAGAACGGGTTCGGCGTAGGTCGCGTTCGACTTCCGCGGCAGCGGCCTCCTCACTCTCTCGGCGGGCGGTTTCCGCAGCGATGGCTTGGCGACTTGCAGCCCGTTCGGCCTCGACACTCTCTAGAGCTGCTTCCACTTCGGCCAGTTCGGCTTCCAGGCTGGCTAGTTCACGTTCGCTATCATCGGCCTGGGCGTTTTGAGTGGCAAGAGCCTCGCGAAGGGCCGCCAGAGCGGCTTGCTGGGTGTTCAACTCGGTGCTAAGTAGGTGATACTCGCGCAGCGATAGGGCGACCCGCAGTTCGCGCAGGCGTTGGGAATACTCCTGATGGCGTTGGGCCTTGGCGGCCTGCAGACGCACGGTGCGGAGGTTTTTCTCCACCTCGTCGAGAATGTCGCGCAGGCGTTCCAGGTTGCCCGCTACCCGCTCTAAACGACGCAGCGATTCGGTCTTGCGTGCCTTAAAGCGGCTAATGCCGGCGGCCTCCTCGAAGATAGCGCGGCGTTCCTTGGGCGAATTTTGTAGCAGCAGTTCGACTCGGCCCTGCTCGATGATCGCATAGGCATCGCTACCTGCCCCGGAGCCGAGAAAAAGATCTTTGATGTCTTTCAATCGGCAGGCTTGGCCATTGATCTGATATTCACTTTCGCCGCTACGATACACCCGGCGAGTGATGCACACCTCCGGCGCGTCACTGGCCAGCACCCGGCGGGCATTATCGAAATGCAGGTTGACCTCGGCCATGCCTAAACTGCGCCGGCTGGCCGAGCCGTTGAAGATGACATCGGTCATGTCACCGCCGCGGAGGCTCTTGGCACTTTGTTCGCCCAGAACCCACTTGACGGCATCGACGAGGTTGCTCTTGCCGCTACCATTGGGGCCGATCACGCCGGTCAGACCGGGGGCGAAGTCGAAGGCGGTGCGTTCCGCGAACGACTTGAAGCCCACGAGTTCCAACCGTTTAAGCATGAGTGGCCTACCCCAGGGTCATACGGTAGTGGGGGCGGACTTACTGCCCGCCGTACAGAGTGGGGGTATGCCCTAAGTCCTGCCCCGCAGGCAAGAGCGATTCGTCGGTTCCGGTGGCTAGTAGTTCTTCCAGACGGACGGCCCGCGGTAGGGCATCCAGACGCATACGGCACGTTAGGGCTTCGGCAGCACCGGCCTGACGCATCACCTCGAGTACATCGGGATATTGCGCGCCCATTGAGGCCAGGCACAAGATCACATCCTCGACCTCCATCGGGCACGATTTGCGTTCGGTACGGCCGTTGGTGGGTGTGCGGCTGATGGTACAACGTTCATCCCCTTCGGAAGCGGTGACGGTGAATTCACCAGCCCACAGGGAGAAGGGAGCTTTCAAACGCGGGGCGGGACCGAACAGGACCACTTCGGCCCTGCGGGTTGTGGACAAGTGGACTAGTGGCTCGCCCTCGGGGGCGACCTTGTGCAGCATGAACCCGCCGGGTATCGACTTGCCCATCACGGCCGGATTACGCGGGGTGAGAATGAGCAAGGCCCGAAAGGCTCCATAACGCGTTTCGTCGTCTTTAGCTGTTTCGAGCAGCCGTTCCAACTGGGCTTGGCAGGCGGCTTCCCGCAGCGAGGCCAGAGCCGTCAGAGCATAGGCGCGGAACAGCGGTTCGCGAGCAGCTCGGCCCAGTTCCTCGGCACAGGAGGGATGGCCCAGATAGGCCAGCGCCTCAGCGCAAGCGAAGCGAACCAGCGGATGGGAATGCTCCAGCCCGGCTCGCAACGCCGGGATGCTCTTGGTGCCCAGGGCTTCCAAACGAAGGGCGGCTTCGACGGTTTTACGGGGATCCAGTACGTCGGCGGCCAGACGTTGGCTGTAAGTGCGTTTGTCTTGAGCATGGTTGCGTGGTTCGATGCCTTCCAGCAGCGGGATCAAGCGGACGACACGCAAGAACCGGGCGATGTTGTGTCGATAGGGCTGCGGCACTCGCAGGGCGATGATGTTTGGACCGGTAGCAGTGGCTGGCTTCTCCTCACCGGCAGAAGGCAGACCGGGGAGATACAATGCATTGATGCGTTCGCAGATCAAGCCGGTGATGGCAGCACGTTGCGAATCCCGATTCATCACCAGGGCTAAGGGGTGTTCACGTGATACATAACCTCCTTGCCAGATGCGACCAGTGCGGGCGGCTTTGGGGTCGTCACTCTCGCCGCCCACCAGAACCGCGCCTTCGGCTGTGGCCAGGGCGTCGCCTTTGAGCAATCCTGCCGGGCCGTTGTAATCGGGTCGTAGGTTCTTGGCAAAGTCGTAATTGAACAGCTTGCACTTACGCAAATAGCCGCCTCGCAGACTGGTAGCACGGCTACCGGGTGGCAGCTTGACCTCGACTTCGATGGGATCGCCTTTGCTGGCACCGGGTTGCAGGGTGGCTTCGACGATCACCAGGGCACAATCAGGCGATTTGAGCAATTTTTCCGCGGAGCGTTCGCCGCGTTTACGCAGGTCATCTAGCAACATGGCACGATAATCGTCGTGATTGCAATCACCGCCCGTGCCGTCCAGCCCTTCGACCAAGCCAACGCCGCCCAGCCGGATCGGTTCGGCGTTGCCGACTAGGGTCCGATCACCAACCACCGGAACATCGTAGCTGAGATCGACGGGTGCTTCCGTGGACACGCCTCGATAGAAAACCAGCTGGTTTAGATCGCCACAGCCCGACTGGCCGACGACCAGAGCGACAGCCAAGCAGAGCAAGCCCCAGCGGCCAACAAGCGAGCGGCAAAGACCGGACATGACGGACCCCCCTCGGGTCACGGGGCCAACCCCGGACCACGGATAATCCCCCGACACGATTAGAGGCCAATCGCATAGCTTTGCGTCGGGTTGGTGTCAAGAGGAGTCAGCGACATGAGACCGCTGATCGCTTCGATCGCTCGACAACGTGGCGATTACTCGACATCAGGTTGCTTGGGCCGTTCGCCGTGTTGGCTCGCTGGCAAAATCACCGTTAACCGCGGATCGTTTGGCTAGTACAACTCTGTATAGCCCCTGGCCTGGAGAATTACATGAAACTTGCCATCGTCATCCCTGATGGGTGTGCCGACGAACCACAGGAGTCACTCGGGGGACGCACGCCGTTACAAGCGGCACAGCTGCCGCATCTGGACGCCCTGGCTTGCGCCGGAGTGGTTGGCCGGGCCGACAATGTCCCCGCTTCGCTCACCCCGGCTTCTGATGTCGCCACCCTGAGCTTGCTTGGCTACGATCCGCTAGTTTACTACACTGGCCGTTCGCCTCTGGAGGCCGTGGCGATGGGAATCCAGCTGGGGCCGGACGATTTCGCCTTGCGCTGCAACTTGGTTACTATTGAAGAGGGCCGAATGCGTTCGTTCACGGCCGACCATATCAGCACGCCGGAGGCGGCCGAGTTAATCGGCGCGTTGCGGGAACACTTTTTGCGACGAGCGACCCCCTTTCCGATGGAGTTGTACGCCGGAGTGCAATACCGGCATGCGTTGATTGCACGGGCTTGTCCGGGACTGGAAGGACTTCACGCGACCAAGACTCAGGCCCCGCACGACATCCCCGATCGTCCCATCGCCGACTATCTCCCCAAGGGTCCGCTCGGCCCGGCACTGGTGGAACTAATGGAAGCCAGCCGAGGCGTTCTGGCCGATCACCCGGTCAATCTCGCTCGCATGGCGGCCGGCAAATTACCCGCGACGCAAATCTGGCTCTGGGGCCAGGGCAAACGCCCTAGCTTGCGACCGTTTCGTGAACTTTATGGCAAAACGGGAGCGATGATTTCGGCGGTCGATCTGGTACGCGGCGTAGGACTCTTACTCGGCTGGACCCGCATCGACGTTCCTGGAGCAACGGGGTATCTCGATACCGATTACGCCGCCAAGGGCCGCTACGGCGTGGCCGCCTTGGCCGAGCATGACGTGGTTTGTGTGCATGTCGAAGCACCCGACGAGGCGTCGCACGAGGGCCGTACCGACGAAAAGGTACTGGCCCTGGAACGTATTGACGAACAGATTGTCGGGCCGTTGTATCGGGCCTTGCAGAAGTATGAGAGTTGGCGGATACTGGTAACGCCTGACCACCGTACCACCCTTCGGACTCGTGCCCATGCTCACGGCCCGGTGCCCTTCGTTCTAGCGGGAACAGGCATCAGTTCAATCGGCCAGAGCAGCTACGACGAAGTAGTCGCCGCTGCCAGTCCACTGAGCTTCGAGCGTGGCTGGGAACTGATGGGGTATGTGTTGGGCACGACGCCTCGGGTGATCAGTTCCTGACCAGCGCTGGCTAGGCGTTATGCAGCCTCGAATCCGGTCGGGGCTACCTGAGAGGTAGAATCGCGGCCGTTTTAGCCTCAGGCAGGTGTTGGCACGCTTCTTGCTTGATTGCTATGAGATGTTTTTCTGTTGTCGGAATAGGAGACATGCTCATGGCTTGCCGCGAGTTGCGAAACCGTTTGGCCTTTACGCTCATTGAACTGCTAGTGGTCATCGCGATTATTGCTGTTCTCATCGGCTTGCTGCTGCCGGCCGTGCAGAAAGTTCGTGAGGCGGCCGCGCGAATGCAGTGCCAGAACAACCTCAAGCAAATCGGGCTGGCCCTGCACAACTTTCACAGCACGGAGGGGCGATTGCCGCCCGGATTTGTAACGGCCACGCACCCGGGCAACGTCAACTGGCGGACGTTGACCACGACGATTCCCAGCCATTTCGAGCCGGGCTGGAGTTTCTTTTACTTTCTTCTTCCTTATCTGGAACAAGAAAACCTCTACCGGCAAATCAACCCCGCCTTGCCGATCTTACATGTTAACAACGCCATCGCCCGGAGCGAAGCAGCTCTGTTACGCATATATGTATGTCCCAGTGATACAGCGCCGAAGCTTGTGGATATCTGGGACTTTGGCGAATCGAGTGCTGCGACCACGTTGTCCGGCTCGGGTACGATTCTTGCTCGCGCTCCGGTTTGCTCGTACACAGGCGTTCTAGGCACCAACGACCACGAGGAAAACGGAGCCTTCAATGGCACCTTCTTCCGAAATAGCCGGGTACGCCTCGAAGACATCTCCGACGGAACCTCCAACACGTTGTGCATCGGCGAACGGATGAGCCGTATGGCCGAGGCGACTTGGTTGGGCACGATCACGGGCAGCGAGGTGGTCCATGCAGAAGGCTGGTGGCAGCGGATGGGCTATCCGCACCGGACGTTCAATTATCGCCCGGCTAACTTGCATGTCACTTGCCACATCCGCAGCAGCAAACCGAACGTCTTGTCCAACAGCCCCAGTGCTTTCATGTCGCCGCACACCAACGGCTGTAATTTTTTGAACGGCGACGGCTCGGTGCGGCTGATCACGGACAGTGTGGATCTGACCACTTTCCGCGCTCTGGCCACTCGGGATGGCAGCGAAGTGATTGCGGGAAATGCCTTTTAATTGTCAGGCGTCTTCGGGCAGCGACAAAAGCCGGCTTGACCGGTGGCCGGCTTGGTTTGCTGCCGAGCTTTAAGCAACAGTTGTTACTTGCTCATCGCCTGAGCGAACTTTTCGCCCACGACCGCCCAGTTGACCACTTGCCACCAGGCGTCGATGTAGTCGGGTCGGCGGTTCTGATAACGTAGATAATAGGCATGTTCCCACACGTCTAGGCCCAAAATCGGCGTCTTGCCGTGCATCAGCGGGCTGTCTTGGTTCAGCGTGCTTTCCACGGCTAGCTTCTTATCCGGCGTAACGAGCAGCCAGGCCCAACCGCTGCCGAATCGTCCAATGCCTGCTTCCTTGATCTTGCTTTTCAAGGTGGCGAAATCACCGAAGGTGCTGTTGATGGCAGCAGCCAAGTCGCCCGTCGGTTCGCCGCCTCCGGTTGGACTCATGATTTCCCAAAAGAGAATATGGTTGGCGTGACCGCCACCATTGTTGATCACTTTTTGCTTGATGGCCTCGGGCACGGTCGAGATGTCACGCAGCAGTTGTTCCAGCGACTTAGCTTCCAACTCCACGTGTCCTTGCAGCGCAGCGTTGAGATTATCGACATACGCCTTGTGATGCTTGCCGTGGTGAATCTCCATGGTCATCTTGTCGATGGCCTTTTCCAACGCGTCGGTCGGGTAGGCCAAAGCTGGTAAGGTGTGTGCCATGAGTGTCCTCTCCAGGGGTGAAACAAACAACCGGACCAATTTTATCGGTCGTGGCGACGACGGCAACGTCGCCGGACGGCCTTCAGCATCCATAGACTTCAGCGAAGAGGCTTCAGCGACTTGTGGAGACGATTTTTGGGCTTGCTCGCCAGGGATGCTTCACCTCTAGCTCACCGCGGGCCAACAGCACATACAACCCCGCTGCCAGCAGATCGGCCGTGGTACCCGGATTGCGTCGGTGGCCCTCGGCACGAAACCAGGCATCGAGGGCGGAGCGGCGTTCAGGAGTGGTCAGAACTTCAGCGGCTCGTCGGCGGGCTTGATCGCTTTCGGCCAGGCCGGCTTTGCGAGCGATAAGCGAATCACCATGCCGAGCCAGTTGGCGGAGCTGAGCGTGTTGCAAAGCCGGCTCGATGCCCTGGGGTAGATACTCGCGGAGATCGGGGACGACCTCCTCGAAGACCTCGGCAAAAGCAGTGGCATATTGGCGGGCAATCCGGTCGTGAGATGCCGCCAAGCCCATCAGAGGGGCTAAGGGCAAGGTCGGCTCGTCGCGTACATCGTGATGGGCGACTTGACCCAGACCGCCGGGCCGGGCTTCGCGAATGGCCTGGACGACCTGCTGGGAATCCTCCAGGGTGCAGGAGGCAAGCAATCGGGCCAACTCGTCGCGTTGGACGGTCCAGGCCAACGGAGTTAGTACCAGGATGAGGCCCAGGTTCGTGTTGCTGGCGCAGACGCAGCGGGTAGCGCGGACGGCTTTGAGAATGGTTGCCCCTATCCCACAGGTGCGGACCTCTGCTAATATGGGAGCGATGGCCGCGGCACTGAGTAAGAAATCAACGAGCGTGACATCAGTAAAATCGTGGTGGCGGTTAACGTTGCCGAGTTTCTCGGCGCAGACTTCCCAGGTACAGGCCGCCTGAACCCATAGAGAAATATTCATGATAGACGCCTCTCAATATATGCAACAAGGGCGTCGGCCACGTCGATACCGCAAGTCGGGGCCAACGCTCGCCAACCGGGTACGGCGTTGACTTCCAATATTAGCCAGCGGCCGGACGCATCCTGAAGCAGATCGACGCCGGCGATTTCGACGCCCACTACCTCCGCGGCCCTCACGGCCAAGCTGGTTTGCGGTTCGCCCAGCGCCACTGCTTCGGTGCGGCCCCCCTGAGCAACGTTGGTACGCCAGTGGCCGGCTTGGGCATAGCGACGCATCGCGGCCAGCGGTTTGCCGCCAAGCAAGAAGACGCGTAGGTCCCAACCGGGATGAGCGATTGACTCTTGGAGGTAAAGAACGGCCCCGGTGCGTTCTAAAGTGCGAAAAGTACGCCAGGCTAAATCGGGATCGCTGACCCGCAGCATGCCGCGGCCCTCGGAGCCGAACAGCGGCTTGACCACGACATCGCCGCCCAGAGCTGCGAACCCCTCCAGGGCAGCGTCGGCGGTTTGGCAAACAAAGGTCCGAGGCACAGGCAAACCCGCCTGATGCAGCCGAGCGGTGGTCAGATATTTGTCAATGGCGGTTTCGAGCGCTCGAGGTGAATTTAATACATAAGCGGTACTTTGATGAAGCAGATCCATACGAAAGACGACTTGTTCGAGCGATCCTGGTGGCATGGTACGCACCAGCACGGCATCGAAACCAGCCAGAGGCTCGCAAGCCAGACCGCAGCCGGCACCTAGCAGGCGGAAGTCGACGGATTGCCCGAGATGACCACGACAGGTCGTAGCGCGAAGCAAGTCAGCGACATGCCAGCCCGTGCCCGCAGAGAGAAAAGCCAATCGCATGCGAACAGACTCGTAAGAATCGAGGGAGGTTGCTAGGGGGGCTTCAAGCCGGCAGGAACTCGCGCACGACGCGGAAGCCTTTCTCCTGTTGGCGATAGTCCGGGGCGGCTCGCCAGCGAAAAGCCGACCGGCAGAAACGACCGGCATTGCTCCAGGTGCCGCCGCGTAACACTTTCATATCATTCTCGGCCGGGCCACGCGGATCACATCGCGGACTATAACGATAATAGTCTTCTTCATACCAGTCGAGACACCATTCATCAAGTTGGCCATGCATGTCGTACAATCCCCAGGCGTTGGGCGGATAACTGCCCACTGGACACGGCCGTCCCAGCGTCGGACCGGTCGGAAGATCCAATAAGTCAGTTCCATAGGGCGATGACCCGTCAAAATTGGCTCGATAGGACGACAGCGATGAGCCGTGGGCAAACTCCGTTGCTGTACCCGCTCGGCAAGCATATTCCCACTCGGCCTCGGTGGGCAAGCGATACAACGCACCGGGTTCGCGTCGCGTCAAGCGAGTGCAAAATTCGAGGGCTTCGTACCAACTGACCGAATCGACCGGGAATTCGTCGGTCAGGAGTCCTTCTACCTCGCCAGCCATCTCCCCCAAGGGTCGAAAGGAAGAGGGGTTGTACTGCATCACTTGGCGGAACTGACGTTGCGTAACCAAGTGGGCACTGATCCAGAACGGTCGTGTCAGTTCGACTAGGTGACGAAATTCATCGTCGTGGCGGTTGTCCTCTTCTGCAGGCGAACCCATCCAGAAAAGCCCCGGGGTGAGAAAGACAAACGTCAACCCCTCGGGATGGTTCCAGTGGGGTCGGACCGGCTCGACTCCGGCTAGTAGCAGTTGCTCGATTCGGGCTAAACAGCTGCCCTGAGCTTCAGGACGGGGCGGCAGTGATTCGAGCTGTCGGCTCAGACGCAACAACTCAGCTTGACGAGCGCGCCCCTCTTCTTCGAGAGCATCGGCCAATGCCAACCAGAGCAGTGGATCATTGTAGTCCTGTAGCAGGGCTTGGAGCAGGGTTTCAGACGCTCCCATGAACAGAATTCTCGTGGGCATCAGTTGGCGTCGGCTAGCGTGTGCATTAAATTATCACCGACGGTCCCTTTCATTCTATCTAGTTGATCTCGTTCTCGGGAGACTCGTATGCCTGCGTACAAAATGGTACCGATGGTCTTAATCGGTCTGCTCGTGCTGGCCACGAGCGTTTTCTGGTTTATGCCGAGCGTCAGGCCCGCGATGGTCGATCGCTGGTTCAAAGCGGCTCAGGGATTTAACCCAGCCAAATCGCCTGAGGACTGTCTGGACCAACTTAAGCGGGCGATTGAGAAGCGGCAGTACGACATCGCCAAAGACTACCTGACGGGCGATTATGCCGAACTGTTCGCCAAAGGTGCGCCCGACGCGCGTGAGTTGGCCCGAGGGATCGACAACCTCCTCGACGTGATGAAAAGCACCCAGACCCAGTCGGACAAGGTCGATGTGATGCTTTACTGGCTCGATCCGTTTCCGCCCTTCAAGTACGACATCAAAAACAAGTCCGGCAATCAGGCTGTTGCTCTGATCCACTGGGCGCAAGATGAGCCGCGGGTTCGTACCGGCCTAGCGGCCATCTCGACAGAACGCTACGATATTCCGCCGTTGCTGTTGCATTCGCTGCTGCCCACTGGAACGACCCTGCCCGCACCGATGCAGGTGAACCTCAAAGAAGAAAATGGTGTCTGGAAGGTCGAGTTGCCTGCGAAGTTTGGTGATCGCCATCTACGCGACTGTGTCGAGGCACTGCGTAAACACGCTACCAACTTCCGCAACGCCCTGGCCGACATCAAAAACAGCATCAAGAACAACCCGGCGGTCAAACAAGACTTTGAGCGTGAGTTTAAGAGCAACCTCGAACGCGCCAAGTGAGGCCGTTTCCCCCTCAGCGAGGTACTCAAGGCGATGGATCAGGACAAACGCCGCCACCGCGAGTTGAAGCGTAGTGTCAAGAAAGCCGGCAAACGCAAGGTCCGCCGCGATCTGCAGCGCGACCTTCGCGCCGCGGCCGACGGCCAACTCGGCGACGACTCGGCTCTGACCGAGATCGACTATGGCCGCTATCGCTCCGAGCCGCTCAACGGTATCGACCGCGACACGACCCGCAGGCGGTGGGGCCGGGGCTCAGCAGACGAACAGAGCGCCGACGACTAAGATAACCTCACTCTGGGGAGGTTACTACGATGTGGTTTGCGTTGCTATTTTTTGCTTCCACGATCGACAGTGTCGCAGGAACGGGCAAAGCCGGTTATGCCGGGGATGGCGGTCCGGCGACAGCAGCCTTGCTGAATCAGCCCTTCCATTGCGTTCTGGATGGTAAGGGGAATCTCTTGATTGCCGAGGCCAACAATCACTGTATCCGCAAGCTGGATCTGAAGACCGGCATCCTCAGCACCGTAGCGGGTACAGGCAAGAAGGGCTTAAGCGGCGATGGCGGCCCGGCGACGGCGGCCACCTTCAACGAACCCTACGCCGTCGATGTCAACGCTGAGGGGGAGTTATTTATCACTGATCGGTTGAATAAACGCATTCGCAAAGTGGACACCAAAGGAATCGTTACCACCATTGCCGGGGACGAGAAACGTAAACTGGTCGAACCCAACGATTGCCACCTCGACGGTCAGGGCGGCTTGTTGATCGCCGATGTCGGAGCCTGGCAGATATTGCGTCTCGATTTGAAAACTGGCCAGATGAGCGTCTTTGCTGGCGTGCCGCGTAAACCGGGCAAATACTCCCTTGCGAACAAAGGGGATGGCGGCCCAGCGACCAAGGCAGTGGTCCACGGCGCACGGGCCGTGTGTGTGGATGGCCAAGGCAATACCTACATTTGCGAGCGTGAGGGTAATAGCATCCGTAAGGTCGACGCCAAGGGGATTATCACGACGCTGGCCGGCGACACCACCAAGGGGAAGGACGACGGCATTGGCACCAAGGCCCGCTTCAACGGCCCCAAGGCAATCCGCTGCGATACCAAGGGCAACCTTTTCGTCGTGGATACCGAAAACCAGAGCATCCGCCGCATCGACGTTAAGACCGCCCAAGTCACGACCGTGGCCGGTGGGCGACGTGGTCCTGAGGGAGACGGCGGCGATCCGCTCCAAGCCGGTATGGGACGCCCGCACGGTCTGGCTATTGATCCCAAAGGTGTATTGTACATCGCCGATAGCGAAAACCACCGTATCCGCCGCGTGCGTTGAAGCTGCTCGCCTTGAGGACGCCTGCCTCCCCTAATCGCTCACGAGGCGACGGCTGGCAAATACAGGATGCGGCCGCATGAACGGCACATAACAAACTGGTCGTCTTCCAGTTCGTTTTGCATCTGAACGGTAATCTCGACCCGGCAGCCACCGCAGACCTGCTCCTGTACGGAGGCAAAGCCGTCATGGCCCATAGAGGCAACGGTACGATCGTAGGCGGCCCGAACATTCTTGGGGATTCCTGGCTCCAGTTCTTTGAGCTTGGCCTGGGTACTGGCCAGTTCGGCTTCCCAGAGGGCTTTTTTGGGGGCGAGTTCGGCTTCAAACTTAGCGACTTCGGCGCTGACACTGGCTAGGGCCTTCTCCAGTTCGGGCAAGCGAGCGGCTTCGGTTTCACCATCGCTCAATGCCTGAAGGATTTCGTCTTCGAGTTGAGCGATTTCGGTCTTGGTGAAGGCGATTTCCAGTTGCTTGGCATCAAACTCTTTTTTGGATTGGATGCTACTGAGTTGATCTTCATAGCGGGCCAGCAGTTCGCCCTTAGTTTTGAGCGTCTTCTCCTTGCTGGTTGCCTCGACTTTGAGTTGCCGCACCCTCTCCTGAGCCGCCTTCAAGGCGTTCTCGGCGGCGAGTTGACGAGCCTGCTGAGCTTTGAGTTGGCGGGGCAACCGATCGAGTTGCTCTTTCAAGGAATGAGCATACGAGCGAAGAGCGTGAATCTCCCGAAACAGTGGGGCGGGACCAGCCATATTCCAACACCTCCAACAAGAGCTGTTGTAACTCTAGGAGTTTCTCTCCCCTTATCCAACTTCTCAGCCACTACTTCTCGCCCGATGCAGAACCACCAACGCTTGGAAGCTTTGCCGACCCTGCCTGCTACGGCTGGCTCCAGACAAGCCGCTTCTGCCGCAGCTCGATCTCGCTCTTGACCCTCCACCCTCTTTTCGCCACCATAAGCATTCGCTCGGCACCGAGTCACTGAGGATCGTTTTCTATGAAGGCGACGGACCGCCTGCGTGACGAAATGGCTTTTCACGACACCCAAGCGGCGGATCGGGCCACGCGATTTGTCGATCCCGCTCGGCTTGTGTTCAGTGACGACGAATATCTCGATCACGAAACCTGGATTCGACCGGCTTTTAACAAACTCTTCCCTCTGGATGGATTCCAACTGCTCGATCTGGGCTGCGGACATGGCATGGCAGCCATCGTTGCCGCTCGTGCCGGAGCATGTGTGACAGCTTTGGATCTCTCGGCCGGTTATCTCGCCGAGGCGCGTCGGCGGGCCGAGGCCAATCAGGTGCCAGGTATCCACTGGATTCAGGCCGATGCTGAGCATTTACCCTTCCGGGATCAACAGTTCGATCGCATCTGGGGAAACGCGATTTTGCATCATCTGGACATGGACCGGGTGGCCGTTGAGATCGCCCGTGTGCTGAGGCCAGGGGGCGTCGCGGTCTTTTGCGAGCCGTGGGGTGAAAATCCTATCTTGGAAATGGCCCGACGTTGGGTGCCTTATCCCGGCAAGGATCGCACCCCGAACGAACGCCCGCTACGCTCGGCGCAACTCGAAACGCTACGCCGGCATTTTCCCTGCCTTGAAACTCAGGGCTATCAACTGCTTAGCATGGCCCGTCGGGTTCTGGGTCACGGCCATCTAGCCGCTGGTCTGGCCTGGTGTGATGTCCGGTTGTTGCGGGTGGTTCCTGTACTGAGCCAATATTGCCGCTATGCTGTGCTGACCATCCGTCGAGACGAGCATGGCTGCTTCTAGAGCGAGTCAGTTGCAAAGCGGTTGAACTTGATCTCGCAGGTCTTGCCGCGCCTACACTGAATCGATGGTATCTACCTTTCGGTGAGGCGATCATGGCTGATGCGCATTCTTTTGATGATGTCCCCAAGGCGGCGATCAATCGCCAAACCCTAGCCGAGGCTTTTGGCCTGCTGCATTATCTCTGGCCGTATCGCCTGAAGTTTGCTCTGGCTTTGGTGTTACTGTTCGGCGGGAGTCTGTTGGGCCTGGGCTTTCCGCTGCTGGCTGGTGAACTGGTTAAGGCAGCCCGCGCCCAGGTCGACGGCCTGATGGAACGCGACCTGAACACCGTCGCCCTCTGGCTGGTGGGCATCTTGGTGGCTCAGGGGGCTTTGTCGTTTCTCCGAGCCATTCTGGCAGTCGAGGTGGGCGAACGCAGCTTGGCCGACTTGCGTCGCGATACCTATGCCCGGCTCATTCGCTTGCCTATGACGTTTCATCATTCTCGACGGGTGGGCGAACTAACCAATCGACTAGCTGCCGACCTGAGTATGATTCATCACATGCTCATCGAAGGTTTCCCCCATTTTTTACGGCAATTGATCCTCATGGTCGGTGGGGTCGCGCTACTGTTGCTGACCTCGGTGCAACTCACGCTGGCAATGTTGCTGACTTTCCCTGTGGTCATCGTGATCGCCGTGGTGTTTGGCGGCATGCTGCGGCGGGTGAGTAGAGCCGCCCAAGACCGTTTGGCCGAGAGTAACGTCGTGGTCGAGGAGACGTTGCAGAACATCACCACCGTCAAAGCGTTCACCAACGAGTCGTTCGAGCAAGCCCGCTACACTTCGGCCCTGGAAGCTTATGTAAAAATGGCGGTGCGCGGCGGTCTGTTTGCCGGTGCGTTCTTTGCTTTCATTCTAGTGGCGATTTTTGGCAGCATCGTTTTTGTGCTGTGGTATGGGGCGACGCTCTATGTGCGCGGGGCCATCGACGAGGGGGGTCTGACCACCTTCATGCTGCTGACCTTGTTCGTAGGCGGGGCGGCCGGTTCCTTCGCCGAGTTGTACAGCCAATTGCAACGCACGCTCGGAGCTAGCCAGCGGGTGCGTGAGATCCTGCGTGAGCCGATCGAACCGCAGGGGGGGCAAACAGTGGGCCGGCTGCGTGGCGAGGTGGAGTTTGAGGCTGTCCACTTCCGCTATCCCTCGCGGCCTGAGGTCGAAGTGCTACGCGGCGTCAGCCTATCTATTCGCCCTGGCGAGCGAGTGGCCCTTGTCGGAGCTTCCGGCGCGGGCAAATCTACCCTGGTTTCCTTGCTCTTGCGTTACTTCGATCCCAACAGCGGCTTGATTCGGGTCGATGGGCTGCCCTTGGCCCAGTACGATCTTGCCAGCCTTCGTAGCCAGATGGCTGTCGTGCCACAAGAGGTGATGTTGTTCGGCGGTACGATTGCCGAGAATATCGCTTATGGCCGACCAGGCGCGACCCGAGCGGAGATCGAGGCGGCGGCCCAACGTGCTAATGCACAGGAATTCATAACGCGGTTGCCCGAGGGTTACGATACCCGCGTCGGCGAACGGGGCGTGCAACTCTCCGGCGGCCAACGCCAGCGGATCGCCATTGCCCGGGCGATTCTGCGGGATCCAGCCATTCTGCTGCTGGACGAAGCCACTAGCGCCTTGGACGCCGAGAGCGAACGGCTCGTGCTGGAAGCGTTGGATCGCCTGATGGAAGGGCGTACGGCTCTGGTGATCGCCCATCGCCTTTCGACCGTGCGCGGGGCCGATCGCATTTTTGTGCTGGATCAGGGACAAGTGGTTGAATCCGGCACGCATGCGGAGTTGATGAATCGACCTGACGGCACCTATCGCACCTTGTCCCTGTTGCAACTCGAAGACCAAGGCGACGAAGCTACCATTGAGCCGGCGTGGAGCGAAACGACGCCGAGCAAGCCGTTAGCGACGTAGCAAGCCGTTAGCGACGTGAGGGTAGAT
>JBDNDE010000007.1:0-33613 GCA_046719305.1 Gemmataceae bacterium | reverse complement strand
TGGATAGCCGTTACTGGCCTGAGGTGCAGGAGGCGTTGCTGCTGTCATTGCGATGCGACCCGTCCGAGGCGGTACGATGGGAAGCGGCTCGGGCGTTGGGACGTGGCCTGAACTGCAGCAAAAGCACCTTGCGGGCTTTGACCATCTGTGTCAACGCTTCGCAGGAGGACGGCCACCCTGCCGAGGCCTCGCCGCGTGTACGCGCCGCCGCCCGAAAGGCACTGGAACACTATGTGTACCATTTTGAGCGTTTTGTCTCGAAGAATATTCCGCTCTCGCCGGTGGGGGCCGAGCCACGGAGTGCCTCTGGCTCCAAGATAGATGGCGCGTATCAAACAGCGATGAAATCAACCCCCGTTGCGCCGATCGCGGTTGCTTATTACAAGCAAGTCGCCACCAGCAGTTGGGATCAGGTATTGCAGGATGCTCGGCGGGTGCTGGTACTTCGCCAGGATCCGGCGATCAGCCCATCTCCCGTTGGGTCGCTTTTCGTGATTCGCCGCCTGTTGCCCCCAGTTTTGGCTCAGGGAACTGACACAAAAGGCCACCCGGCGTCCACGTCGCTTCCTACCCCTGTGGTCGCTCAGAGGCCGCGTGCAACCAGTTGGTGGATGCTGCCCTGGATGACCCAGACACAGACGCAACTCACGACGGAAGAGCCGTCCTTTGCGTCCCTGTTGACCCAGGCGAACCCTGCTGCGACGACAACGGTGTCGGCCCCGGTCACCCGAGGAGTAAGTGGTGGAACCCGAACCTCCGACGAGGAAGTTCGTGAACGGCTAGTGAGTCTCTTCCGCGACTCAAAGGAGGCCGGCTTCCGCGAGTGGGCCGCCTACCAACTGGGGAAATTACCGAATGCGGCCGAGGATGCCGAGGTGCTACGACTGTTGCGACACGGGGCGGAAAAAGATGTCGATCGTCTCGTGCGTCTGGCCTGCAGCCGTAGCCTGGCCCAGTTGCACAAGGGCGGCTGGTAGTTCTTCGCCCCGCTGCGACGACAGGCGTCCTCCTGTCGGGGGTCGCCTGTTTGCGTATAGTGGCCAGAAATGATCTCAGGAGCAGTCAGCATGAATCGGATCTGGACCCGGCAGTCACTGTCTCAGCCGGATGTATGCCAGAAACGATCTCAGGAGCAGTCAGCATGAATCGGGGCGTCTTGTGTGCAGGCATCATCGTTGCAGATCACATCAGTTCTCCCATCTCCCATGTCCCAGCCGCCGGTGAACTCGTCTTAGCCGAGCAAATGTTGCTCACCTTGGGGGGGTGTGCGGCCAATGTGGCAGTGGATCTGGTCAAGCTTGGGGTACCAGCCCGGGTAGCCTGCTGTGTCGGCGATGATATTTTTGGCCAAGTAGTAGGCGGGATGCTGCGGGAAGCCGGCGTGGATGTCTCGGGCATGACCGAACTTTCGGGCCAGACGACTAGCCAAACGCTGATCGTGAACGTGAGGAAGCAAGATCGCCGCTTCATCCACACCTTCGGGGCCAACGCGCAGTTTGGCATCGAACATCTCCCGATGCCGACAGAGAACGAAGGTATCCTGTACTTGGGCGGTTACTTGATCTTGCCGCGGATGGATCCGATGGCGTTAGCAACCCGGTTCCGAGCGGCTCGTGCGGCGGGGCTGAAAACGGTGCTGGATGTGGTTACGCCCGGTCCAGCGGATTACTTGCCCGCTCTGTTGCCGCTCTTGCCTGAGGTGGACGTGTTTCTGCCCAACGACCACGAGGCCAAACTCATCTGCGGGGTCGACGATCCCTTAGCCCAGGCTCGTTTCTTCCACGAGCGTGGGGCGGCCACCGTCCTTATCACCCAGGGCGAACGCGGGTGTGTTTTGGTGCAAGACGGCCTGCACCTTCGTGCTGGGGCGTTTGCCATGGACTACGTCGATGGTACCGGCGGCGGCGACGCTTTTGCCGCAGGTTATATGGCTGGTATGCTGGCTGGGTTGGATGCGGAAGGCTGCCTGCGATTGGCTAGCGCCGTGGGAGCATCGTGTGTGCGTGCTCTGGGCACCACGGCCGGTGTTTTTACCCGAGCCGAGGCCGAGGCATTTATTGCCAAGCATCCCCTGCCGGTGGAACGGCTCAAATGAGCCATCCAATCTATTGATACACGAATATTTGCGCCCCGTGCGGATGAATATGTCTTCAATCGACTCAAACCCTATGGTCCCCCACAGACACAGAGACGCCTGGGCCGCGGCCAGGTAGGCGTCGAACACCCCTTGGTGCTGCGTCGGGAAGTCGGCCCGCGTTAGCAAAAACGAGCGGTCACACTAAACGACACTGGGACGCTCGGGATTGAAGGTCACACGCAGGCTGATCCCGGCCTGATCCAGTGCCATCAGCAACGCCTTGGTTCCCTCCCGACGCTCGAAATCTCGCTCGGCCGTGGTGATGGGCACCATATGGTAGAACAGGATCCGGCGGTCGGGCAACTCCAGCGGGTCCATCTGGCGCGCCCCCTCCACGGCCAGCCAGCACGTCATCGCCGAGTCGGGGTAGAGCGGCTCGGGCGGCTCGCCGTTGGCGATGATCCCGGCGGGGTAGCCGATCCAGTTATCGGTCTCGAAAGGCTGGCGGGCCAACCGCAGCAGCCATTGAAACGGCCACTGCAATTCGGGAGCGATCTCCAGCGATTCGGTATCCACCGACCAACCGTCGGGCAAGTGGATCATCAGTTCGGCGTATCGGGCGTGCTCGAACCCTGGAGGTGTGTTCATGGCACGATCCGACATGCCGACCGTGAAGAGCACCACCTCGCTCGCGCAAAAGACGCAGTACAGAGCGATATCGGGGTCGGCAGGGACCACGGAATGCAAGGCGAGCGGATTCGGCTCGCCCAGATGGCGGCGGACGTAATCGAAGATCGGCCCCTCGGGTCGGGAGGGCACGGCGCCGGGCACCTCGTGGGGTTCCCGCGCCCCCAGGGAGCGCAGGTACTCGGCGATCTCGGGCTGGTTGTACATCAGAGCGAAGCTCAGAGGCGTGTTGCCGCCCGAGACGCCGTCGATGTTGGCCCCCGCCTCGACCAGTATCTTCACCAGTTCCAACGGCCCCTGGTACGCGGCCACCTGGAGAGCATAACAGACCTCGCCGCACTCGCCCTGCTGATTGACGATCGAGCCGTTGGCCAGCAACCAACGGACGGCATCGAGCGCTTTGTGCACGCTGGCCGACCAGAGGGGAGGATAGTCGATGCCGTGGAGCGATTTTACTGCATCAATACTAATGCCACGATCACGCAACATTTTAATGACTTCAACGTTGTTTTCTCTAGCTGCGTCATGCATCCACCAGGGACCATCGTCCTTGTCGAGCAATTCTGCACCATGCGTTGCAAGCAACTTTTCGACTGCCTCCAAATCGAAGTTTGTTATCGCAGCCGAGAAAGCTCGGCGAAGTTCCATGTTCTCGGTCATCATCGTTGTCCTTTGTTGTTTGGGCCATTGATATAGGCTATTGCAAGATCCTTTAATGCCTGAACCACTTTTGCGTGCGAACTCTTTGCGCGGTCCAATTCATCGTAAACGTCCTGTAAAACCCTCGCGGAGTGCCCCTTGTTGGGTGCCCAGAAGAGATTCTCTTGCCCGTAGAATGGGTCAATTCCCCAGTACAGCAGGATGTTCTGTGATTGGAGAACCAACTTTTTCTGCTTGTTGTCGATGCCGATTTTAAAGACGACGTGGTGAGCGTGAGTCTTGTAGGTGGATGTTGCTCCTCCAGTGAGCGTCCTGTACTCTCCAGGATAGGTTTTGTTAGCCCCGTCCCGCCCTGAGTAGCGATTGTTGATAACCGAAGCAAAATCGCTCGGTAGGGATTTGTAAAACGCCTCTCGCTCCTTTTGGACGTTCCTCGCCTCCAGCTGCTTACTGATCTCGGTCTCGAGCAAGGACTGGAGGTCGGCAGCACCAGCGTTATCCGTCGCGATCTTCTTCAATGCGTCGGTCAACCCCGCCTGGTCGCCGAACGCGCCTTTCTGGACGATCTGATCATTGATTGCCTTCTGGATCGTCGAGCTTATCGCTGCGTGATTCTTCACATCCTCAGCCACCCTCAACCCGCTAAAGGAAGCATACGCATTATGCGCCCAGACGGCCGTGACATGCGCCTCATCGCCGACGAAGGAGGTGTGCCACTCGGCAACACGGCAGTTGTACACCGTCTCGTACTCGCCGGTGTCGAACGCCTCCTCCACCGCGACCCACTCGCCGCCCAGCGTCGCCAGACGCATGCCGGCCTTCAACACATCAGCGGGTTGCCAGCCCTCGTGTTCCACCCAGAACGGATGCTCGGGCGTGGTACGAATGAGTTGGCCATCGGACAGGTGCAGGTGCAGCACGCGGCCGGTGCGGACGAACACCTCCTCGATCGGCTTGAACGCGATGGTGCCATAGACATCATGCTCGGGCCGGGTTGCGACCTCGTCGCCCTCGCGCAGGGTCTCCACGGCTCGCCAGCCCTCGCGCGCCAAGAGCTTCGTGCCCGCGGCGAAGCAGCCCGCCAGCAGGATCTTGCAGCCGTGGGCGTTGATGGTGTCGCGCAGGAGCTTGCGGGCGTCGTCGGCGGCCTTGAGCAGGGCGTTGTGCTGCGTCAGGGCGTTGTCGGGCACGTTGGGCGTCGGCTTCCTGGGCGAGGCCCCCTTGGCCGCCTTGGAGCCGTTGGCCAACGCCTGGGCCGCCGCCAGGTAGGCGTCGAACACCCCCTGGTGCTGCGTCGGGAAGTCGGCCCGCGTTAGCAAAAACGAGCGGTCGCGATGCAGCAGACCCGAGGCATCCACCAGCTTGATCGTGGCCTTGCCCTTGCTGTCCTTGATGGCAAACAGGTGGTACGTCTTGCCGGCGTAGCTCACCGCGTCCTTGTCCACCTGCTGGATGGCTCCGAAGTAGGCCGGATGAACGCGGACGTTGACCCGCTTGACGATCTTGGCCACCGATGCGCGCAGTACCTTGTTGATCTGGTCGGGCACGAAGTTGAGCGTGCGTTGCACCTGGGTCTTGAGCTTGCCCAGACCCAGCTGGCTCGCCGCCAGGTCCAACAGCGCCGGGGCGGCATCCTTCGAGATCAATATGCCAGTTTGGCGGACACGATGCATTCATGCCGTGGACAATAGACATACACCTTCGATTCCAGCAAATGAGCCATCATGGTCAGCCACGACCCGTAGGAAGGGGCAACGTAGATGGCTCGCACATCATCGTAGGTGTAGCGAATCACCTGCCCCACCTGTCCCCCCTCCGCTGGATCCATGTCGAGGTAGTAGGTCAGGTTCGCCGCGCTGGCGATCGGAATCTTGCTGCGGTACTCGCTCTCGGGCTTGATCGGCCCCTCGACATTGCACGGAAACTCCATCACGATCGGAAAACGACTCCGGTGCAAGCCTCGCCAGTCATCTATGATCAAATCAAGGCGTTTGAAGTCCTCCGCGTCGTAAAGGAAGCCGGACGGACGGATGCCCCAAAACGCCCCGCGTCCTTTTCGCCAGAGGTGGTCCGCGATATGGCCGTTGTGAATCCGGTAGGACGCCTTGAACTCCTCGGGCAACGTCCAGCCCATCGCCGCCTCGGCGGCCCGAAGTTCCTCCTCCGTCGCCGGCGGCCCGAGACGCTCGTAGATCCACGGCGTATTGGCTTGGAGCCACGCCTCCAATCGATTCCAGGTCTCGCGCATATGTGAGTAGCTCCCATGGGAAATGTGCGTTCTTTGCCACTTTACGAAGGTTCAGGAGAAACCCAGAAGTATCCACGCGACCACAAACCGCCCCCCGCAGACGAATTATGACCCGAAAATTGCAATTGATAGTTTTTCGGATCGTTCATCCACGCCCAAACCTTGGGGCCGGGCTTCCCTCCGATGTCACGAGGGAATTTCTTTCCTGGTGTTTTGTTCTCGTACCTCGGGTCACCGTCATTCCAAAAGACAACCGCATCGACGGGATGGTGGCCCATTACGCATCGCTCAAACTCATAATAGCCAGTGGCAAGAACATCAGGGTTTTTTGAAGCGGGTCGTTTGGAAAAGACCCACTTCTGGCCTTCCGTATCCACATAGGCCATCATGTTCTGGTGTCCCACGTCCCTGACCGGGTCATAATCGGGGTTTGGCTCTTGAGTCATTCGATTGAAGACGGCCTCGCCAACTGTACTGTCTCGATCTGGTGTCTTGCCCACGGCGGCTTCTCGGGCGAGTCGCTCTCGAAACGCATTTTGCAATCCCTTGGCGATGTGCTGCTCGGGGAACCCGCAAATGACCTCAAGCAGACCGCGGATCTGTGGCTCCGTTGCCCCGGCCAATCGCAGGCTCGTCGCCACCGAAAGCGCGAAACGCTCCTTGCGGGCAGGATCGCTGTGCAGTGACCCAACCGTGTTCCATTTATCCTTTACCCACATTTCAGAATTCGTGATCCGACGCTCACCGCGAAGGGGTTGAGGCAGTGCCGAAATGAGTTTCACGGCTGCTTCCTTGAACTTCGAGCGTTGGACTGCATCGTACGCATTATGCGCCCAGACGGCCAGGACGTGGGTATCGTCGCCGACGAAGGAGGTGTGATACTCGGCAACGCGGCAGTTGTACACCGTCTCGTACTCGCCGGTATCGTAGCATTCCTCGACGCCCACCCACTCGCCGCCCAGCGTCGCCAGACGCATGCCGGCAGGCAGCAGGTCCGCGGGGGTACGATACGGCAGCCAATTGATGCGGACGAACCCCGTCGTACCACGCTTACTCCATCCGTCCGGCCTGCAACTCGGCTCGCGTTGCATCACGCAGGGGACACAAACGCTCTTACGTCATGCTGCATCACACAGGCTCCACACAGATGTTGTCGTGGCAGCTGCTCATGCCATTTATGTTCACCTGCACACTCGCCGATTCTCACCGCCTTGTCCACGCTCTCAACGTGAACTGCCCATCCTGGTCTGTGTTGAAAAGAGTCGGACAGACTTTCGTCAACGATTCTTCCCACCGGGTCCGACAAAACGCATCTTCTAAACACTTGGACAACTGCCAACGGATCCCGGACGAAGGGATCCGCAGCAGGCTGAACTAGTCGCTCGGCGTTGCCACATACAGCACCCCCGGAGGTTTCGGAACAGCGGCTAGTTGGTCGTGGCAATGATGTCTCTCGTACTTGAGGATCGTTAGCAAATTCATTCGTTACACAGATGGGATGTTGGCAGTTTGAGTTTTGATGACATAGAGACGATTGTCTGTGGGATTGCTAGAATTGCGAACGTTTTAAGTGTGTTTTGTCGAATCGGGCCATCAGCCAGGGAAAATACACTGGCCGACCTGGCAGCAGGGCGAGGGGTGCGGTACATTGCCTTACTCATTTACATCCCAGAGAGTTTGACAGCGAGGTATGTGTGTTATGACAGAACTGAACTTAACTAAACTTCAAGAACTAGTTCGCAGTGGTGCGGCCGCACGTTCACGAGTTGTCCTTCAGCCGGCGGGGGGCGAGGGGACGAAGGTCTTCCCACCAACCTACGCGGGGGCCGTCTATGCGATGGAAAAGCGTCGTCTGCCGGGCTATACGGAGCCGGTGGACTGCGTGCTACTCGATTCCGTACAGTCGCAAGCGAATCGGATGGAGGAAGCCCTGCAACAAGCGGTCGACGCGGGAAGAATTTCGATTCCGGTCGTCGAGGTCGATTTCACCCCTTTTGAAAATCATAAAGATAAGACACTCTGTTTACTCGAACCGATGGGTAAAGTAACCTCCTTGCAAGCTCCCCACCGTATCGTCGATGCCATTCTGCGGGATAGTGTGGTGAACGAAGAAGGCGAGGATAAAGGGAAGCTATTCCGTGCCAAAGATGGGGCGAAGGAGTCCTCAATCGGCCAGCGACTTCGTCGGGTGACTGCCCACAATGCGACCGCATTATTCGAACTCTGCCCAACCGCCCTGCTTCTCGGCATGTGGGACTCGACGGGGCCGAAGGGTGGCCTTGGTGCGAAGTTCGAGCGGGCGATGGTCAGCGAGATCGTGGGAATCAATGCGGTGCGAGGATGCAAGTCGAGTAGTCGTCTGGATCCACTCGCGATTCAGAAAGATGCCGGTCCACTCTATCGACGACCTGACGGTGGTTTCACAACAGATCCTTCACAGGCCTTGGATGAGTTAAAGGAAGGGAAACCGACCGGGAAGAAAATCCTGTTCAAGCAGAACAGCAAGGGGCAAGATGTCGCACACGACCCCAAGGAATCATCCTTTCCTGATCAAGGTAGGCCCTCGGAAGCGAACCACGGAAATGTTACCCCATCGATCTCTGAAAAGGATCGTGAGGGAGAGTTTCTTGCTGGCGGAGTCACCATCGACCGGGCTGAGCAAACCATCGTTCTCTCTTTCCCGGCTTTGCGACGGTTCAAGTTCCCCATTAAGGGCGAAGCACAATCTCGCCCCGAAGTTGATGTCGCTGCCCGCACGGTTCTAGCGGCGTTGGGTCTGTGCGCGGTTGCACTCACGGCAGAAGCAGGACTTGATCTGCGGTCCCGCTGTCTGCTTTGGCCGAATGAGTCACTGAAGTGGGAACTGCTCGGCAAGCCGGGTGAGAAGGAGGAAGGCATAACGCTGGAGGCGGATCATGCTGTCAAGCTCCTCAAGGAAGCAATCGACGCCGCCAAAAAGCTTGGACTACCCTGGCGTGAACAGCCGCTTCAACTCAGACCGTCCGATGAACTCGTCAAACTCGTGGTCAAGAGCCAGGAATTGGCCCAGCAGCAAGGTAGCGAAGGAGGCGAGTAATGTCCGGACTCACGATCGCGTGGGAATACCTCACCGGCAAGTGCGTTGCCACCGATCCGGCCAGTCGCCAGCGTGCCGAGTGGCCGCCGCATCCGGGTCGTGTGTTCATGGCGATGGCTGCTGCTTGGTTCGAGACTGGCGAGGACGAAGCCGAAGGTCAGGCACTGCGTTGGCTGGAGACATTGGGCGACGCCGTCCTCATTCTGCCCCCAACAGATCACGTCTTTGCTCGGGAAGTTGTTGATGTCTATGTCCCTGTGAATGACACAGAGCCCACGTCCATCGACAAGAACAAAATTGCAAAGGAAATCGCTGGGCTCAATGATGAGCAACTCCGAAGCCAGGCAATTAAGGTTTACAGCGAAATAGACAAAAGCGCAAAGACCGCAATTGCCATTCCAACGATTCTGCGAATGAACCTCTTGAGAAGGATTCGCGATGTTGCGGAATTAGCAAACCTACGACGCGACCTTCGGCGAAAGATTTCAGCAGTCGATTACAAAAAGTTTGTTACTGACGCCATCGGCACAGTTCCACAATTCCGCAATAAGCAACCCCGCACTTTTCCCTCTGTCTGGGTTGGCGATGCTCCCTGCTTTCTCCATTGGCCCAACGCCGATACAGCCGGGGTCGAACGTCATCGATCTGCGCTCGATCAATTGTGCGGCAAGGTGACTCGAATCGGTCACTCTTCGTCGTTGGTGCGAATGTGGGTAGCCGAGGAAGTAGCTTCACCAGAGTTGACGGAAACTTGGGTTCCCGACGAGGGGCTTGCTGATTTCCAGGCTCGTCGGGTCTCGGAAGGGACTCTCGAAATGTTGGATCGCCAGTTCAACCGCCGGGGCCGTGAACAGCATCAGCTTCTTTCCGAACGAATCGCCGCACTGCAGGCTGAGAAACCTACTGGTAAAACTGCCAAGGAACGAAAAGCGGCAATCAAGTCTGAAATCGAATCGCTTCAGCGAGAGTTGGATCAAGTTGACGGACGCGAGCCGATCCGCCCCAAACTCGGACTATGGACCGGCTATCGTCGCAAGGAAGCCGAACTGCCTCCGCCGGTACCACACACGAATTTCGATAGTGATTTGCTCATCCTCACACAGGTTGATGGGCCGCGGTTGCCATTGGTCTCCACACTGACGGTGACACAAGCCCTTCGCGGCACAATCATGGCCCACCTTGGTTCTGCTATTCCCGACTGGGTGAGCGGCCATAAACCCAACGGTGAACCGCTACGGAATGGCAATCAGCAACTGGCCTACATTCCCCTACCCTTCGTTGGGCATGAACATGCCGATGGACACTTGCTAGGTGTTGCACTCGTGTTTCCCCGTTCGATTGCACGGGCCGAGCGTGGACGCGTGCTAGGTCGGTTGCTCATGCGTCCAAGCGGTGAAGCGAGCGACATCCATTTGACGCTTGGCCGACTCGGCGTTTGGACGGTGCGCAAACGGGATTGGATGGAACAACGCCAAGCACTGCAACCCGAAACATGGACGGCACATCCCCGCGGTTGCACTACTTGGGCGACCGTCACGCCCGTTGTGCTGGATCG
The DNA here is from genome assembly GCA_046719305.1 of Gemmataceae bacterium. Taxonomy (GTDB): domain Bacteria; phylum Planctomycetota; class Planctomycetia; order Gemmatales; family Gemmataceae; genus RGDT01. The sequence continues at coordinate 23,310 of JBDNDE010000007.1, read as the reverse complement.
CTTTACGAAGTGTGACCCCATCAAGGAACGCCAAGAGTGGGAGGAGGAAGTCACCGAGATTATTGCGACGGCCTGCGATCGACTCGGCTTGCCTAGACCCATCGAAGTGGCGGTCGGTACAACAAGTTGGCATCGCGGCAGCCCTCGGGCTACGGTAAAACGCCGGCCTCTTCGCGGTCACTCCGAGTTGCCAGACGCCAGCGCATCACTCGGCGATGGCTTTCCGGTCTATCCCATCAAAGGTGGAAACGGAACGCGGCCACAACTCCATATCTGTATGCGATTCGCCGAACCGGTCATCGGTCCGATCTTATTGTGCGCTGGAAGATTCCTGGGTTACGGACTCTGCAAGCCGCTGTGGGGAGGGGCTGTTCGATGAACCTGGTGACGCTCGACGACTTTCCGACGTACTTCCAGGAGCTGCACAGGCGCGATCCGTACGATTGGCAGTGCCGTCTAGCGAAGCAAGTGATCGAAGGCTCTTGGCCTGCGGCCATCGACCTGCCCACCGGGAGCGGCAAGACGTCGTGTCTGGACATTGCGGTATTCGCGCTGGCCTGTCAGGCGGAATTGCCCAAGGAGAAAAGGACTGCGCCCCGGCGAATCTTCTTTTGCGTCAACCGTCGCGTCATTGTGGATGAGGCGCATCAACGCGCCGTGAAGATCGCCGCCAAGATCGCGAAGGCCGATGGCTCCGATAGCATTCTCGGCCGGGTCGCCTCATCCCTGCGGAAGCTCTCGACACTTCGGCCCGAGAGTGCCCCCCCGCTGGACGTGCTGGAGCTTCGCGGCGGTATCTATCGTGACAATCGCTGGGCCCGATCGGCTACGCAACCGACCATCGTTTGCAGCACCATCGACCAACTCGGCTCGCGGCTGCTCTTCCGTGGCTACGGGGTCTCGCCGAATGCCGCCCCGATCCAAGCCGCGTTGATTGCCTATGACAGCTTGGTACTGCTCGACGAGGCGCACATCAGTCGCCCGTTCCTGCAAACACTCGATTTCGTCAAGTGTTACCTCGACCCCGACAAGTGGGCGGAAAAACCCGTCGGCGTGAAACCGATGATCGTGGTTCCCATGACTGCGACCCCACCCGAGGGTGTCAGCGACGCCGACGTGATCCGGCTTAGCGATAAAGACCGAGAAAACGAGGGGCTGAACAACCGCTTAAAAGCATCCAAGAAGGCGAAACTGCACATCGTTCCCGATGTCGCACAGGCTGCTGTTTCCGAGGCGAAATCGCTGGCCAGCGGCGGGCCAACCGCTGTCGGCATCATCGTGAACCGCGTGGCCACCGCGAAGGCGATCTATGAGAAGCTGCGGAATGCCAACAAGGACACCCCCGATGTCGTCGTGGAATTGGTCATCGGCTCGATGCGACCCATCGACCGCGATCGGCAAGCGGAACGGCTGCGGGAACTCGTCGGGCCTGATCGACCGCTTGTTACGACCCGCGCCAGCTTCATCGTGGCGACCCAGTGCTTAGAAGTGGGGGCCGATTACGACTTCGACGCACTCGTCACCGAATGCGCTTCGTTAGATGCCCTGCGGCAACGCTTTGGTCGGCTCAACCGCGGCGGGCGACCGATCGAGGCCAAAGCTGTAATCCTTGCTAAAGTGAAGGACATCAAGGAGGAGAACAAGCTCGACGATAAAGAGCCGCTGGATCCGATCTATGGCAATACCTTGTCCCGAACGTGGAATTGGCTGTGCGAGCGTTCGCAATTAGTTCGAGAGGAGATCGTTACCACGACAACTCCGAAACGCGGCAAGCCGAAAGAAAAGACCACTGTGGTTGAGAGTCGCCAGATCGACTTCGGGATCGATGCATTCAACGCGATCCTTCAAGAACAGGGAGAGAATGGGCGGATTCCCACGAACCTCTTGGCCCTGTCGGCATCGAAGGATGCTCCGGTGATGCTGCCGGCGTATGTCGATTTCTGGTGCCAGACCAGTCCGCAGCCCACGCCGGACCCAGAAGTATCGTTGTTCATCCACGGGCCGCAGGCAGGTGAGCCAGATGTCCAAGTCTGCTGGCGAGCGGACCTTGTTGAAGATGAGTACATCAATCGTTCCCAATGGTGTGATGTGGTCAGCCTGCTGCCACCCACTTCGGCCGAGTGCATGAGCGTACCGATCTCACGGGTTCGCAAATGGCTAACTCAAGAGGAAGCAGAACCGGCAGGTGATTTGCTCGGGACAAGATTGGCTGAGGAAAACAACAATAAGAAGACACGCCCGAAGATGCTGGATTCAAACCGTGTCGGCGTGCTGTGGCGCGGTGTAAAAGAAAGCCGACTCATCCGCTCGCCCGACGATCTGCGGCCCGGCGACACACTCATTCTACCCGTTACCGCTGAAGGGTGGGATGAACTAGGTCATGTGCCGCAAGCCTTGCCGGAGTCGATCGACGTGGCCGAAACCGCGTTTCGAGCTGCCCGCGATCGTGCCGTCTTGCGGTTACATCCGGCGTTGCGGAACCGCCTGCCTGAGTCGGAAGCCATCACGGAATTCTTCGCGCGATGGGAGGATTCCGAGGAATTAACGACGGCTGAACTTCGTGGTCTTCTCAGGCCCATCGTCCAAACTCTCTTGGGAACGACCCGCTACTTGCTCGACTATTATCCGGATGATCGTGGCGTGGTGTTGAAATCACGACACCGGTTGGACAACTCGCATGGATGGATACCGCCGGAAACCGACGAAGGCGACGACGACCGCTCGCGCACCCTGCGAGAACAGGCCATCTCACTGAAAGACCATACGCAGCATGTCTGTGAGGAAACATTGCGCACGGTCAATGCCTTGCCGCTTGACGAACTGGAAGACGCTTACAGCCTGGCCGCCGATTGGCACGACTTGGGCAAAGCCGATGAACGCTTTCAGGCGATGCTGCGTCGCACGGATCGCACCGATGCTTGGCTCCTCACGGGGTTGGATACAGCGCTTCTGGCCAAATCCGATGGCCTGCCGCAAACACCCCAGCAACGCCAGCAAGCTCGCGAACGGGCCGAATTACCTGAGGGCTTCCGGCACGAGATGCTCTCGGTTCAGATCGTCGAGCAGAGCGACTTGAGAGCAAAGGCGAAAGAGTGCATCGACCTCATCTTGCACCTGATCGCTTCCCACCATGGCTATGCCCGCCCCTTTGCGCCAGTGGTGATCGACCCCGAGTGCCCCGAAGTGAGTGTCGAAGGCATGACTCTCAACGTCGACCAACGGAAAGCCTGTCCGCCGCATCGCATCGACTCCGGCATCGCCGAACGCTTCTGGGATTTGACCCGCTGCTACGGCTGGTGGGGGCTGGCGTACTTAGAAGCCGTTCTGCGACTCGCCGACCAGCAGGCCAGTGCCGATGAGGACGCAGGGATATTTGATAGCGAAGCCACATCTTTAGAACTGATGGAGGCAACATCATGAGCCAACATTCCACTAATAATGGTCTTCTCCTCCCAGGTCTCGACGGCACCAACCCATTGGGGTTCCTAGCCGCACTGGGGGTACTACAAATACTCTCGTTTCAAAAGCATGGTGTGAAGCTGTCATGGCAGCTGTCGGGCGGTACATGGCGTCCGATCTTGTTTGGCGTTCGGGTGCCCTTGCCTGACCTTGGAACCGAGCTTCATGAAGGTATCCGTAACCTCGATCACTCGGCGTGGTCGATCGACAAAAAACTGCCCTTCGAGGCCCGCGTGTTACGACAGAACGCGCAAGACGCTGTGCGCACGGGATCGCGAACGTGTCGACAAAGAGCTGACAACCTTGCTTCGTTCGGAGTTGAGTGTTTTGCGGACAAAGATGGTGCTTTTGAAAAGAGTGACTTATGTATGGTTCGGGCAGGTGATTCCGCTGGCCAAGGCATGACAACCTATGGCAAGCAAATCATCGAGACGATTCGTCCGAAGCAACTACAGCAATCGATCGAAACGACTTGGCTTTACAACGATGATCAATTCGCCCTACGTTGGGATCCGGAGGAAGATAAACCCTACGCGTTGCAATGGCGCAATCCAAGCAAAGTTGGTGCCCTCTCCGAACAGGGTGCCAACTGTCTCGCTCTCTTCGGCATGATCTGCTTTCCTGTTATTCCGGTGAGAGGTCAAGCTGAGACAACCGGCTTCGGTCTGCAAGAGCCTATGCAGGCGTCGTTAACTTGGCCTGTCTGGAATCGCCCGATTAACCTGAGTGTCGTCCGTTCGTTGCTCGCCTTATCGGAGTTGCAACGTCAACAACCGGATCAGCTGAAACTCGATTCCCTCGGTATCGTCGCTGCCTATCGTTGTAATCGCGTCATGACTAGCACGTACTACGCCAACTTCACCCCAGCGCGGCGTGTGGCCTAGTTTTTCGGAAAGCTCATGGTTGGCGTTAGATTTCTCTTGAGATAATAAAAGCATCTCGTAGTCTATGTATATCAAAGATATCGTTTGCTCTCATGACATGCTTCCCTTTCGAGTACCGCAACTTTCCTTACAACTCCAGGTCATTACCAGCTAGGCGAAGGCAGATCGTCCGCCAGCGATGGCGAAACCACCGGAGACGAACACGGCCAACCGGGGCGCTGGAGCCTCCGGTCTAGTTCCAGACGCAGCAGGTTCGGTCGAAAGCCTCTCGCAACTGAGCCGAAGCCAGCCACAACCATGCCCAACGAGAGGTTCCCTTGGTTTGCTGCGAAGAAGACCTCGCTGGGTCGTGCAGCCGATCAACACTCAGGGCTTGCCGCGGCCAGCCTGGAATGGCATACTGCCACTTTACAAGGGCTGTTTTGGGACCGGGTTTGGAAGTATGTCGCAACCGACTGCATACCTCGTTTTTCGTCTGCCCGATGGTTTTGGCGAGGTCTGCAGCCTCGTTCCTGGGCAAAGCTACACGTTGGGACGTGCAGCTACCAACTCCATCGTACTCAACGATGATCTCACCAGCCGCGAACATGCCGAAGTTTCGTTTCGCTCTGGGCGTTGGCGGATTCGCGACCTCAATAGCCTTAATGGCACGCGGGTCAACTCCATCAAAATTAGTGGCGATCGGGAACTTTCCCCCCAAGATGAGATCCATCTGGGCCGCACCCATCTGGTTTTTGTAGATCACATCGATCAATTGCCCGAACTGCCTGCCCTACCAACTAGTTCGAACGAAGAATCGGGCATGGCGATCAAAAAACGCCTAGGCCAAACGCGGTTTCTGACGCCCGATCCCCCCTTGGCCAGTGAGCAACCCGGCAGCGGACGTTCCGTCAGCCGGGATTTAGGAATTCTCTACCGTTTGGCCCTCAATATGGGCCTGGCCAGTAGCTACGAAGACGTATGCGCTCTGGTGCTGGATAGTCTGCTTGAAGCCACCTCGGCCGAGGTGGGGGCGATCCTCAGCTTGCCACAACGCCAAAGCCTTCTGAACAAAGCCCCAGGCCCGGCCCCGCGCTCGCAGCGTGGCAGCGAGTTGGAAGTGACCGCATTCAAGCATCGTGATCCAAGCATTCAAACCTATCAACGCGTGAGTGATTTTGTCAGCAATGAAGTATTGGCTAGCCATGAAGCAATCCTCGCGGAAGACATCAGCCGCGATCAACTGCTGAAAAAACGCGAAAGCCTCTCTGACCTGGGTGCCCGAAGCCTGATTTGCGCACCTGTTATGGTCGGAGAATATGCCGTGGCGCTGATTCATCTGGTCAGCACCGACCTCAGCAAACCCCTGGATGCCGACGATCTGGATTTCACCGTTGCGGTCGCAAAGCAACTGGGAAACGTCATTCTCACTCTCAATCGTCAACAGTCGCTGAAAAATGAAAATCGCGAACTACGCGGCCAACTCAAAATAGAAAGCGAATTGATCGGCTCAGGTGCGGCCATGAAGGCGGTCGAGGAACAGATAGCGAAAGTTGCACCGACCAATGCGACCTGCCTGATTCGAGGCGAGAGTGGCTCGGGCAAGGAACTCGCCGCACGAGCTATCCACTTTAGTAGCCCCCGCCGCGAGGGGCCGTTTATCTGCCTGAACTGTGCGGCTTTGACCGAAACCCTCTTGGAGAGTGAACTGTTCGGTCACGAGAAGGGCAGTTTCACCGGAGCAACGGATAAGAAGATCGGCAAGTTTGAGGCGGCCAATCATGGCACAATTTTTTTGGATGAGATCGGCGAGATGAATATAGGAACGCAAGCCAAGCTCTTGCGCATCTTAGAGGGGCATCCGTTTGAGCGTGTCGGCGGGAACGTGCCCATTCGTGTCGATGTGCGCGTGGTGGCCGCTACCAATCGCCCCCTGGAGGAGTCGGTCCGCGAGGGAAAATTTCGTCTGGACCTGTTCTTCCGGTTGCAAGTAGTCGAAATCCGCATGCCGCCCCTACGCGAACGCAAAGAAGACATCGCCCAACTGGCCGACTACTTCCTAGCGCGCTTTGTCCGCGAGACGGGACGGAAAATCCGCGGCTTCACCGAGGCGGCCTACGCCAAAATGCGTGAATACAACTGGCCGGGTAATGTTCGCGAATTACGTAACCTCGTGGAGCGAGCCGTTGCGCTAGGGAACGGGCCGATGATCGATGCCAATGACATCTGGTTGTCGTCGCTTGATCTGGTCAGCGCAGAGAGTCCGGCAGGCCCTGCCCGCTCCTACGAACCGATTTCCTTGGAAGAACTCGAAAAACGTCATATCGCCCAAACCCTCGAATACACGGAATGGAACAAAAGCCAAGCCGCCAAGATTCTCGGTATCGAGCGCTCGACGCTGGACCGCAAAATCGCTAGCTACGGGCTAAAGCGTTAACGCCGACGCTGATTCTCCGACCACAGTCGATAACTCAGCACCACAGCGATCAGTTCTGCGATCGTCTCCGTTTGCATCTTTTCCATCAATTTGGTCCGGCGGGCCTCGACCGTTTTGTAGCTGATGCCCAATTCCCGCGCGATCACCTTATTGGCTTGGCCGGCTACCAACAGTTCCAGCACCTCCCGTTCGCCGGGAGTGAGCGTCAGCAATCGGGAGGCTGTGGCTTGGTGACGTTTTTTTTCGATCAGCCGGCGTGCATCGAACAGCAGAGCGGCTTGGAGGGTTTCGAGCATCACCTGATCACCGGCCGGCTTCTGCAAGAAATCAAAAGCTCCTGATTTAAGGGCATGTACCGCCAGGGGCACTTCGGCATAAGCAGTGAAGATGATGACCGGCATACCGATCGCCCGATCGATACAGCGACGCAGAAGTTCCATGCCGCTTAGACCGGGCATGCGCAGATCGGTGAGGATGCAGCCGGGGCCATCGGGTGGATCGCTTTCGAGAAATGCCTGGGCATTGGCAAACCCCTTGTAGGCGACCTGAACGCTTCGGGCCAGGAACTCGATCGTTCGACGGATGAGCAGATCATCATCCACATGATAGATGGTCGGCTCAACTACCTTGTTGGCTTCCATCAAGCACCTCGCGCAGCATCCGTTGTAATTGGCCTGAGGTGAACGGCTTCGTTAACCATCCACTAATATGGGTTTGTTTAATCTCTGAAAGTGAAGGATCTCCACTGATCAGCATGGTTTTTATTTGCGGGAATACCTCCCTGAGCCACTCGGTGAGATATCGGCCATCTTGCCCGGGCAGCACGAGGTCGCAAATCACTAGATCGATCCGTGTGCCATGGCGGTTGAGCAACTCTTGGGCTTCCTGAGCATCGCCGGCTGCCAAAACGGAGTAGCCGCTTGCTTCCAAAGTGGTCCGCATGACCTCGCGGATGGAGGCTTCATCTTCAACAATAAGCAACAGTTCGCCGCGCCCTTCTGGAGCGTGATCGACTTCGGGTGGTTGATTTTCTAACCGTTGACTGGCAGGCAGATAGACGGAGAACTGCGAACCGACCCCCAACTGACTTTTCAGACGAATAAATCCCCCCCGAGCGCGGGCGATCTCAGCACAAGTAGAAAGGCCCAGACCCGTTCCCTCGGTTTCACCTTTCGTGGTGAAGAACGGTTCAAACACACGCGATTGGTTTTCTGGTGGAATGCCAACCCCTGTATCTTCGACATGAATACAAACGTAAGACCCTGGCTGCGCGTCGGGAATCATGCGAGCAAAGGTCTCATCAACCTGGACCAGTTCCCCACGGAAGGTCAGGGTTCCGCCCTGGCTCATCGCATCGCGGGCATTGATGGCCAGATTCATCAGGATCTGATACATTTGCGTCACGTCGATACAAACGGGAGGCAAATCGGACGGTAGTTGATTGATAATTTCGATGTTTCGGGGAAAGGTTTTGGTCAACAACACCGAGATTTCTTTCATCAATGCGTGCAGGTACAGGTCGCGATGTTGCTCGCCTGCGCCTCGAACAAACGTCAGCAATTGACGAATCAGACCACTGCCATGATGGGCACTGAGGCGAATCGTCTCTAACAGCGGGGCACCAAACTCATCCTTGACACTATTTTTCAGCATGCCGACCCCCATCAGAATCGGCGTGAGCATGTTGTTCAAGTCGTGAGCAATCCCCGATGCTAATGCCCCAACAGATTCTAAGCGTTGCGCCCGCTGTAACTGCCGCTGCAGCGTCTTGAGTACCGTCACATCGGTGTTCACCGCAAACTGAGCAAACGCTACACCGTTCTCATCGCGGACTAAAGACCGGCGTTGATGGACGATCACTTCGCTGCCATCACGCCTCACATGGCTGAGTTCGCCATCCCATTCGCCGGTCTGGTTCATGGCGCTCCGGGCCATCAACTCTTGCGAGCAATCGCGGTAGAGCAACTCGACGGCGTTACGTCCCACCACCTCGGTTGCCGTCCAGCCATAGAGGCGTTCGGCCCCTTTGTTCCAGTAGATGACGCGGTCCTCCATGTCGTGGGCAATCAAGGCGTCACCGGCTAAGTCCATCAAGCGGGCTTGTTCCACAACCTGCCGAGTGCGTTCGCGAACAGTTTCCTCCAAGGTTTGCTTTTGTGCTTCGAGTTGGCAATAGAGTTGTCGCGTCCGCAGCAGATTACGAATCCGCAATGTTACCTCCAAGGCATCGAGCGGCTTGGTCAGAAAGTCCGTCGCGCCGCCGGCTAAGGCTCGATGTCGCGCTTCGGGGCTGTTGTCTGCCGTCAACACCAAAATCGGCAGGAAGACTCCCTCGGTAATCAACGGCCGGATTTGCTCTAAAACCTGTAAGCCGTCGATCGGCTGCATGATCAGATCGAGCAACACCAAGTCTGGCTGAAGCTGGGTGAAGCTGCTCAGTGCCTGCCGCGGGTCCGTCACCGATGCAATCCCCTGGTACCCCTCTGCTTGCACGATTCGCTCTAACAGCCGGACATTAGCCGGCTGATCGTCGATGATTAAGATTTTGGAAGAGAGCAACGAGTTAGCCATGCGCATTTGCCCAGGGATTTTGCAAATATGTATCGACCACTGCGAGTAAACGATTCATATCAAGCGGTTTGGTAAGGTATGCGACGGCCCCGGCCGCCCGGAGTCGCTCGATGGTCGGCACCGTGGCATCGGCACTCAACACGATCACCGGAATGCTTGCCGTGAGCGTGTTGGCCTTGAGCCGCTGGAGAACCTCGTGGCCTTCCATGTCGGGCAGTTGCACATCTAAGAGGATCAACGAGGGTAAGCAAAGCATAGCTTTTTCCAGGCCATCCTGGCCCGAAACGGCGTTGACCAAAGTCAGGCCGGGTCGTCGAGCTAAGATGAGTTCAACCAGTTGGCTGTTGGTGGGGTTGTCCTCGATCTGCAAGATGGTACCTCCCCCCTGCCAGGGTTTTACCCCCTGATAGCTCCCTGGCCGAATACTCGGACCGAGGGCCAACACGGGACTGGCAGGCAACTCGATCCAAAACGTACAGCCTTGGCCCGGATGACACTCCGCGCCAATCTGGCCATTCATAGCTTCGATGAGACTACGGGCAAGTGCTAACCCCAGGCCGGTCCCCTCGGTGGACGAGCGTTCGGCCCCGAGCCGTTCAAAGGGACGAAACAGCAAGGGGATTTGGTCAGGGCGCAGGCCTGGCCCTTCATCCTGAACCTCAACCCGCCAGCCACTGCTCCCAGTGCGACAGCGAATCCAGACCCGGCCGCGTTCGCGGTTGTACTTCACAGCGTTGCTCAGCAGATTCAACAACGCTTGAGCAAAGCGGCGGCGATCGGCCAACACCCAGGCCGAGCCGGTACATGGTTCCATCTCCACCGTGATTTGACGACTAACCGCTAGCGAGCGAATCAAGTCGATCGCTTCGCGTATGGCCGGTTCCAGTTCCATAGGAGCCAACTCTAGGGCCAGATTACCACTCTCGACGCGGCTGAGGTCTAACACATCGTTGATCAGCCGCAGCAGGTGACGACCTCCGCTGAGAATTTGCTCGATGGATTCGCGTTGGCCTTCAGATAGTGGGGTGATCTCCATCAATTGAGCGAAGCCGAGAATCGCATTGAGCGGCGTGCGAAGCTCATGGCTCATCCGCGAGAGAAAAGAGCTTTTGGCAATATTGGCTGCCTCGGCCTCCTCCTTAGCACGGGCCAATTCTGCGGCGTGACGTTTCGTTGCACTGATATCCCGGCCGATGGCGTAGATGACGTTCTGGCCGTCGGCTCGGATGGCGGCCCAAGAGGTCCAAATGACTTCACCACTGCGGGTGTTTTTGCGGAATTCAATCGTCACCGGTTGGTTGCCCTGCAACAGACGCGTCATCGCTTCTTGAAGGATCGGTTTATCTTCTTCAAAGACCCGTTCCATCAAAAAAGTACCTTGACTCTCAGCCTGCGAGTAGCCCGTGAGTCGTTCGTAAGCCGGATTGACGCTGCGGCAAATTCCTTGAAAGTCAGCAACCACGATCGGATCAGGAGAAAGGAGAAATAGTTGATCGCGTTCGATCTCGATGCGTTTGCGATCCAGCCCCAGTGCGATGGCATCGGCCACGCCCGCCAGAGCCGACAGCGTAACTGCCGGGAGGGGTTTTCGTGAAAACAACCCCATGACACCGATAAGCCGACCTCCGACGAGAAGCGGATGACCAGCAAAGCTAACGATTCCCTCACGTAGGGCCCACTGGCGATCGGAGATGTGTGGATCGTTGGGCACATCATTAGTGAGAATCGGCAAGCGAGTCGCAGCGATCTTACCGATCTTGTGGGCACCCAGGGCAATTCGGGAGTGCGGGCCATCCAAATGTGTATACAGCCCGGCGCTGGCCTGGAGTTCCAGTTCGCTGCCGCTAGCGGAGAGCGTCCAGATACGGGCAAAGGTCGCATCGAGATGTTTTACTATCGCCTCGACACAGTGCTGCAGCATGACTCGCTGGGATGTGCCAGCCGTTAGAGCCATCCCCACGGCAGCAGAGAGCGAAGCCAGGGTGACCCGTTGACGCAATTCTTGCTCGGCGCGTTTTTTCTCGGTGATGTCACGTTCGATGGCGATGAAGTTGGTCCGTTTGCCTTGCGAGTCATAAACCGGCTGCACGTTCAGATCTAGCCAATACGGCCGACCGCAGCGGTGGTAGTTGAGGATCTCGACATGAAAGCCCTCTCCGCGGCGAATGCAATTGCTCATATATTCGATCGTTTTGCGATCGGAATTGGGGCCTTGCAGTAGATGTCCCGGTTTGCGGCCCCGGCATTCCTCCAAGCTCCAGCCGCTTATGCTCGTGAAGGCGTCATTAACCCACTCGATGTAGCCCTCGGCATCGGTGATGACCACGATGTTATCGGTGTAATTGGCCACTAGGGCTAGGCGTCGTGCTTCGGCTTCGCGTTGTTGCAACCCCTCGTGGTTCTTCCACTCGGCGGTGCGGTCGCTGAGGGTCATCAGCACCCCGAGGATCTGATCACCTTCATAGACTGGAATTTTACTGACGCTCAACCAGCGTTCTTGACCCCCCGTTTCCAGACGTTCCAGGCGTTCGAGCAACGGTTGGCCGGTGCGTAGGACCTCCAGGGTCTCGCGGTGCCCATCCGACCAGGTGTCGGCGGCTGAAAGCGCTGAACTTGTGATCTGCTTGAACGGGATAGAACCGTAGAGGTCTGCTTCCGATTGGGCACGTTTGTTTCCCGCGATCAGATTCCCCTCTCGATCAAACAACCAAGCCGGCATGGGAATCGCCTCGAGAATCTGCCGGCCATCCAAGGGCAATGAAGGCCGGGGTGATCCAAGGCCAAACTGGTAAGTGCCCCACAGACCGGTTGCGATCACCGCGAGAAGACCCAGCAATGGAAACCACAGCAAAAGGCCCACTACAGCAGTTGTCAACGCCAGGCCAAGCAATCCACGCAGTAGGGCGAAGTCTTTGGATGGCGATCGCTTGGACGGGTCGTCAGGCGAACTCATAGCGGAATCCTGAGGACAGAGGCAAGGGGCATAATATCCGATGTTTTAGTCTGGCTTGGTTTTGCCCATTCGTCAATTTTTCGTCTGACACGAGAACGGGCTGTGTTCTAACTCTCCCCTCAATCACTCTAAGGGAAATCCCTACGTCCGGCGGGAAATTATCCCGAAAATCTGACACCGCTTGCCTCTCGATCTATCCGGTTAGCTGTCCCCCTCAATCGTTTCATTGAATCGCTCTTGGTAATGGTGAGTGTCTATGGACAGGCTCGACGATTCCGTCAAACAACTTCTCAGCGGCTGGTTGGTCGGCTCCGGCCTTACCCTGCCCCACGTCGAATCCTGGTTCACCCAAGGTGGTATCGCGGGTGAAAGCCTCGTGGGCTTCTTGTGTCGTCAAGGCGTCTTTCAGCCCGATGCGCCGCGATCGTTAAATCTCATGGTCAAGGGCTACCTGGCCAGTTCTTGCCGGAGTTCCGTTTTGGCCGTCGATTGGGAGACACGTATCCGCAACGCCATCGGCATCGACGACCTGAGCTTTCAGCGTCCGTTGCCAAGTGAAACCGAACAAACCCTGGAAACGCATCTGGAAACCGAGTCGATCCGTGAGGTGGTCGCCAACCTCCCCACGCAAATCGTACCGGGAGCCGGCCCTCGAAACAACAGCACGGCTTCGTGGAACCGTTCTGCTCGAGCAGCGCGACCGACGTCCGGCGTTGTCGAGACGGCCGGCTCCGTTCTGGAAGAAGGCAGCATGCGGCACTTGGCCTCGCCACGGCCCACGGCCCAGGGCAGCACGTATCGCGGCCGTCCTCATGCGTTTACCGGTCGATTGGCCAGTCCAATCGGTTCGCCGGCATCGCGGCCCAGTGGACCACCGACACGCGGCATGGTGTTGGGCAAGTATTTGCTCACCGAGCAAATTGGCAAGGGCACCTCCGGCTTGGTCTTTCGCGCGGTCAATCAAGTGCTGAATCTGTCGGTAGCTGTCAAGGTCCTGTCTCTTCCTGAGGATGGCAGTGCGGGCAACGCTTTGGACGCCCTGGCCGCTGAGGCTCGCCTGTTGGCCAGCCTCAACCATCCCAACGTGGTGCGTCTGTGGGACTTCGAGGCCGATCCCGTAATGCCCTACCTGGTTATGGAGTACGTCGATGGCCCTAGCCTGGCCGAACTGATTCGCCAGTCGGGACGTTTGGCCCCCGAGAGAGCCATCGACTTGATCTGCCAGGCAATCGAAGGACTGGCCTCGGCCTGGAGTCTGGGCATCGTTCATCGCGATGTAAAACCCCACAACATTCTGATCGGTCGTGATGGTCGGCCCAAGATTGCCGATCTGGGTTTGGCCGTAGTGGTCGATGGCGGGACGCATCAGCGGGCCAGCGAGGAATTGGCCGGCACAGCGGCGTACATGTCGCCGGAGCAGGGATTGCTCTCGGGCATGCCAGTCGATTACCGCAGCGACATTTATTCCATGGGTGCGACGCTTTATCACACGCTCACTGGTCGAACGCCTTACAATGGCAACAATTCCCGTGAAATAATGCATCAGCATGCTCATAGTTCACCTACTCCTTCACATGAACTGGTACATGGTCTTTCGCCCGAAGTGTCGGAGGTCGTCCTGACCATGATGGCCCGGCACCCTGATGATCGCTACCAGACAGCCGAGGAGCTACTGAGGGTGCTGCGTAGCCTGATTCAGCCGGAGTCCCCGATTCAACGGGATACAGGCACTGTGCGTACTCGCGTGCCACTAGGCAGCAGCAGCCTGACTGCTTCGGGGCAAGCGAGCCGTTCGACAGGAAGCAGCAGTGGGGGACCGACCATTCGTCCCAGCGGTTTTTGGCGTCGTCTCTTCACGGGAGGGACAGAAGCATGAGCATCCTCGATGCGTGCCAGAACATTACAAAGAAGTGGCTAGGTGACTTTCCATTCCAGCCTGTGCGTCTGGATCCCGAATTCGCCTTGGTCCAGTCGCCCCGAATGACGCTCGAAGCGTTCGGTTTGCAAAACCATGTCGCCGAGGTGCGGCTGGTTCGAATAAGAGGTAAATCTGCAAATGTGTTTAATTGCTTAATCTTCCCACATAGCCCTCAAACTACCCCGGTCTTCGTTGCCGAGTTATTGGCCACGGGCGGACAACTGCGGCTGGCGTTCGTGGATGTGCAGACGCCCGGCCTAGCCGACACACAGCCAACACGACTGAAAACCGCCGAACTGGCCCGGCGTTATGGGGCCTGGAATCATTCGGAACCTGCCCCACGCTGGGCTATGACCTATTCCAGCGGATCGCCCGCCTATCTTCGACCCACTACTCCAATGGAGCTACCGATGACCGAATTGTACAGCGATTATTTGCGCGTCTGGACCGAATTGGCCCAGCCTGGCGTTCCTAGCTCTTCGTCCGAACTGGATGCCTTTAAACAGCATCACCGTTCTGAATCACCTGTTTCGGAATATCTCTCGCGTGTGTTCGGTGCAAACTGGACCTTCCGTTTCTTGAATGGATTCCTCTACCGATGAGACCCCCCATGACCTTAGCTGCTCGTTTGCAAGCCGCCATCCGCGATCTCCACTCGCGGATCGAACTACTCCCTATCGCTCAGGCCATGGCTCATGGCACTATCGGCCGGCAGGAATACGGCCGGTTGTTGTCGCAGTTGCGTTTTGCGCATCGAGCCTTAGAAGCGGTGCTGCCCGAGCAACCGGCCCTGGAATCGGTCTATCATCCGTCCATGGCTCGGGCGACCGATCTGTTGACTGACCTGGCTGCGCTGGGATTGCTGGGAGCCGCCCAGCGAGTGTTGCCCCAGACCCGTAGCTTTGCCGAAGAAGTGGCCGGCCCCTGGGCGAAAAGCCCCGCCTCGCTGGTGGGCTGTCTGTATGTGCTGGAAGGCTCGCGCATGGGCAGCATGATTCTGGCACCGCGGCTAGCCAAAGCCTTCGGCGTGCCGATGCTATTGGGTCACGGTCTGGATTATCACATCCGCGATCTGGAATGCCGGCCGTTGTTGTGGCGGCAGTTCAAGACCGCGTTGGAGGGGCTGCCGTTCTCCGAGCAGCAGGCCGACACTCTTGTGCGAGCCGCCGAACGAACCATGGAACACTTATATAACATTTATGCGGCAGTGTCTGACTTTCCCCAGACGAAACCGTTACCCCGACGACAGGAGGTACTCGTGTGAAAACGCTAACATTCGAGCCGATCAACGAAACCGTCGAGGTGGTCACGCGGACTGCCCTGCTCGAAGGGTTGCTCTCGAAACAACTCAAGGTCATGACCGCTTGCGGCGGTAAAGGGCTGTGCGCCACCTGTCATGTGCATGTGGAAAAAGGCCACGAAAGCCTCACGCCGATGAGCGACCGCGAGAAGCGGACCTTGGGTTTCATCACCAGTTGCGACAGCCGCAGCCGGTTGGCCTGTCAAGCGCGGGTACTCGGCGAAGGCGTCGTGGTGCAGCTGCCCGAAGGCATGTACATCGAACGGGCCGAAGACCTCTACAGCCTGCTGGGCAAACGCGCCGAAACCAACATCCTGCATCCGATCAACGGCTCGGTTCTCATCGCTAAGGGCAAAATCATCACCCGCGGCCGTTTGGATGAATTGAAAAACCTACAAGTCGAAGTATCGGCCATTAAGGCAAGCGATGTTTAACATTCCCCGCATTTGAAGAGGTATACATTATGAGTATTCTTAGTCCTCGCCCCACCACCACTGCCCGTCAGGCAGTCCAAGACCCGCAGATGGCCGAGTTCCGCAAATGGCTGCGCAGCGAAGGCGTGGCCGACGACCAAGTACGCGATCGGGTGCGGATTGTGCAAGGGGTGCAACCCTACCTACACAACCACTATTATGATGAACGCTTCTTTATGCGTGATCAGGCACGCGGCACGATCAAGAACGTCTATGGCCAACGCATCTTGTATGTGACCGAAGAGTTTGTCACCGGGCTGTTGGCCGGCTTAGAGGAAGAAGTCGGTGATGCTGCAGGCGAAATCATGTATCGCTGCGGTTATCACTGGGGTCTTCAAGACATGAAAAACTTCACCGCTCGCGCACAGGCCGAGTATGAGGTCCAGTTCAACAAACTCTGGATGGGCATGATGCTCGAAAGCTGGTGGTGGCCCTTGCAGATCGAGGGCTGGGGCAGTTGGCGGTTCGACTTCCGCCAAGGCAAGCAAGGTCTGATTTTCATCGACCTGTTCGAGTCGGCGGTGGCCAAGACAATTGGCAACGTCGGCAAGGTGATGTGCTACTTCTACGCGGGGTTGTTTGCCGCCGTGTTTACGGTGCTGAGCAAGCGGGAACTGTCGTGTATCGAGATTCAGTGTTACTCGATGGGCGAAGATTTCTGCAAGTTTTTGGTGGCTACCAACAAGCGAGTCAACGCGGCGGCGTTTTGGCGCAACGAAGGGGCGACCAGCAAAGACATCATGACCAAGATTAGCGAGGTCGTCTAAACATGAGTAGTTCGCTAAACAGTCTGCCCGAATGGGAACGCATCACGAACCTGTTGGGGTCCATGCGTGCTTCGGGCTCTGGCTCGCGTACCACGGCCAACGCGGTGTCTGCCTCGGCCAAGCTGCAAGCTAAGAAAGCGGTTGCACGCAAGGCGCTGCGTACGCCCGACGGCCTACCGCTGGGTACGCAAGAAGTGGGCGGTTTTTTGCCCTGCTTGAATTGGGCCAACGATCCGGCCAAGTTCCCCTCACCGCTCATCGACTCGCGGGGAAATGTGCGGCTGTTGCGTGGCTTGTTACCGCTGAGTACCTATTTCGGCCTGGTCAACTGGAACAACTGCCCCGAGGCACCGGCCTGGCCAGTCCGCGAGGGAGCGGCAGTGGATGTCGGTTTGCAAGCGTCGGTGGAGTCGGTGTTTTCCGGCTTCAGTTGGGGTGAGTAACTCGTTTTCGCATTCGCAAAGATAGTGCAGGAGATTGGACTTATGAATCGTCGCATCAAGCAAATCATCAATGGTAGTGACTCGCGCTTTCTGACCAAGGAAGAAATGCGCGACATTCTTAACTATACCAACTCGTTGCCAGCGCGTTTTAAGGCGGCAACCCAGGCCGAGCAACAAGAAGCCGAGATTGTCCGCTGGGTGATCGACCAGCTCAAGCCGCGCTATCCCAACATGGAAAAGTTTCACCTGCGTGGCTGGGAACGCGGCTACCGCGACGTGCAACTGACCTTCCGCTACATCGTGCAAGCAATGATTCTGGACGATGTGAAGGTGCTGGAGGACAAGCTCTTGTTCTGGTTGCGAACCATGCTGGCGGGTGTTGATCTCACGCCCCAATTCATCCGCGACACCTACGAATTGCTCACCGAAAGCTGCGAAGCCCGGCTCTCGCAAGAATCGTTTGAGTTGCTCGCACCGTTCCTCAACCGCACCACCGAGGTGTTGGCGGACATCCCCGAACCGGCCGTTGCCAGCGTCTAAACAAAGGAGCAACTCTCATGCAAAGCAGTGTTGTCGAAGATGCTCTGTCGTTTTGCAACTACTACAACGATGACTATCTCGAAACCGACACGCGTACCGGAGTGACCACCAATCGGGCTGGAACACGCCTCTTGGCCCTCAGCAGCGATTTCCTGCTGGGCTTGCATCAGGCCCTGGCTATGGAATGTGGCGAGGCCGCCTCTACCGTCTTCCGCACCTGTGGCCGCACCTGGGGCCGTCAGTTCGGCGTCACGTTCGAGCGGGAACTAACGCAGTTCTACGGTCGGCCATTGCGCGAGTTTCCCCTGGCGTTGTTCGAGGCGTGCCTGACAGAGGCATTCAGCCGCCACGGCTGGGGCCGCGTTGAGATCGACTACAGCCATCATGAACATGGTTTGATCCTCGTTGATCTCCCCGATTGCGTGTATGCCGATCTGCTCGGCAAACAGGCTCCTGAGGGTGATCCTCTGATGGCAGGGCTGCTGGCTGGTCTGTTTTCGCACCTCTCGGGCCAGAATCTCGATGCTGTGCAGACGATGACCAAAGCCAAAGGCGAGACGCACAATCGTTTTCTGCTCACGCTGCCCGCTCGGATACAGACGGCCGAACGCCTACTGGATCAGGGCAAGAAACACGAGGAGATTGTCAGCGCCTTGGAACGAGATTACAGCACGAGTAACGGATGAGCACTTCAAACGGATCTTGGATCACCGGTGAAGTTCGGTTGTCCGCGGCCGATCTAACCAAGTTGCGTGAGCAGATGGCCCAGGACCTGGGAACGCGCTACAAGGTGCGGGCTTTCCTAGGTCAGGGGGCGTTTGCCACCGTGTGGCATGCCGACGATTCGGAAGGTCCGATCGCTATCAAACGATTTCATGCGGTCAATCTGAAACCGCGAGCCTTCTATCGCGAACTCAATGTGCTGTTACGGCTAAAGCATCCGCATATCGTGCGGGCCATCAATCTGCTCGAAGCAGACTCGGGCACGCGTTACCTGATGATGGAATATTGCCCCGGCGGCACGCTGCGGCCAGTGATCTCTCGCGCTCGACGTGCCGGGGTTGGCTTGCCATTGGTTGAAGTGTTGCGCCTGGGCCGACAACTGGGCAGTGCATTAGAAGCAGCCCAGGCCTTGGGGATCGTCCACCGCGACCTCAAGCCGGAGAACATCCTGTTTACCGCCACGCCACAACCGGGGCGCGCTTTGCCGGCGATCAAACTAGCCGATTTTGGGCTGGCTCGGCTGACCAGTGCGGCACGAGTCGGAGGGGCGCTGATGGGGCTGTCCGGTTCGCCAGCCTACATGGCCCCGGAGATGTTCTTGAGCAAAGCAGTGCCGGCTAGCGATTGGTACTCGCTGGGTGTGGTCTTGTTCGAAGCGGCGACTGGGCAGCTACCGTTTTTGGGCACGGCCGAGCAATTGGCCCGATGTCATTTGCGGGAGCGTCCGCCGATGGATGCTTTGCCGCCCCCACTGACAGAGTTAATTTCCCCCTTGTTGCGAAAAGAACCGGCCGAACGCCCCTCGCCTGCGGAGTGGCTGGGCCAATTACGCACCCTGTTACCGGAGCCTGCCGTGAAGCAACTCTCGCGTGAAGATCGTCTCGCCCTGGAACGCGATCTTTCTCGTTTGGACCCCATCCTGGCCGCCCTAACGGCCCTACGTCGAGGACGCAAACCGCGTCCAACAGATGCGGATTTGTTACACCATTATGGTTTCACTACTAGTACCACTCATCCTACGATGAACCTCGTGATGGACTGGACCAAAGAGGATTCCACCCAGCAGGAGGAAACACGTCCGAAGGACAGTCTGGATCCGGTTTGCCCCGTAGCCATGGTCGCCAAAGAGGGGGCAACCGTGGAGTCTATCCTGGAGCAATTTGATTGGAGATAACAATGACGACGCCGCTGTTGGCGATCACCGGCCACAAAGGCGGGACAGGCCGAACAATGACAACCCTGGCCCTAGGAACGCTGTACGCGACATCAGGCTGGCGAGTTGGATTGCTCGACGCTGATCCAACGCGTGCTATGAGTCTGCTGGTGAGTCAAGATCAGCAGAATCTCTGCCTGACGGGCCCCCATTTTGATCCCGACGACTTTGATCTCGTGCTGATGGATTGCCCACCGTTGCATGATCCGCAAGCGTTGGCCTGTCTCGATCGGGCCAGCGGCGTGGTGCTGACCAGTACCGCCGATCTCGCTTCCTTGCGTACCCTTGGGCTGGCCTCTAAACTGCTGACGCTGGCATTGCAACGTCGCCGTCAGCTGGAGTTTCAAGGGCTGCTGCTGACCCAATACGACGAGACCGACCCACTGCAACGCCTCCTGTGCCAAGAGCTGCGCCGCATGGACGGTGAACTGTTTTTGCGCGTTGAGATTCCCGAGGATCCCGCCTTCCGGCTCTGGCCGCAGCACCCTAACGACCCGCTTCCTGATGGACCTGCTCGCGATGCTTACACTTTGGTGGCCGAGGAACTAGCGGAGCGGCTCGGACGGGTCGCGCTTACCAACAAATAAAGATATAGCTTGATTCTGCGGAGATAACATCCATGCGTTCGTTATTGATTACCGGCCAAAAAGGTGGGGTTGGGAAAACTACCGCAGCCTTGAACCTCGCCGCTCGCGCCGCCGAAACCGGCCGCGTGCTGCTGATCGATCTGGACCCTGCAGGGCCGATGGGGGCTGCCCTGGCTCATCCTCCCGACAGCGGTCAGGTGCAACAACTGGGCGATTGGTCGGGCCGCTTCTGGTCGGATGCTGTAGCAGGTGTTGATTTGTTCTGGCCCCAGGTCGGTAATGATCCCGCCGATGCCACTGCGGTGCGTCTGGCTAGCTTGACCCGTGCTAGCCAGATCGACCAACGCTATCATTTGGCCGTGGTCGATTCCCCTAGCCTGCGAGGCCACCACACCGCGTTGCTTGGGGCTTGCGAGGAAGCACTGCTCGTCACGCGCCTAGAACCCTTAGCGCTACGAACCTTGCCCGACTTGCTCAATGCCGTCCAGACCGAACACGTCGAGCGGCCCGAATTCCAGTTTCACGGCTTATTGCTGACGCTGCCGCCGGGCTTGCCGGCTAACAGCCCCGAGGTGCAACGCTTTCGCCGCTCTCTGGAGGGCTATGTCCTTCCTGTGGCCATCGAATACGATCCGGCCTATCCGGCGGCCTGCTTGCAAGGAGTCATCGGCGAGCCGGGCAGCAGTAACGACCAGGCTTACAGCGTGGTAGCCGAATGCCTTCGTCTCGTGCAACCAGCTCCCGTGTTGCAGCCGCTGCGCTACTCAACCTCATCGGCTGGGCTGGCATGGCTCCTGCTGAGCTTGCTGGGGACGGGCCTAGGTATCGCAGCGGGAGTGGCCTTGGGCTGGTATCTGGGTTAAGCTGGCTTGACTTGCAAAGCTTCCTTAACGGCTTGTCGAACCTGGGGATCAGCGTCCTGGTGCAAAGCAGCCAGGGCGTCCAGAACCAGTTCGCGTTGATCGCATTGAGACAAAAGACGGACGGCAAGGAGTCGAATTCGAGCATGGGAATGCTTGAGCGCTTCTTGTAGTCGAGGCACGGCTCGACGGCCCAGACGCTTCAAGGCGGCCGCTGCAATGGCCCGCAGCCGGTCATCCTCGGTTTGGAGGGTTTCGATCAACGGGCTGATTGCGGTAGGTGCGCCGATTTCCCCCAGAGCGGCAGCGGCATAGCGTCGCACGGCTAAGCAGGTATCGTTCTGCAAGCGATCGACCAGAGCGGCAACAGCACCGCGGGCATCGGGGCCAATCTCCCCCAAGGCCCAGCAGACCCGGCGACGTAGCAGGTCGTCGGCATGTTTCACTACGCCAAGCAGGGCCGGCACACAGCTACGCGCCTTAGGGCCTTGTTCGGCCAGAACCGAAGCGGCTAGATGCCGAACGGCGGCATGGGGGTCATTCAGAAGGGCGGCGACTCGGGGGAGTACAGCGAGGTTTGGCAGACCACAAAGAGCGAAAAACCCTAGCACTTTAAGGCGACGCTCGGGTTGGGAACTGTTAAGATCATCTAAAGAAGGTTCAGGCTCAGATACCGTGTCCCTCACGGGTTGTACTCCGCGTCTTGGACCTTGATGTATAGATCATCCTAGCAACTGGTTGACCAGATTAGAAGAGTGTACTGGTAGACGAGGTGGTCGTCGGAATCTGCAGAGCCGTTTGTACCGCTTGCCACAATTCCCTCATGCGAAACGGCTTGCGAAGCAAACTGGTTTGGTGTCGCTGAAGCTCCTTGGCTGGCAGTGGTTCGGCTTGCCCGGTACACAGCAGGATCGGCACCTCGGGGAATCGCTCCCGCAGCATACACAAATTGGTCAGCGGCTCTTCTCGGGGCATCAACAAATCGAGGATAATCAGATCCGGCTTGATCGGATGGTTGGTCTGTTGCTGTAGATAGTTCTTGACCGAGGTATAGCACTGCACGTAGTGACCGGCTATCTCTAGGACGCGTCGGACGACATCGAGGACCGACTGTTCATCGTCAATGACCACGATGGAGCGGCTAACTTGCATTTCCGGTTCGGACAAGGGGGCAGTTTTTTTGCTGGTTGGCAGCGGACCTGATTCTTGCCAACGCGGCAAATAAAGATGGGCTGTTGTACCGCGGCCCAGTTCGCTTTCGAGTTGCAGGAAGCCCTGGTGGCCTTGGACGATACCAAAGACCATGGGCAGCCCTAGGCCGGTGCCTTGACCGACTTCCTTGGTAGTGAAGAAGGGGTCGATTGCTTGAGACAAGACTTCGGGAGCCATGCCAATGCCTCGATCGATTACCCGAATGACCGCATAATCCCCTGGGGGTACCGGAGCGGGGAACCCAGCGCGTGGCTCATTGAGGATTTCGTGCTGAACCACAAATTCCAAGGCTGGCTCACCTGGTGGCACCGGCTGACTACGCTGCAAAATCGCATCTCGGGCATTCAACCCCAGGTTCACCAAGGCTTGCTGCAATTGGTTGGCATCAGCCTCCACCACTAAAGCACTAGCCTCGCCCGATGCGTCGTTTGTACAGGGGCAAGGGCTGTAGTGGACCTCGTAATGCATGCTCCGCCGCACCAGTTCCACCGTGTTGGCCACTACCTCGTTGAGTAGCGTTGGTTGCCTCGACAGGGCCGGTTTGCGGGCAAACGCCAACAGTTGGCGCGTCAGTCCGGCAGCACGCTCCGACAGATCGACGATGTTGCGAAAAAAATCTTGCAGTACGGGCGACAGGTTCGGCTCGCGTAACCCCAACGAAGCATAGCCGTTGATGCCAGCTAGCAGATTGTTGAACTCGTGAGCAACCCCGCCGGCCAGAGTACCGATCGATTGCATTTTTTGGGCCTGGAGCAACTGTTTTTCCAGCTGGCGATGCTGGGTCAGATCCCGATAAATCGCCACGAAGTGGGTGATGCGCCCCTGGGTGTCTGCGATGGGCGAAATCGTCAGCGACTCGGTGTAGGTGTTGCCGTCTTTGCGGCGGTTGACAATCTCGCCCTGCCAGCTTTGGCCAGCGGATATCGTCTGCCACATCCGCGCGTAAAAATCAGCGGAGTGCTGACCGCTTTGGAACAGTCGTGGCGAAGCC
>JBDNDE010000069.1:0-17231 GCA_046719305.1 Gemmataceae bacterium | reverse complement strand
TCTCTGGTGAGAACAGCGAGCATCTCATACCTCTTTTTCAGCTCCTGACACAAGCGATTTTCTTCCAAGGTAGCCCACCACAGATTGCGATCGGAGTTCACCTTGACCCCCGCAGCCGGTTTTGCGATGGAAAGACAGCTACTCTTTGTAGCTCGTTTCTCTGGAGGTTGCCGCATCATGGCTGTCGAAACTGCTACTACAAACGCCGCGCCTCCGAAGCGGCCGATTTGGCATGTTCCATTGTTTATGCTTGGAATGGCCTGTTTAGCAGCTGCTTGGTTCGGACGTCCGATTTGGCCAGAGTCACCGGCCCGACTCACCAAACGAGATTTAGCCCTAGCTCGGGCAGCCGTGGATAAAGCTGATGGCAATCTCGAGTATGCGTTAAAACTGGCGATGCGAGCAGTACAGGCGAGTCAAAAGATTCCCGATTTTGCGGGGGAAGCTGCATTTTTGACTGGTTCGATTCATCTGAAGTTAGCAGAAAAGACAGGTCTACAGAGTGAACATTGGGGACATGCGCGGGCGTATCTCGATCAGGCATTACGAATCGGGGTTTCGGAAGTCGATCGGCCCAAGCTGGAATATCGTCTTGCTCGCGCCGGCCTTCAGACGGGTATGGAATTGCACCATGTCGCCGCCTACCTGGAAAGTGCTGCCGCTCATGCTGATAGCAAAGTAGAAGCATTCACTCTTCTTACAGATGTATACTTACGAATGACACCGCCTAAATGGAAGGAAGCCCTCGCAGCCAACCTCAAACTCCGCAACGCCGAAGAACTCACCGAGACCCAAGCAAACTTGGCCAAACTGCAAGGCGGTGAAATTCTTTTAAAGATGGGCCAACCACGCGAAGCGCGTAAATCCCTAGAGAAGATCGATGATCGCGCCCCGGTGGAAATCCTTCAACAAGCTCGGCTTTTACGTGCTCGTTCCCATCAAGAGGAAAAAAACTGGGCCGAAGCCGCTCTACAATATCAGGCCGCATTGGCCGATACCCGGCACCTGCCTGCCGAGGCAAACTTGGCTCGTTATCAGCTAGGAGTATGTTTTCGCGGCTTGGAACGACGTGAGGAAGCCATCCGTACGTGGCAAGCCTGTTTGTCCAACCCCAAAACAGCGGAATATACCGCGGCCGCTATCGCCTTGGCGGATGCCTACCTCGATGAGCCTGCCTTGGAACCGGCCTTGGACGCCTTGAATCGCAGTGTGGAGCATCTGAAGTCCGGGGTGAGGTGGAAAAACCCCCATGTGGATCTACCCACGGTCTTGCGTACCTTCGAGCGGGCACGCTCGGCTTTTCAACAGGCCGAACGTTTTGATCTGCTCTACAAGCTCGTGACGCCTCAAGAGCGGCTCATCTCCCCGGAGATGGCATTGCTGGCCCGCGCGGAGGCGGCCTTGCTTTGGGGGCAAGCGTTGAAAAAATCACCCGGCTTGGAGGAGATCGAACGGAGTAATTCCCTCCTGCGCGAGGCCGGCGCTCGCTTTGATCAAGCCGCCCAGGTTCCAGAACTTGCCCCAGAGATTCAGGCGGAGCGTTATTTTCAGTCGGCCTTGGCGTATTTTGCTGCCGACGATCGGGAGAAAGGGGCCTCGGCATTGTTTCGCATGCGGACACTTCCGGCCAACCCCGACCTACTGAGTGAGGCGAACTATCGCTTGGGTGAATACTATCGCGAGAAGGGCGAGAAGAAAAAAGCAATCGAAATGTATCACGATTGCATGAAATATAATCGCCGTTTTGTTGCACATGCTCGTTATCGCGTTGCTATGTACGATTTGGAAGACCAACGCCTGGAAGATGCCGAGGCCGGTTTGGTGGCCAATGTCAACAATCTAGCCTGGGAGTCGGACGCTGAGATTAAGGCGGAGTCGTTGTATGCCTTGGCAAATCTGTTGTATGTGCGACGGGATTATTCGCGGGTGATGTTTTACTTGGAGAGTTGGTTGACGCGATTCAACGACGATCCCGCGTATCGTAGTACACCCAACTACACTCGCTTACGTTTTATGCTGGCTGACGTTTATCGCCGGGTCGCCTCTGCGGAATTGACCGAGTCAACCAAATCTTCGCTAACTCCTGAGTCGAAGCGGCATCACGAAGAACGCTACCGCTTGTACTTGCAAAAGTCGGCTACGGAACTCGAAGGACTTTATAAGTTTGTTCGAACGGAGAAGGGGAAAAATCACCTTAGCCCGGCTCAACGAGCCGAGATTCCCTGGATGCTCAGTTCTTGTCTCTATGAGGCCGGAAAATATGCAGAGGCGATTCAAATCTATGATCAGATTGCCGAAGAAAATGAGAACAAAATTGAAGCAGTGATTGCCTTGGGACAAGCTGTTCGGTGCCATAATTTTCTTTTTCAGGAAGACAAGATCCGCCAACGCTTGTTGCAGATTGAGAAAGCCATCCCCCATCTCTCGACAGAACACCGTGAGAAATGGAAAGCCTGGGTGATCGAAGCACGAAAAAAACTCGAACCGATCCGCTAAGAAGAATCTCGCTCAACCAAGCTCTACTCCCTCTGCGTGATGATGGCTGTGGAGAGAAGGCTTGATTCGAGTCTTTAGTCGTTTCTTGGATGATCTTTTGGCAGGTGATCCGATTGGGCTGAGTTGCGCCGGGATTCTTACTGTTGGTGTGATGGTCGCGCTCCTCGTCTGGTGGAAGATTGCATGCGATCTTCACCGCGAAGACGAGGAACGCAAAAACCGCTGGCGAAAAAAAAGAATCGGCCGCCTTAGGTGTCGCGCCCAAACAGCAAGCCCAAGAGTGACACCACGCCACCTGCGATCAGGCTTACATCAGTCGGATCGAGACCCATCAGCGATTCAGGCAAATAGCCCAAGCTCGGCCCTAGCAGAAGTATGGCCGAGGCGAGGTATTGCATCAGGCCGATCTTCCAGCTAAACCACAGGGTGGAACACAGTAGCAGGATGCCAGCGGCCAAAGCTCCCACACTAAAGAGGCTTTTCTTTACTAAGTCGGGAATTGGAAGCGACGATAGCATCGGCACTTCACCTACCTTCTTCTTCGCTTCATTATACTTGGATATCCAAGTGTTGCTCTGATCGAGACTGTCGCTACCAGGCACTAGATTATTGCTCCAGGCCCAAAAGCCGCTACAGACGAGCAAAATGCAGGCCAGCACGAGCCGTGGCCCTCCACCGAAGGGAGCAGCCAAGAGCCGATCCATACGCAAGCCAACGGCTGGGACGGTCGGGCGTGGCTGTTCGACGACTTGGATAAGCTGAGCTACATTGACTCGCCGGGGCGGCGGTGCTTTCTTGACTTTGGACGCTACTACCTCTGAGGCCTCTGGGGCCACGGTTCGCTCTAGCTCTAAGGCTACCGGAGCGTTCTTGATCTCTGCGGCAGCCGCTACCATCGCCTGAGCGACCTGTTCGGCGCGGGCTTTGGCCTCGTTGGCTGAGAGGCCCTGGGCTTCAAGATTCTTTTGTTCGATTCGCTGTAGGTGCGCTTTCTCGCGGGCTTCTTGCCGTGCCTTTTGCACAGTGTCGATCCACGCTACAATCGGCTCCCGCCAGGCTGCATGCCTGCTGCGCGGCTTGGCTGCGAATCGCGGCCGCATTTTCTGTTTGGCTTCGTAGCCAAACAATTCCTCGAAGAACTCTTCCCAGCAATCACCAGCAAAATCGGCAACGAACTCTTGAAGTGCTTCTTCGCTCAATCCGCGCAGACGTAACGTTTTCAACATCGCTTCCGCCTTGGCAAGCGGTTCACGGCGTTGATCTGCGATGCGTTTATCTAGGCCCAGATAAAGGCCAAAGGCTAGAGCGACCCCCAGAGCCACCGCGAGAAGCCACAGTCCCAGCAGGCCCAGAAAGAAGAGTATCAGAGTAAAGACGAAAACACCGCCAACTATTTTCAGCCAGTCGAGCCAAGAACTACTCAGGAGCAAATCACGGGTGCGGCGAAAAAGGTAGCCGCGTTCCGCTGAGCCACGCACCAGGAAATAAGACAACAGAGTAGAGGCCCCCAAGGCGAAGAAGAAGGTGCCGACCCGCCACCAGGAGGTAAGCATCAAGAGGACGAAGAGGATACAACAGACCCCGGAAAAACCCAGCAGAGCCAAGGTGCGGATGCGTGCCAGGGACGAACCAGCGAAGTCTTTCACACATGTTTCTAAGGTGCGTACATGTTGCTCACTTGTCGCGGTCTTGTGGGATTGAAGCCCAAGGAAATCTTCCAGCGCCTGGATCAATTCACTCATCTCCGCGTAACGGTCTTCGGGTCGCTTCGCTAGGGTCCGCTCGACAATATCCCCCAGAGCCCGCGGCACATCGGGTACGATCTCTTCTGGCCGGGGTATCGCAGCCGTCGCGTGCCGAGTCATAATCTCCATGGCGGTTTGCCCCTTGTAAACCGGCTGTCCGGTCAACAGCACATACAAGGTGCAGCCCAAGGAATAGATGTCGGCTCGGCCATCGACTGCCGAAGCATCGCGGGCTTGCTCTGGGGCCATGTAGGAAGGGGTTCCCATCGCTTGGCCAGCCAGAGTTACACCGCTCAAGCTAGAGAGGCTGCGTCCGGTGGGAAGCTGGGCGGCTGGAACTTCCATCGCCGGAACACTCACACCGACCGATTCGTCA
This sequence comes from Gemmataceae bacterium, assembly GCA_046719305.1. Classification (GTDB taxonomy): domain Bacteria; phylum Planctomycetota; class Planctomycetia; order Gemmatales; family Gemmataceae; genus RGDT01. The sequence goes on along the minus strand of JBDNDE010000069.1, from coordinate 12,614 downwards.
GTCATGCCGGGGGTCCGCACCAGACCCAGGTCGGCAACCTTGACGACGCCTTGAGTGTTGAGCATCAGATTATCCGGCTTGATATCGCGATGGATCATGCCACGCTCATGGGCAAATTGCAACCCGCGGGCCGCCTGGAGGATGTATCCGGCCGCCACCTCGGGAGCGAGCTTGCCCTCTTTCTTCACCAGGTCGCCCAAGGATTGGCCTTCGACAAATTCCATGCTGAAGAAGTGAATGCCGTGATCTTCACCTATGTCATACACCTGAACGACATTGTGATGGATTAACTGAGCGGCAGCATAGGCCTCCCGAGTGAAGCGGACCAAGAAGTTGGGGTTCTTAGCCCATTGAGGATTCATGACCTTGAGGGCAACGGGGCGATCGAGACTCACTTGCCGCGCTAGATAGACCGCGCCCATGCCGCCACGCCCCAACTCTTTGATTATCTGATAGCCACCCAGTTGGGCCGGCATTTTCTCATCCCTTGAGCTGTCCTTGGTAGCGGCCATGGATGCGGAGGAGGCAGCTGCGTCGAATTCGGTGGCCTCGCCATCGACTCGTGCAACAGGGGCAGAGGTTTGATCCAGAGCAACGGTCAAGTCTGGGGAGACCTCCGCTGGTGTAGCCGTCGAAGCTACAGCGGAGGCAGCAACGGAAAAATCGGCATTGTTCCAGGCGGAAGCTTCTTCGGGAGCCACAGTAGCCTCGGAAGCAGTAGCAGCAACGGCAGCAGGGACAGAGGGTTCGGTCAGCTCCGGGTTGAAGCGGGAGCCAGTCGCCAGCGAGGGCTCAGTAGCATCTGGGTTGAAGGCGACTTTGGGCGGTTCACCCGGCGGCAGACTGGTCTTGATTGTTAGCTGCGGGCCTTCGCCCACCTCCAGGAGAAAGACACGGCCACACTTGGTGCATTTGGGTTTGAATTTACCGGGACGAATGCCTTTGGCATTCATGGAATGTCCACAGTGGGGACAAACGATAGACATGGATAAATCCTCCGAAACCGCGCAGCCCTACACAGCACCGGGTCCGGAAGATGAAGACAATAACGACAAATTGGCCCGGTGAGAACCTCAAGCGAGGGGAGCGGTTCGCAGATATAACCTACACAGTGCGAAAGGGGTTTCAAGCACTTTCGCAGGTTTCGCTCCGGCCTGACTCGCCTGACAAACAGACGATGCTCACCCCCAACTTATCTGCCAGGGCAATCGTTTCGGCTAGGTCTAATACGATGGTTTTCTCGGCTTCGATGGCCAAGACTTTTCCGCCAGCTTTCGCGAGGGTTTCGATGGTCTGGGTGCCCACGGTTGGTACATCGAATCGCATGTCTTGCGAGGGTTTGGCCACTTTGACCACTGTGAAACCGCCCTTGCGGCACAACTCGCCGGCGCGGGCGATAGCCCGATCGGTGCCTTCGATCGCCTCGACTGCCACCGCGACCTTGTCTTTAATGACCACCGATTGGCCGACATCCAACCCCCCCATTGCCTTGGCCAGGGTCCAGCCAAACTCGATGTCGGCCAGTTCGGCAGCGGAGGGAGGTCGGCGAGTGAGCACTCCAGGTTTCACGAGCAACTCCGGGCAGAGATCCAGGGCCGAGGCAAAAGACAACCCATCACGTCCCCATTCTTCGATGACACTTAGGAGAACGGTGTCATCTTTGTTGTCGCGGCGGCGGTGGCGAAAATAATACCAACTCAGGGTCCGCCAGTCGGGCAACCAGTGCAGCCAACGCCAAGGGCGATACATCAAGTCGGCTTTGTGGAGTTTACCAGCCATCACTACTTGAGACGCGCCAGCATACTTAACAAGCCGAATCATACGACCCATTTGAAAAGGACCGACCTCGTAATATTTCCAACACAGAGAAGCCAAAGCAGGGTCGGCATGATCTTTAATGCCGATGCCAACGACCTGGAGGCCTGCTTGGCGAGCTTTGCTGGCAAAGACAAGAGGGAAGCGGCCTGCCCCTGCCAGCAGAGCGACCGGTTCCTGCTTGCGGATCATCCTGCCTCCTTGAGATGCATTCCCAAGCGTTTTTTCACTTCGCGCATATCTTTGATCAATTCAGGCAGTTTGGGCAGACTGACCAACATGCGGCGAGCCTCGCTCACTGGCATCGCTGGCGTGCCCAGCAACTTCTCCCCGGCAGGCACATCGTTGGGCACCTTTGAACTCGCTGCAATCTGCACACCATCACCGATGGTCACATGGTCGGCTACGCCGACTTGACCGGCCATTACGACGTAATTTCCTGTGGTGGTGGAACCTGCGATACCTACTTGGGAAACGATCAAATTATGTTCACCCAAGCAACAATTATGTGCAATCATAACTAAGTTATCAATTTTTGTGCCGTTTCCGATGCGTGTGGCCTGAAAGGTGCCGCGGTCGATGGTGGCGTTGGCCCCTATCTCGACCTCATCGCCGACCTCTACGCAGCCCAGTTGCGGTACTTTCACGTGCCTGCCTTGGTGCAAGCGATACCCAAAGCCATCTGCCCCGAGGACGGCCCCGGCGTGGATGATCACCCGGTTACCAATCTTTGTACGCTCATATAAAACGGCGTGCGGGTAGACGATCACGTCAGCCCCGAGGATGCAGTTCGCCCCGATCACGGCTCCGGGGTGGATGACACAATTGGCCCCTAACACCGCGCCTTGCCCAATCACGGCAAAGGGAAGTATCCGGCAACCAGGGCCCAGAGAAGCGGTGGGATGAACACTGGCCTGCGGGGAGATTCCCTCAGGAAGAGCCGGGGCCGGCCCTTGGAGTTGCGTGACCACTTTCACGAAGGCCAGCAAGGGGTCGGCGACCTCGATCAGCGTCAACCCACGCGGCAGGAGGTTTTCTGCAAGCCCTTCAGGTACGACAAGAACGCCAGCCCGGCAGCCTTCGACCCAACGAAGGTTACGCTCGTGTTCGAGAAAAGAAATCATATCAGGGCCGGCTTCATGCAGAGGGCCGGCCGCAGAAACGACACGGTCGGCGTCGCCGTGGAGAGTGCCCTGAACAAGAACAGCCAGATCGCGAGCAGAATACGACACGGGAGCAAACCCTTTCTTCCGTGAAAGGGGCCGCCGATGGCGGTCCGGGTATGGTTGATAAGAATGCAACCTACCGCAAGCGGCTCTTCAAAGGCAAGAGCGTTTTTTTCCTTCATACGGCAGCGGCTTGCCGCTCTTGCTCACCAGCTGACCCGTTCTTGTTATCTTTGGAGCGTCTCAGTGCAACAGCTTCTAAGCAATCGGCTCACGCAGGCGCTGGGCGACTCGCGGTACCAGACCATAGGCCAAAGCGAGATACTGAGCCGGGTGTAGGGTCCGTTTGCCGGTTCCCTCTTCCATCTGCAAACGGCACGCGCTACACTCGGTGGAGCCAAACAGGTACCGCGGCCGAGAGAGTTCGCGGAGCATCGGTCCACCCGCCTGAAGGGAAAGGGCGTAGCGGTCGGCACGGAAGCCAAACGTACCGGCCATTCCGCTGCAAGAAACATCGATGGTTTGCACTTGCAACCCGGGGATCAGACGCAACAGCGTCGGCCCGGCAACCGCTCCTCCTAAGGCCTTGAGATGGCAGGGCACATGGTGTCCGATCGTAGCGCGCAAGGGCGTGAAATCGGTGCGAAGCCGACCCTGAGCAAGCAATTGGGCCAGGAAGCTAGTCCATTCGATGGTTTGACTAGCAACGAGGAGGGCGTCCGCATCATCAATAAGCAGGAGTGCATCTTGTTTGAGCATTAAAGCAGCCGTTGGCTCGGAACACACGATCGTCGTTCCTTCTCTCGCTAGATCGGCAAAGATTCGGAGATTACGGCGTACAGCCTCCCGAGCTGTATCGGCATCACCGTAGGCCAGAGGGGCCATGCCACAGCCGACCTGTCCCGGAGGAACGTAGACTTCGACTCCGTTGTGGTGGAGAACCTCGACAACGCATTCGGCCAGGAGGGGGTCGTTGTAATTGGCAAAGATATCAACGAAATAGGCGACTCGCGGCCGCTTGCCGGTGGGTTGGCGAGTCCAACCGCGGCGGTGGGCCAGACGCATAAACGATTGCCGCGCGAAGCGGGGTAATCGTCTCTGACGAGATACACCAAAGAGGCGTTCGAGTAACCAACGGCTCAGAGGGTGCGAGATGAGAGGGTTGGCGATTGGGGCAACAGCGCTGCCCAGCCAGGCAAAGTTTTCCGTGCGGGCAAAGACCCAGTCATCGCGACTCAGGCCATGTTTGGCGACATAGGCGGCCTTGGTTTCGAGCATCATTCGCGGGATCTGCACGCGAGAGGGGCACTCACTGGCACACATTTTGCAATTGACACACAAATCAGCGATCTCGCGGGCCTCATCGCTGGTCAAGGCGGCTGGCTCGGTCTGTGGATCCAGTAGGTAGCGCAGCAGATTTGCTTTGGCCCGCGGTGTGGCGGCCTCGTCTGCGTGTACCCGAAAAATCGGGCACATGCGCGAGCCATTGGCTTGGGTGCGACATTCCCCGCATCCGGTGCAAGCGTTTACCTCGGCCTGGCGGGCATCGACGCTATCCCAAAGTAAGGTCGGCGACGAACGCAACCCTTCGTAACGCCGTAAGGGCCAAGTCGGCGGACGCGAGGGTTGAGGGACGATTTTTCCGGGATTGAAGATATATCGTGGATCAAAAATTGTTTTTATATCACGATAAACGGCAGCAAGCGGTCCTAGTTGGCGACCCAGCCAGGGCATCCGGGCAATCCCGGTTCCTTGTCGAGAGCTGATGGTGCCTTGATGTTGCCAGACCAGCGGATACAAGGAATCAGCCAATTTCCAAATTTTTTCTCGGTCGGAAGGATTTTGAAGATTCAAAAACGGAAACATCTGCACTTGTCCCGTTCCGACACTGATGAGAAAGCAGGCCGAGATCTCCAACCGCCGAAGCATGTCCTGAACGCGTGGCAAGTAGGCCGTTAGTTCTTCGCTAGGCACGGCCAAATCATCGACAATTGGAACCGGACGAGTCCCCCCACGCACCATAGCCAAACTACGCCGGCCGGCTTGACGAAGTTGCCAAAAAAGGTCACAGGTTTGCTCCTGAGTGGCGAGGGAACTCCACACCGCCAATCGTTCTCCTCGGGCGATCCAATCAATCAGATTGCGGCCTTGCTCGCTGGCCAGTCCGACTGTAAACGATTCGTACTCAACAAGGAGTACAACTTCGGCTCCTTCGGGAATTAATTCCGCCAGAGCAGTTTCTCCTTGTGCCAGACGAACCAGGCGGCGATCGAGAATCTCACAGGCTGATGGGCCAGTCGAAAGTGCGAGTCGAGCAGCTCGCAACGCTGGATCCATGCGGGCAAAGGCGAATAAGACCACCGCGCGATCCTCCGCGCGTGGTACGGTGCGCAGCGTCGCTTCGGTAATCAATCCCAGGGTGCCTTCGCTGCCCACCACCAGCCGAGCCAAATCGAGATGCAACGGCCCCAAGACATCGTGCAGTGCGTAACCGCAGCGATCCAAGGGCACGCGTGGCCGATGGGTCTGAATCAAAGAGGCGTTCTGTTCCAGAACGGTCACCGTAGAGGTGATGATGTCTTGCAAGCGTCCACTGGTGGCATCGGGCCAACGGGACATCCGGCTGAGGGTGACCCGTTCGCCTGAGTCGAGAATTACTCCCAGGCTTTCGACCTGATCGCGTGCGGTGCCGCGTGTCAAAGCCCGTGGTCCTGAAGCATTGGTCGCCAGGACGCCACCCAGAGTTGCCTCGGGGTTTTCCAAATCAGGAGCCAAACGACGACCACCCACAGCCAAGGCCGCCTCCAATGCACGCCAGGGGACACCTGCCTGAGCGCGAATGGTATCGCTACCGATTTCCAGTATTGAACGAAAATGTACACTCAGATCGACTACCAATCCCGTAGTCAACGATTCTCCCGCATAGCCGGTCCCCGCGCCGCGTGCCGTCAGCGATAGATCATGATCGGCGGCATAGCGGACCAGGTGAATCAGATCTTCTTCGTCGCGAGGAACCACCACACCGGCCGGCTCGACTTGAAACAGCGAGGCGTCGCTAGCGTAGAGCATCCGCGAACAATCATCAAACAGCAATTCACCACGCAGGATGCCGCGCAGGTCATCATGCAGATTTTTCCGGGTCGCTGGCTCCATTGCCGCTCGGCTCCGAGGCAAGTCATATAATTTAGTCTAGAGCCGAGCTAACAGGCGGACCAGGCTCAGTTTTTGCCGCCATAGATCAGGGCCATGACCTCGGCGCGGGAGGTGGAGCTGTCACGGAAATAACCGCGCATTGCGCTGGTGGTGCAGAGGCTATCTGGTTTACGTACTCCACGAATGGTCATACAAGTATGTGTCGCTTCGATCACCACCGCCGCTCCCCTCGGCTGTAACTCCTGCACCAGAAGATCCGCGACTTGTTCCGTGATTCGTTCTTGTACTTGGGGTCGTCGCGCAACGGCATCGACAACTCGGGCCAACTTGCTCAGCCCGACGATCTTGCCGTTGGGCAGGTAGGCAATGTGTGCTTTGCCAAAAAAAGGTAACAGATGATGCTCACACATCGACGAAAAGCGGATATCGCGGACCAGAACCACCTCGTCGTACTTCTGGGTGAAGGTCTTGCGTAACACGGCTGCCGCGTCGAAATGCAACCCTGAGAAAATCTCGGCGTACATCCGAGCCACGCGAGCCGGCGTCTCTTGCAGGCCCTCGCGATCAGGGTCTTCGCCCACGGCATAGAGGATTTCACGGACAGCGGCTTCAATCCGTGCATGGTCCACAGGGTTATCCGTCGTGCGACTTTTTCGCATCATCAGTGTCACTTTCCATCCGCGTTGGACTTAGTCTAACTCGTCGGCTCCGATTCGGCCAGACGGGCCATTGGTAGAGGGACTCCTTAGCGTGGTCAAGACAGCAAACGCCCTCGCTGGTCTGCACGATCCGCCAGCAACACAAGCCGGTTGGAATCTACTTCGAGCATGCGACAGGGGAACAAACGCTGATCGGCGAGGATGGCCAAGGGGTCACACACAAAAGGTAATAGGCTGTTGGAGGGCAAGCCGCAGACGTTTGAGATATTCGGCACGGGGAATCTCGATGGCTCCGAGTGAAGCCGTGTGATTGTTTATTACCTGGATGTCAAACAACTGATACCCTCTCATTCGCAGATGCTCGATTAGTTGACACAACGCCGCTTTGCTGGCATCGCTGACCCTGCTGAACATCGACTCGCCAGCGAAAAGACCGCCCAGTGCCACACCGTAGATGCCGCCCACCAAAGAGTCGTTTTGCCAAGTTTCCAGACAGTGAGCGTAGCCCCGAAGATGAAGATGCTCGTAAGCCCGGATCAGTTCGGGAGTGATCCAGGTGCCCTCGTCTCGCTGACTGCACGCCTGAATCACTTCGCGAAACGAACTGTTGATGCGAAACGTAAATCCCCGCTGGCGTATGGTGCGGGCCAACCGCGAGGGGGGACGAAACGTCTGCAGATCGAATATGGCGCGGTGGCCCGGCGACCACCACAAAATCGGTGACTCTTCGTCATACCACGGAAAGATCCCCGACGAGTAAGCGGCCAAGAGTCGCTCAACGCTGAGGTCGCCCCCCAGGGCCACTAGCCCGTCCTCGTCCGCGAGATGGGGATCGGGAAACGGGGTGCCGGAAGATAAGATCACCGGCACCGACGGCAAGGCTAAGCCAAACTGGGCCGACAGCGAACCGACGGCCTCACTGAACCAACTCACTCTTTCTTCGGCTCCTCAGTACCCCGGGCCTTGCCCACAACGATGAAGATGTTGCCATCATAAGTATCGCCCTTCTTGGAGCGGACATACCAGCCTTTGCCGCCCAGATTGTCGCAGATACTGTTGAGAATCTCCTCGACGCTCTTGTCCTTGAGTTTCAGGTTGACTTTGGAGTTGGCCGAGACTCCCCCCTTGCGATCCAGCTGAATGAAGAGGCCCCGCACCTCCTCCTTGAGTTCGTTGACGGCATCTTCCAAACGCGTGTCCTTCCAGGAGATGTCTTTGATCTTCGTCTTGAGCAGCTTGCGTGTCTTCTGGGCTGCGGGGGTTTCATCGGCCGCGAGAGCGACACCGCAGAGCAAGGCCAAGCTAAGCAATGAGAGGGTGCAAATCAGACGCATCGATTGTGTCTCCTCGGGGGACTAGGGACCATCGCCTCCTTCGACGAGGCACCGACCAAGATGGTTCCCGGCCCTTGGTTCTGATAAAATAAGTCTAATAAGCAATGCCGGCAACAAGGCCAGGAGAGAACACACGTGTCTAGTGACCTACCCCCAGGAGATACCCCGCCCGAGAGCAATGGGACCGCCAGCAACGGTTCGATCCAGTTGCTCAACATCGCCGACGAGATGCGCGATAGCTACCTGACTTATGCCATGAGCGTGATTATTAGCCGCGCTCTGCCCGATGTGCGGGATGGCCTGAAACCCTCACAGCGACGCATCTTAGTGGCCATGAATGATCTAAACCTGGGGCCGAACGCTGCGACAAGCAAATGTGCGGGAATCGTCGGTGAAACGATGAAGCGGTATCACCCGCACGGTGAGCAAGCGATTTATCCCACTTTGGTTCGCATGGCGCAATCGTGGAACATGCGTGCCCCGTTGGTCTTTCCGCAAGGAAACTTCGGCTCGCGAGCCGGCATGCCTGCTGCCGCCATGCGCTACACCGAAGCGCGACTGACCGCGGTAGCTGCCGAAATGCTCGAAGATCTGGAACGCGATACCGTTGACCTGATGGACAGCTATGACGCCAAGCATCGCGAACCGATCGTCTTGCCGTGCAAATTTCCCAACCTGTTGGTCAACGGCTCTGACGGTATCGCAGTGGGCATGGCGACCGACATTCCGCCACACAACCTGGGCGAGGTGTGTAACGCTTTGATCTACTTGCTGGATCACCCCGACGCTACCATCCCCCAGTTGATGGAGTATTTGCCCGGTCCCGACTTCCCCACGGGTGGCGTCATCCACGGTCGACAGGGCATTTTGGATGGTTATACGACCGGGCGTGGCAAAATTACCTTACGGGCGCGTGCGGAGATCGTCGAAGAGGGCCGCGAACGCTGCATCATCATCCGCGAGATACCCTACCAACAGACGGGCAACCGATTAACGGAGGCGATTGCCAATCTGGTGAACGAGGAACGCATCAAAGGCATCCGCGACGTGCGGGACGAATCCAGCGAACGCAAAGGAGATCCCGTCAAGATCGTTGTTTACCTCAAGCAAGGTAAAGAGGTAAACCCCGAATTGATCCTCAATCAACTCTACCAGTTCTCCCCGCTGGAAAAGACCGTTAGCATCATCTTGCTTGCTCTGGTGGACAATCAACCCCGTGTCCTCACTCTCAAGCAGATGCTTGAAGAATTCCTTCGACACCGCAAGGAAGTGATTCGCCGACGCACCGAGTTTCTCTCTCGCGAGGCCAAAAAACGCTCCCACGTCCTTGAAGGCCAACTGATTGCCGTCTCCAATCTCGACGAGGTGATCCGCATTTGCCGTGAGGCCGAAAGCCGCGAAGCGGCCAAGGAAGCACTACAGCAGATGACAGTTGCAGCGGCGTTGCTGGAACGCGCCCTGGGTCAGGCCAACTTCGAGGCCCTCGTGCGCGAGATCGGCCGGTCTGCGGAGTATTACATGACCGAAGCCCAGGCCGAAGCAGTGGTGCGGATGCAGTTAGGGCAACTGGCTCGGCTGCAACGTGACGAAGTGGTGCGGGAGTATGTCGACCTACGCGACAAGATCCGCACCTATGAGGCGATCCTAGCTAACGAGCAGGCGATCGTCGATCTTATCAAGAAGGACTTGATAGATTTGCGTGAACGCTTCGGCACCCCCCGCCTCACTGAGATTACCGGCGACACGGCCCACCTCACACGGCTGGACCTGATCCCTGAGGAAGAACAAGTCGTTACGCTGAGCAATCTCGGCTACATCAAACGTTTGCCTCTGAATACCTATCGAGCACAAAATCGTGGCGGTCGAGGCGTGAGTGGTGGCTGTACCCGCGAAGAAGACTTTATTGAGCATTTTTTCGTCGCCAGCACGCATGCCTACCTGTTGTTGGTCACCAACATGGGCCAACTCTACTGGCTGCGGGTGATCGACATTCCCGAGGGCACTCGCACCGGCAGTGGGCGTCACATCAATCAAGTTCTTGAACTTCGGCCCGACGAACATATCTCCAGCGTGATTCCTGTTCGCCATCTCGATGCTCAAGCGGTCGCCGCGGAAGGCCTGCACTTGTTGATGGCCACGAAACGCGGTCTGGTAAAGAAGACCAGCCTGGACCAGTACTGCCGACCCAAAAAGGGGGGCATCATCGGTATCGCCCTGGAGCAAGGCGACAGCCTCATCGGTGTGGTGATGGTCCGTCCGGGCGATGAGGTCGTGCTCTCTACTCGTCGAGGCATGGCCATTCGCTTCGATGAAGCCGATGCCCGCCCGATGGGACGCGGCACCTATGGCGTCAAAGGCATCACCCTGGTAGGCGAGGATGAAGTCGTCGGCGTGGTGGTCACCGCTCTCGATGCTATGCTCCTTAGCGTCTGTGCTAACGGCTATGGTAAATGTACGCCGTTTGGAGCTAATCAAGCGGGGGATGTAAGTGAAGAGGAGGCCGTTGAGGAGCCGGCTGGCGAAGTCCCCGGCCCAGAAAGCAGCGAGGACCACGAAGGCGATGAGCCGCGCAGTGGCATGTACTACCGCAAACAGCGCCGCGGCGGCAAGGGGATTCGCGACATTCGCACAACCGAACGTAACGGCCCAGTGGTAGGCGTCGTCGCCGTGCGGAGCGATGACGATGTGATGCTGATTTCGGCTGGAGGAATGGTGACGCGAATTCATGTTAATCAGATTCGGGTGACGGGCCGAAACACACAGGGGGTTCGATTAGTAAATCTCAAGGAGGGAGATATCGTCTCGTCGGTGGCTCGCATCGCCCGCGACGAGACGCTCAATGCGGAGCCGGCCCCCGATGACGCCTCAAGCGAGGGATGAGCAGTGGATGAATCGCGCCTTGCGTCTGGCTCTACGTGGACGTGGGGCGGTCGAACCCAACCCGATGGTGGGAGCCGTTGTCGTTCATCATAACCGTCTGATCGCTGAAGGTTGGCACGAGCGCTTCGGTGGCCCGCATGCTGAAGTGATCGCTCTGCAACAGGCCGGCTCTGCTGCCCGCGGAGCTACACTTTACGTTACTCTGGAGCCTTGCTGCCATTTCGGCAAGACGCCGCCTTGTACGCAGGCAGTGCGCTCAGCGGGTATTGCTCGTGTGGTTGTCGCCATGACTGACCCCTTTCCACGCGTCGCCGGCGGTGGTTTGCTTGAATTGCGTCAAGCCGGCATCGAGGTCAGCGTTGGCGTGTGCCAACAACAGGCTAGAGAACTCAACGCTCCGTATTGTACGCTCTTGAGCAAAAGCCGGCCGTGGATCATCGCCAAGTGGGCGATGACCCTGGACGGACGCATCGCGACTTCCACCGGGGATTCCCGTTGGATCAGTAACCCCGCTTCACGCGCTGAAGTGCATCGGCGACGCGGTCAGGTGGACGCTATCCTTGTGGGCAGCGGTACCGCCCTTGCGGATGACCCCGCACTTACTGCCCGCCCTCCGGGCCCCCGGACCGCCACACGCATCATTCTGGATCGTCGAGGCCGATTGCCAGCCACGGCACAAGTAGTGCGCACAGCGCGAGAAGTGCCGACGCTGATTGTCAGCTCTCAGCCGAACCCCGAGTGGCGCGCAGCTGGCTGCGAGGTACTCAATACGGACTTGCCCGGCTTGCTGGCGGAACTGGGCCGTCGACGATTTACCAATGTGTTGGTGGAAGGTGGGGCCGGCGTTCTTGGTGCATTTTTTGACGGCAACTGGGTGGACGAAATTGAAGTGTTCCTGGCGGCCAAGGTTGTAGGCGGTACAGAAGCACCTTTGGCGGTAGCAGGAAAAGGGATCCAATGGATGCAAAATGCTCTGGTTTTCCAGACTCGCATTCGTGCCTTAGAAGGAGATGTCTGGATTTTGGGACGACGCCCCAGCGAGAACCGACCATGACCTTCGAGCAACAACTCGATCTCTACCTGCGTGCCCGCTGTACCCTTCTTGTGATCGTCTCTTCTGAGGAGGACCGTGTCCTCGCAGCGATTCGGGCCATCGCCCAGAGCTATAATCCACCGCGTGGATGTCTGATGTGGGATAGTGCCGAAGGGTTCCAAGCGTTGACGACATGTGTGGGGATACCATCCGCCCGAGATCCTTTGCATGCCTTGGAGCAGGCCGACCGACTGGAAGGCGATGTTCTCTTTGTTTTGAAAGATTTTCATGACTGCTGGAATATAGGTCCGGTGCGTCGCAAACTACGCAACCTGGCGTCGCGGATGAAGTACTGCAAAAAATCGCTGTTGGTCTTGACGCCTCGCTCCCGGATACCCGATGAATTACGCGATGATGCCGTCATCTTGACCTTACCACCTCCGACTCTGCCCGAGCTAGAACTCGTCCTGGATCACCTCACGCGTACCCCCGGTGTGACCGTTCGACTCTCACCCGCCGGACTCGAAAAAATCCTCCAAGCCGCTTTGGGGCTTTCAGTAGCCCAGGCCCAACG
>JBDNDE010000068.1:0-17241 GCA_046719305.1 Gemmataceae bacterium | reverse complement strand
GTCTACTACGACGGCGTCGAGCCGCACGGCAGCGCCGGCGACCTGAAGAAGGTCGTGGTCAAGGACGCCGCGGACGCCGTCCTGGAGACCAGCTATTACCGCTACTACGTGGCCGGGGAGAGCAACGGCTACGAAGGCGGGTTGAAGTTCGTCTTCACGCCCCAAGCCTACGCCCGGCTGGCGGCCAACGTGGCCAACCTTGAGTCGGCGACCGACGCTCAGATCGCCCCGTATGCCGATCACTACTTCGAGTACGACGACCAGTTCCGCGTCACCAAGGAAATCGCCGCCGGGGCCGGGGACGATGGCACCGGCGGGCGAGGCCAATTCACCTTCAGCTACACGGTGAACGAGGCGTTGGCCCCTCCCGGGGATCTCAACGCTTGGGTCGTCAAGACGGTGGAGACGCTGCCGGACGGCAACCAGAACATCGTCTACACCAACGCAGCCCGCCAGGTGATGCTGCGGGTGTTCAAAGACACGGCGACCGGCCAGGAGTGGCGGACCTTCTACCGATACGACGCGGGCGGGCGGGTGATCCTGGCGGCCAACCCGTCGGCCGTGACCGGCTACGACGAGGCGTATACCGACCTGCTGAACAACCAGTACGGTGACTACCAGTATCTGGCTGATGCCACCGGGCTGGTGACGACCTGGACGTTCGGGTTGACGACCACGGCCACGGAGACGACGGCGGGTGACGCCGCCGGCCGCCTCAAGCAGGTGGCCATCCGGCGTGGCGAGTTCGGCACGGCGGTCCCGCAGCAGGACGTGACCTACGTCAAGCGGACGGTCGGCGGGTCGGAGCTGTTCTTCGAGGCCGGCGTCACGGCTTACCGCAACGACGACGGGAGCGGGGCGCAAACGACGACCTTCGCCTACACCTGGCAGGGAAGTACGGCCCAGCCGGAATCCATCGTCACGACCCTGCCGACGGTCGCGGCCGCGCAGAATGGGCCGGGGACGGCCACGACGCTGACCACGGTGTTTGATGCTTTCGGCCGACCGATCTGGCAGAAGGACGGCGGCGGGTTCCTCACCTACATCGAGTATGATCAGGCCACCGGGGCGGTCCTCAAACACATCCGGGACGTGGACACCACACAGACCTCGACCTTCACCAATTTGCCCAGCGGTTGGACCACGCCGGCGGGCGGCGGCCTGCACCTGATGACGACCTACGAGGTGGACGCCCTCGGCCGCGTGACCAAGAAGGTGCATCCCAACGGCCGGGTCGATTACTTCACCTACAACGATGTGACCCGGGAAGTCCGCACCTACGCCGGCTGGGACGCGGCCGGCAATATGCCGACCGGGCCGACCCAGGTGGTGCGTGCCGACTGGGCCAGCGGCTACGTCGAGACGCTGACGATGTCGGCCGTCCCCGCCGTGACGGGCGGGAGGCCAACCGGGACGGAAGCCATTGACGGACTGCAAACGCTGTCCCGACGTTACACGAACGCCGGCGGGCAGGTGATCTACGCCGACGCCTACTTCAACCTCGCCGGACTGACCTACACCACCTCGACGAACCTGGGCGCGGCGAACACGCACTTCTACCGCACCGAGTTCGGCTACGATGCCGCCGGCCGGCTCGACCGCACGCTGGCCCCCTCCGGCACCATCTATCGGACGGTGTCAGACGGCCTGGGTCGGGTCGTCAGTCAGTGGGTCGGCCTGGACGACACGCCGACCAGCGGCGGCTGGAGCCCCACCAACACCGCCGGGACGGACCTGGTGAAGGTGGGCGAGAACGAGTACGACAACGGCGGCGTCGGCGACGGCAACCTGACCAAGGTCACCCAGTACCCCGGTCTTGGCGCGGCCCCGCGGGTGACGCAGACCTGGCACGACTGGCGCAACCGCGCGGTGGCGGTGAAGTCCGGCGTCGCGGCGAGCGAGTCCGAGGACGTGAACCGGCCGCTGGTCTACGTCGAGTACGACAACCTGGGACAGGCGGTCGTCACCGAGCTTTACGACGGTGACGGAGTGAGCGTCACCGACGCCAACGGCGATGGCGTGCCCGACAGGCCGAGCGCCTCGCGGCTGCGCGGCAAATCCACCGCCAGCTTTGACGACCTCGGCCGGGTTTTCCGCACCGCGGTGTTCAGCGTCGATCCCGTGACCGGGGCCGTGTCCTCCAACGCCCTGGTCAGCGACACCTGGTACGACCAGCGCGGGCAGGTGGTCAAGGTCGCCGCCCCCGGCGGGTCAGTGACCAAGTACCGCTACGACGGGGCCGGGCGGCTGCTCGTCACCTTCGCCACTGACGGCGGCGGGGACGCGAGCTGGGCGGACGTCCTGAGCGTCAGCGGTGACGTGGTGCTGACGCAGACCGAATACGATTACGACGCCAACGGCAACGTGCTGCTCACCACGCGGCGGCAGCGTTTCCACGACGCCAGCGGCACCGGCGAGCTCGGCACGCCGACCAGCGGCGTTGCGGCGCGGGTCAGCTACGTGGGGAGGTACTACGACCTCGCCGACCGGCCCGTCGCCACGGTCGATGTCGGCACCAACGGCGGCACGGCCTGGACCCGACCCGCCACCGTCCCCGCCCGCTCCGATACCGTGCTGGTGACCAGCCAGGTGTACAACGCCGCCGGCTGGGTCGAGACGACCATCGACCCGCGCGAGATCGTCAGCAAGGCCTTCTACGACAACCTCGGCCGCACCACCAAGACCATCGCCAACTACGTCGATGGCGTGGTCAGCGACGACAACGACATCACCACCGAGTACGCCTACAACGCAGTCGGCCGGACCAGCCTGACCAGCCGCCGCCCCGACGGGAGCGGGCAGACCACCCAGTGGGTCTACGGCGTCTCCCTGGCCGCCGGCAGCGGGCTCAACTCCAACGACCTCGTCGGCCAAACCCGCTGGCCCGACCCGGCGACGGGCAACGCCAGCAGCTCCGAGCAAGAGACGGTGACGGTCAACGCCTTGGGCCAGACGCTGACGGCGACCGACCGCAACGGCAACGTCCACACGCTGACCTACGACGTGCTGGGCCGCGTGATCTCGGACGCGGTCACGACGCTGGGCGCGGGCGTGGACGGGCGGATTCGCCGCATCGAAACCGCCTACGACGCCCAGGGCAACGCCGCGCTCATCACCAGTTACGACGCGGTCACGGGCGGCAACGTCGTCAACCAGGTGAAGCGAGAGTTCAACGGCCTGGGCCAGCTGACGAGCGAGTGGCAGGAGCACGCCGGGGCGGTGACTGGTAGTTCGCCGCGGGTGCAGTATGCGTACAGCGAGATGGCCGGCGGGGCGAACCACTCCCGCTTGATTAGCATCACCTACCCCAATGGCAAGCTGCTGAGCTACAACTATGCGCCCGGGCTGGACGATGCCATCAGCCGGCTGTCGAGCTTGAGCGATGCTAGCGGAACGCTGGAGAGCTACGACTACCTGGGCGACGCCCTGGTCGTGTCCCGCAAGCACCCGCAGCCGGGCGTGGATCTGAGCTACATCAAGCGGTCGGGTGAGGCGAATGGCGATTCCGGCGACCCGTACACGGGCCTGGACCGCTTCGGCCGCATCGTCGATCAACGCTGGCTCCGGAGCGGCGACGGCTCGGCCCTCGACCGCCTGCAGTACAGCTACGACCGCAATGGCAACCGCCTGAGCCGAACCAACCTCATCGACGCTGCCTTTAGCGAAAGCTACAGCTACGACCACCTGAACCAGTTGATCGGCTTCACGCGCGGCGGGCACAGCCGTTCGTGGGACTACGACGCCCAGGGGAACTGGCAGAGCGTCACGACCAACGGCAGCACCCAGACGCGGACACACAACGCCCAGAACGAGATCACAGGCATCAGCGGGGCGGTGACGCCGACCTACGACGCCAACGGCAACCTGACGCGCGACGAGGCCGGGCGGCAGTTCGTCTACGACGCCTGGAACCGCCTGGTGCAGATCAAGGACGCCGCGGGCGCAACGCTGAAGAGCTATGCCTACGACGGCCTGCACCGGCGGGTGCAGGAGACAGCTGGCGGGACGACCACCGACCTGTACTACTCGGACGCCTGGCAGGTGCTGGAGGAGCGGATCGGCGGGCAGACGACGGTGCAGTACGTCTGGAGTCCGGTCTACGTCGATGCGTTGATCTTGCGTGATCGGGACACCAACGCCGACGGCACGCTGGACGAACGCCTCTACGTCGCCCAGGACGCGAACTATAATGTCACCGCGCTCTTTGACAACTCGGGCAACGTCGTCGAGCGCTACGTCTACGACCCGTTCGGCCAGGCGACGGTCCTCGACGCCAACTGGACCATCCTGGCGGCCAGCGCCTTCGTCTGGGTCTACCTGCACCAGGGCGGCCGGTTCGATGCCACGAGCGGGTTGTACCACTTCCGCTTCCGCGACTACTCCCCCACCCTCGGCCGCTGGACCAGTCTCGACCCGCTCGGCTACGACGCGGGGGACGTCAACCTCTACCGCTACGTGGGCAACACGCCGACCGGGCGGATTGACCCGATGGGGTTGGACTGGGCCGAAACCGTCGCGAGCTGGATCGGAGTGGACAATGTCCGCAGCTGGGACAACTACCTGGGTGACTACCGCACCGGCTGGTTCGCGAAAGCCAGCAATTTCTCGGCCGGGTATGCCGATACCCTCTCTTTCGGTCTGACGAGCTATGCTCGGGGATGGATGGGATATGACAATGTCGTGGATCACCGCTCCGGCTGGTATCACGGTGGGGAAGCGTTCGGTTTGCTTCACTCAATTGCCATCGGTGGAGCTTGGCGCTCGGCTCGCGCGCCCAACCTCGCGATGGGCATGTCCCGCCCGAACCCCGCATTCACGCGTGGCATCGAGTGGGTCGAGCGTTCGCACTGGATTCCAAACCGATACCTGCCTCAATGGCTGAGCTGGCAGCGGTGGAACCTTAAACTGATGTGGGGTTCGGAGCATGCCCTGATCGACCCCTTCCGTTACCGAATGATGCGGCGCTGGTGGAAAGCGGCCAACCCGATGCCGCCCTGGTACGTACAGCAATGGAGGCGTGTGCCATACTGGGCCCAAGGTAGTCTCGGCGGCCTCGGGTATGGGGGTGCATCGATCGGGGTCAACTCCTTGTTCAGGCCACCCTCCCCATGGCCACAGGAGTGAATGAGACCCTGATAAGGCCTCCCTGGACAACCCGGAGTGCTGCGTCCGACGGATGGCAGCCAAGTACACGGAAAATGGTTGAGGTCCGTTGCAAGTGTGAGGTTCTACACCGGTATGGTACAGTCGTCGACGAAGTTCAGCCCTCTCGAGGTCGCATTGCTGCGTGAGCTGCAAACGCAACTGCGAACTGACGCTGCAGACTTGCTCGCCAGACAGTTACAGAGGGTTAACCTGGTTCAGCGGCACGCGAACGGTCGGGAGGTCTGCTGTTACTCGCTGGAGCGGGGAGCTGTCAGTCGTGATCCTCGACTGAAGTTCCCCGCCGATGGCCTGGAAGTTCAGCTCGCAACCATTACCTTTTCCTGTCCGAGTAGCGAAAGGAATTGGGTAGCCAAGTTCTTTCTTGTACAAGGGTTCTTCTTCTCGATTCTGTTCGACGCCCCTCCGGGCGAGATCCTGCGATGCGATGCCCCGCGTATCGAGCGGGTTGAGATCAATTGCGATCCAATGCAGGAGGGCACACTGGGCGCAGACGCTCGCCGGGTGGCAGTCAATCCCCAACTACCGAGCTGGATCAGTCAAGTGTCTAATTCGATCTCGGAAGTATATGAGCCACTCAATAATGATAGCCGAAACCGACTGCTGCAACAGCTCGACGTGAAGTTGCCAGAGGACTACATCGAACTTATAGAGAGGTGTGATGGTTTGACCGTCGGCGACTGGACCGTCCTTGGTCTCACACAGATTTATGCCATTCACCAGCCTCAAGGTGATTACTACCTCCTAGCGGAGTTGCACGGATTCGGAGTATTGACCGTTGATCCCCGAGATGGACTCCTCTATTACTTCAGCTATGACGAAAGTGACCCTCTCCCTGTGGGCAAGCAGTTTTCGCAGGCTTTATTGACGGTACAGAGGTTATCAATTTCCGGCTGAGCTCCTTTGGCCGATGACCATCATACGCCTCATGGAAGTGCCTGAAACAGAAGCTACTGATCCGCTCCGGCTCTTTGACAACCCGGTACCTGGCCGACCCTCGGCAGCCCGACGTGATCTTCGCCCGCGTCGCCGCCAACGGCACAACGGCGTGGTACATGCGCGACAACATCAACTCCGTGCGGCAGCTGGTCAGCACGACTGGCACGGCGCTGGACGAGATCACCTACGACAGCTTCGGCAAGGTTCTCAACGAGACCAGCCCCGCCAACGGCGACCGGTTCAAGTACACCGGCCGCGAGTACGACGCGGAACTCGGCATCTACTACTACCGCGCCCGCTACTACGACCCGGCGACGGGGCGGTTCCTGGGCGAGGCCCCCAAGGGGTTCGACGCGGGCGACAGCAACCTGTACCGCTACGTCGGCAACCAGCCGACCGGGCGAATTGACCCGATGGGGCTGGACAAGTTTTGGCTCTTCGACGGCAACGTGTATGGGCCACTCTACCTCATCAACCCGTTTGGGGAGAACGTTTGGTCGGATGGCTGGGCGCTGATTTTCCCCAAGCGTTCGCGAGAGTATCTCAAGTCACCGCTTCATCAGAACTTTGACCCGAATCAGACCAACCGGCCTGGCCTGAAAGCCGGGGACATTATCGACCGCGACACCCGGGACTGGCACAACCAGACGGTCCAGGGGCTCAAGAGCACGCTTGCTGAGGCGGGTATCCAGGCCGGGATGGCAGCCGGCCCCATCTTCACAAAACAGATGCTGAGTACCTCACGAGTAATCGCGAAGGGTACAAGCATAAAAAAGATCGACCAACTAGTAGAAAAGTTCGGGGGAACACGAAAAGGTTGGATCAAGAAGAAGGGCTGGGATGCTGCAGGACAGGAATGGCACTGGTATGAGCATCACGGCATCGGGCGTGTAGGAGTCAAGCGAGCCGGGGATCCTGATCCGTTCTAAGGTTTGAGGGTCTTATATGATCCTGGCTTGGATTTCTCTCGGCAAGGAAGAATAGCACAAAGAGGGGGGAGCGGCCGACTGGAACTACGGCATCTTCAGTACCGCTTTGGGCTTTTCCCTCGGCCCAGCGGGGGAAAGGCCAAAGCGGCACTGAACTGCCGCAATCCTAAAGGACTGTCTCCCTCCTCCGTTCCACTAGCCTCTTCACGTTTCTCGCTTGCCGGAGTAATAGTCTCACTGTCTCTTATTGAAATGAGGATCCTGATGAAGGTTACACCGTTGAAAAAGCAGGATGACTTCTGGTCCGTCACCCCAGGCAAAGAATACGTCGTGATCGGCTTAGATCATGATTCATACCGAATCGTGGACGACATAGGGGAGCCGATTCTTCTCCCCAAAGACGGATTTGAGGTTATTGATGACACGATCCCAGGAGACTGGATCTGGGAACGCTACAGTGAAGACGAATATTATGCAGATCCTCCTATGCTACATGTGAGAGGCTTCTACGAGGATTATTTCGACGGGAAGCAAGAAGCCAGGAAACTGTTTGCCGAGGTGATGAAGAAATTTGGGATTGAGGTGAAAGAAATATCTCCAGAGGATAAAGCGAATATGCTTCGCTCTTATTGGGAACACTCATCTGGTGACAAGTAGTATATGCAATCTGAAACCAAACCGCCGTCTATAACAATGCGGGCAACGTCGTCGAGCGCTACGTCTACGACCCGTTCGGCCAGGTGACGGTCCTCGACGCCAGCTGGAATGCCCTCGCCGCCAGCGCCTTCGCCTGGGTCTACCTGCACCAGGGCGGCCGGTTCGACGCCACGAGCGGGCTGTACCACTTCCGCCACCGCGACTACTCGCCGAGCTTGGGCCGCTGGACCAGCCTCGACCCGCTCGGCTACGCCGCCGGGGACGCGAACCTCTACCGCACGGTCTTCAACGCCCCGACGATCTACACCGACCCCAGCGGGCAGATCCTGCCTCTACTCGTGATCGGTGGCGTCCTTTTGGCCGGCGCGGGGATTGGCGGATTGCACTACGCGGCCTCGCGTTACGATTACGCTCGGGAGCATTATCTGTCTCGCCCCATCCAGCAGCGGACTCCCGAGGTGCAGGCGGAGTACCGCGAATATGTTCGGACGACGGATTGGATCGCAGCGGGAAGTGAGGTGACAGCCGTAACTGGCATCAGCATGGTGGCGACGCCGTACCTGGGCTATGGGTCGGGGTACTTGTGGACAGCGGGCGGAACCGGCGGGCGCATCTTGGTGGGTACGGCAGGAGTTGGCGGCCTCGGCTATGCAGGGTATGATGGCTACACCATCGTGCGTGACTGGGATACGATGGAAGGACCCGAGCGGCTCCGGCGAGTCGGCGATCTGGCAGGGCCGACCTTGGTCGCTGTGGGAACCGGCCCGCGTTTCTTCCGCCTTCGGCCTGTCCACGGCCACGTACGAGTTGCTCCAACAGGCATTGTCGCTCAAAACGGTACGAGAATTACAGGTTTTACGAGGCATGGCATAAACAGAGCCATA
The DNA here is from genome assembly GCA_046719305.1 of Gemmataceae bacterium. Classification (GTDB taxonomy): domain Bacteria; phylum Planctomycetota; class Planctomycetia; order Gemmatales; family Gemmataceae; genus RGDT01. The sequence continues at coordinate 8,669 of JBDNDE010000068.1, read as the reverse complement.
GGTGACGGTGCCGGACGTGCCGGAACTACACCGGCGGCCATCCTCGATGCACTCAAGAATCCCAAGAGCATTACGAGCGGCGTGGACCAACTTGGACGACCCTTCCAGATTTTTACCGGCCAAAACGCTCGTGTAGTAGTCAATCCACAGACTGGTCAAATCGTTTCGGTCAACCCCCTTTCTGGGGCCGGTGCTCATTGAAGGAGATGAACAATGCCGGAGAAACATGTGTTTCATCTATCGGTGGAGGAGGCCGAATATCTACGTTGTCTGGCTCCGCAGCACGAAACCCTCGCCAGATTGCTCAAGTTGGATCAAGAGGCACATGGGCGTCCGGCCATCATCCGTCTGTCACCAGCCGAGGCCGAGGAATTGCGAGACAGTCTGACAACCCAACTTGCAGCCGTTGGCTTTGATGAAAACTATTCTCCAAACGAGCAGGGGCGAATGCTGGAAAAACTGATTGACAAATTGTTCATCCCCAATGAACCATGACCCCGACCCGACCAGCATTTCTCTGATTATTCTGGCCGTATCCTTGGGTTCGGCCCCACCTCTGTGCGAATCTTTGCCCCGGAATAAAAACCAAATTGCATCTGGCTACCAGAGGCCCCGCCCTACCACCTTTGCGCCCAGGTTTTTTGCAATTGCATTTCCGAGTTCTCAATTCTGCAACAGCGACTGCTCGACATCAACAAGGAGATCATCAGGCACACGCCGCCCCTGGTCTCGCCTTCGGTCCTGCCCTTCGTGGCGGGCATGACTGCGCGACCGGGACACCAACGGCGACGGCACGCTGGACGAACGCCTCTACGTCGTGCAGGACGCGAACTATAATGTCACCGCGCTCTTTGACAATGCGGGCAACGTCGTGGAGCGCTACGTCTACGACCCGTTCGGCCAGGTGACGGTCCTCGACGCCAACTGGAACGTCCTGGCGGCCAACGCCTTCGCCTGGGTCTACCTGCACCAGGGCGGCCGGTTCGACGCCACGAGCGGGTTGTATCACTTCCGGAATCGCGACTACTCGCCGAGCCTTGGTCGGTGGACCAGCCTCGACCCGCTCGGTTATGATGCCGGCGATGTGAATCTGTATCGCGGCCTCGTGAATAATCCGGCTAATTATCTGGACAGCATGGGCCTAGATGTCGGTGAACCCGGACCCTGGGAAAGTTTAATTCCGGTCTGGGGTTCGGGGCGAGAAGCGATCCATTCTTTCCAGAATGGCCAGTACTTGCGTGGAACGTTCCACATGGCTTTGGCAGTGACCGATGTATTCCTAGTCAAATCGTTCATTACCGCAGGCGGTAAGCTGTTAGTTAAAGGCGGAGCAAAGCTGGCTTCGAAAGAAGCGATTGAGGAAGCTACCGTGCGAACTGCAATAGAAGCGACTGAGAATTTGACTTGGAAAAAATTGCCTCAAGGGACACGCATTGTGTTTGTTGAAGAATCGGGAGTTTGGGTAAATAAGTGAATCCAAATGCTTCAAGACTTGGCCAATGGTGGGGCAAGAAGAGTCTAGACGTTCAGGCTGATGCGTTGAATAGATTAGACGATTTGGCCCCACGTTTCGTCTATCAGGATGGCAAGCTTGTAATTGAACACGTGGAGCCTATGGCACGAGGTCTCCGGGATATCTCTTCTTCGGATCTTCGTATTTTCCTTGATTCTTACGTTCGCGGATCTTGGAGGCTCGGCACGCCGTTCAATGACATCCGTCCATGGAATATGGGAAAGAATGGTAAAATATTTGATCCCGCCTACCATCCCCTTCAAGAAATGGCACTGCCAGTTGCTGGTGAACTCGGTCTCCCGGTGATTAGGGTGGGCGATCAGTACTTATATGTATATCCGAAAAAAGAAGCACAAATGAGACAGCCGTTACTATTTCCACAAAGGAGATAACCATTCGAGTATCTTCTATACATCGACGATAATTGCCAAAACCACTATACGGTTATGATATGTTAGTGGTTTCTTCTAGCAGAAATATGATTAGAGGATATAATTATAATGGGTTGGCTTATTTGTGTTGGAGGACCATGTGTATTTCTTTTCAGTTTTTCATGGTATGTGCTATTTAAACTACTAGCATACCGCTACCCACGGCTGTCATTGCTGCTTATAGGCTTAATTGGTATGATTATAATTCAGCTGTCTTTTGTAGTGTATCTTGTCTATCAAGTATATCTCATGCATCCTTAATGTAACGGCAACCTGACGCGGGACGAGACCGGTCGGCAATTCGTCTACGATGCGTGGAATCGGCTGGTCGAGGTCCAGGACACCGCGGGCGCGACGCTGAAGAGCTACGCCTACGACGGGCTGCATCGGCGGGTGCAGGAGACGGCCGGCGGGGTGACGACCGACCTGTACTACTCGGACGGCTGGCAAGTGCTGGAGGAGCGTGTCGGCGGGCAGACGAAGCCCCGCTATCTCCAGCGGTGGCTGGGGCGGGGTCGCGGTACTTGGTGGGATTGGCGATCGAAGCCAGGTCGCCAGTCCAAAAGCGAGCATCCAGGCTACCGCACACGAAGAAATGCTGAGCAAGACGAAACCAAGAGTCCGAATGACTCGCCAACCGAAGGTGACATTTATGGACGAACCTCCCTGATTTCCACCAAGCATGACAAGAACACCAAGGGAGGCAATGCCTTTTGGTTACACAGATCCAGATTTTATCGTTTCTTCTTAATTCTCGACGCCATCCACGAAACGGCGGCACGGGGGCAGGGCCTCCAGGAAGAGTTTGCCGTAGCCCTTGGTCAGCACGCGTGGGTCCAGGATCACCACCATGCCCCGGTCGCTCGCCGTGCGGATCAGTCGGCCGAAGCCCTGCTTCAGTTTGATCACCGCCTGCGGCACCTGATAATCGAAGAACGGCTTGCCGCCCTCGGCCTCGATCGCCTCCATGCGGGCGGCCAGCACCGGGCGGTCGGGGACGGCGAACGGCAGCTTGGTGATGATCACATTCGACAGGGCATCACCCGGCACATCGATTCCCTGCCAAAAACTATCGACGCCCAGCAGCACGGCGTTGCCCGCCTCGCGAAACTTCGCCACCATCTGCGAGCGCGGCATCCCATCCGCCTGGCTCAATAGCGGATACCCCTTCGACGCGCACCACGGCCTTAGGATCGTCGCTGCCTTCTGGAGAAAGGCCATGGAAGTGAACAGGACGAAGGCCCGGCCGCCGCTGCGCTGGAGATACTCGGGCAGCTTTTTGAGCACGGCCTGTTCATATGTTGCCGGGTCGCCGGCGGGATCGGGCATGGCCTTGCAGAGGTGCAACTCGACCTGCTGGGCGTAGTCGAACGGGCTGCCCAGCGCCAACTCCGACTCGGGTTCCGTCTCGATGCCCAGTCGTTCGCGAATGTGTCGAAAACCATCGGCCCCACCGGTGGTCAGCGTCGCCGAGGCCAGGACGACGGTAGGTATCTTGTCGAAAAGCAGTTCTTTCAGGTGCGGGCCGACGTGGATCGGCGCGCTGCACAGGTCCACCTTGGGCGCTGCCAGGTCGAGCCAGTAGACCTGCCCGGGCAGCGACTGGGCCAACCAGGCTTGCAGGGTCGTGGCCAGCTGCGTCGCGCGGTTGGCCAGGGCATCGAGTTCCATCTTGGCCTCGTCGTCCAGATCGTTGGCCAGCTCGGCGATGCGGCTGGAGAGTTTGAGCAACTCCTCGGAGAGCGGGTCAGCGACGAGGTGCGGCGTGCCAACGCGCAGCGACTCGGCTCCGCCAGGCGGCCCGCTGCCCGCACCAGCGCCGGGGCGAGCGCCGCGTGGTTGTTGGCCCGCCCAGGTTAGCAGTGTCGTGAAGAACTGCTCGGCGGCTTGGCGGGTGCGCTGAAGTTGCTCGACGGCCTGATCGGCCGGGAGAAAGCCCAGCACGCCTTTGCCGCGCGGGTTGAGCAGCTTATTGAACAGCCACTCCAGCGAGCCGCGGCCCATTTGCAAGCCGAGATGCTCACTGGCCACCTCCTCCAGGGTGTGGGCCTCGTCGAAGATGGCGATTTGATAATCGGGCAGGAGCGAGCCGCCCTCGCGGCGGAGCTTCAGGTCGCTAAAGAACAAAGCATGATTAACAATCAATAATTCAGCACCCTGCATCTGTTTGCGAGCTTTGAAATAAAAGCATTGAGCATAGTCAGGACACTTTCGCCCCATGCAGTTGCCGCTATCGGATTGCACCGGCTCCCAGACGCTGGGCAACGGCTGAAAGTCCAGATCGGCGCGGCTGCCGTCCGAGGTTGTCCGGCTCCATTTACCGATGCGGCGGAGTTGTTCCAGGACGACCGGCTCGGCAAAGAGCGAGCCGGCCCGTTGCTGGGCGACCCGTAACCGCCGCAGGCTGAGGTAGTTGCCACGGCCTTTGACCAAGGCAGCGTGAAACTCCTGGGGCATCACCTTCTGCAGGAAGGGAATGTCCTTGGCCAGCAATTGCTCTTGCAAGCTGATGGTGTGCGTCGAGATGACGACCCGACACCCCTTGGTGGCGGTCGCCGCGAGGATGGCCGGAATGAGATAGGCAAAGCTCTTGCCGGTGCCGGTGCCCGCTTCGACGAGCAGGTGACGCCGGGCAGCAATGGCAGAAGCGACAGCGTCGGCCATGCGGCGCTGAGGGACGCGTGGCTCGTAACCGGGCAACGCCTGAGCGATCGCGCCCCGTGGGCCGAGGATGGATTCGATGGACATACGCACAGACTCCCAGGTCACCGGTCCATTGTACGCTTCTCTTCAGAGGCGAAAAAGGCGACCTGTTTTTCAAACCGATTTTACAGCGATTCGATGGAAAGCATCGACTGGGGCGTCCTAAGATAAGGAACGAACGCGTCTTTCCTGCCAGTTGATCAAATAACCTTATCGAGGAGCCGCCATGATCCCCACCCGCTCTCGTCCAGCCTTTACTCTCATCGAACTGCTCGTTGTCATTGCCATCATCGCCATCCTGATTGGCTTACTTCTACCCGCCGTTCAAAAGGTCCGTGAAGCCGCCGCCCGTATGAGTTGCCAGAACAACCTCAAACAAATGGGCCTGGCCATGCACAACTACGAAAGCACCTACGGCCGCTTCCCCACAGGCGGACAGGGGCGCAATCCAGCCGGGACGGCCAACGTGTTCTGGACGGACACCTTTGTGATTGAGGCAACGCCCATGCCAATCGTCGGGCAGATTTCTCATGCCCTGCACACCAAGCTGCTGCCGTACATGGAGCAGGAAAACGTCTTCCGAATGTTTAATCTCAACTATGCTTACAACGACCCCGCCGCTCCGCTCAACATTCAAGCAGCCAGCACCGTGATCCGCAGCTTCCTGTGCCCTTCGGTTGGCAACCGTGCCGGGGATCGCGATTCGGCGGGGTTCGCCTACACCGACTATTCCAACCCCGCCACGGCGATGATCAATGCCGCCACTCCGCCGAATATGGAGTTGTCGCCAACAGGCGGGTTGCTCAACGCGGCCTGGGGCGGGCCGCGTCTGCTATGTGCCCTCAACGGCTCCATGCCGCGTTCGGCGATTCAAGTACTCGACGGCACTAGCAACACCATCGCCATCTGCGAGATGGGCGGCCGCAGCGATGCCATGCCGTTCAGCCCTGGTACGGCCAACGCTCTGAATCCGAATGGGCGACGGTTTTGGGCTTGGGCCGAACCGGACAATGCCTTCAATGTCGATCAACTCATCAACAACAATGCCACGCCGCGGGGTGGTCCGCCCACCTGTCCTTGGACTCGTTTGAATTGCGGCCCAAATGAAGAAATTTTTAGCTTCCACCCCGGTGGAGCGAATATGGTCCTGTGCGATGGTAGCGTGCGGTTCTTCCGCGAGACTATGAGCGGTGCAGCGTTACGAGCCTTTCTTACCGTGGATGGCGGCGAAGTCACGCCTAACGAGTGATCGGGAGAGTAGACCGTGATCAGCACTGTTGTCTTGGGGTTGCTCTGGGCCGCCGAGCCGCCCCTACGCCCCGATTTGCCCTATTCCGCCAAACGCTCCTCACCGGTGGAATATCGCATCGAATTCAAAGCGATTGTCACCGCTCCGCAAGGTACCAAACGCTTGCAAGTGTGGATTCCTGTGCCCCAAGATGACCTGGGCCAAAAGATCTCCGAGAGCACCTGGGAAACGTTTCCTGAATCCCTCAAACCACGTTTCGAGCGTGAAACCGTCTTCGGCAACCGCTTTGCCTACTTCGAGATCGCCCACCCCCAAGGCGCGCAGATCTTCAGCCATAACTTCGCCGCCACCGTCTGGCAGCTAGACTGGCAGGTGGACGCTGCCAAGGTGCAGAGGGTCCAAAACTGGCCGGCCAGCTTCGAGCCGTACCGCCGTGCCGAGAAGGCCATCGTGATCGACGAGCGGTTCAAAAAATTGGCCAGCGAGTTGGCCCGAGGTAAAGACGGCCCTGGCGCGGAGTTCGAGGCTGTGTTGGCTTGGACTAAGGCCAATCTGACCTACGATCATTCCAACACGTCGTTGATTGCTTCATCGGCTCATGCCCTGACCAAGAAGCGCGGTGACTGCTCAGACTATCACGGCTTGTGTGCCTCGCTGGGTCGAGCCTTGGGGGTGCCCACACGGGTTACCTACGGTTTGCATCTGTTTCCAAAGAATCTGCCGGCCCATTGCAAACTGGAGGCGTTTCTACCTCCCTACGGTTGGGTCAGCTTTGATGTCTCCGAGACCCAACGGTTGATTCAGCGTATCGAGGCCAACGACAAGCTCAGCCTTGCGGACAAATCGGCCCTGGTAAGAGCGGCCCGCGAACGCTTGCAACGTGGCTTCCGCGACAACACCTGGTTGATGCACTCGCGTGGCACCGATTATGAGTTGGCCCCCCGGGCCAGCCAGCGCGTGCCGTTGATCGCCACGCTATATGCCGAGGCCGACGGCAAACCGTTGCCGTTGCCCGACCCGGCGGATGTGACCAAACGGGAATTTGCCTGGATGACAGCCCATCGCTATCGTGCTAATCGGGAGGTGCGCTATCCCTTTGCCGACGAACAAAGTCTGAAAACGTCGACCCAACGGTAGGGGCTGCGAATTATCCCGCAAGAAGTGGATCGGAAAGGAAGGTCGTGGATGTGGGGCTTCCGCTGGTGGGCGTGGGACAGCAAACCTCTTTGCCCCCGCCAGGCGCTGCAACGCGATCTACAACTGTTGCGCTCGACCTGCTTTCACCTCTTGGCTATGCAGGGTAAACCACGCGGCCTCCGTTGGGTGAGTCTCGATTGGCATGATGATTGGGTGGTGGTCCGCGAATCGGCAACCAATCGCTGGCTGGCTTTGTGTCCCATCACCGTTCATTTCGAGGCTATCGAAGGCAGCGACATGGAGGGCGTCGAGGCGGTTGGTCTGCCGCGCCTGGCAACGGCGGTCTTTGTTTACGAGCGGGGCCGGTGGCAAGCAAGCCAGACAGTGTGGTTCAATCTCAGCCCCGAAGAGGTCATCGCTCGCGCTGCGGGCCGTTACGTCCGCATCTGAGACAATCTCAGCCCCCCACATACTTCCGCTTGGACATCTAACGACTTGGGCCAACCACTCTCGCCTTTGCAAAGAAATTGCCCCCTTGGGGCCCTCTAGTGCCGGCGAGATGGGGTTGTCTTTGTTTACCTGGTTGTGCCAGAATCAGCCAACGAGGAGGGATTCTCTCATGGCCAGTTATCGGGTACATCTGATGGTATCTGCTCCATTAGGAATGGCCTACGGAGCATTGGTGTTGACTCGCCCCGAGTTTGACTGGGGGTTAGTGATTCTTGGTACGACTTTGACCACGGTGGGCGGCCTCTTGCCGGATCTAGATTCTGACTCCAGTGTACCCTCACGCGAAACCTTCGGCATCCTCTCGGCTCTGACCGCCGTTCTGCTAGTACGGCCGATTCTGCAGATGGATTTTACTGTCGAGCAGACGCTGGGGCTTGCGATTTTGGGATATTTTGTGATGCGCTATGCAGTGTCGGCGCTGTTTCGCTATCTCACCGTGCATCGCGGCATGTTTCACTCGATCCCAGCGGCTTTGGTGTCAGGGTTGGGGATTTACCTGGTGTACCCTTCGGGTGATTTTCGCCTGAAGCTGTATCTGGCGGGGGGAGTGACGCTCGGCTACTTATCTCATCTCATTCTTGATGAGATTTATGCAGTTGATTTCAATGGTCTTGCCATTCGCACCAATCAGTTTGCGGGGACGGCCTTGAAGTTTGGATCGGCCTCGTGGTTGGCAACCTTGTTCACGTATGCTCTGCTCTTTGGAGGCGGTTATCTGGCGTTTTACGATGTGCCGCCCAAGGCGAGGAATGTTGGGCTGTGGATAGCTTCGTTTTGGCCCGCGCAGTCATCGCGAGAGGCCCCAGGCAATCGTCCCCAAGGGCCGGTGCCGATGAATGTCCCCGTAGAAGGAAAGCGAGAAGTGCCCGTGTCCCCGCAAGACAACAGGCCCGATTGGCTCCGCGATCCATTTAACGTAACACCGTGGCCCCCTGGCCAGTGACCGGATGCCCCCTCCAGGGGATTTTTGCTCGGGTGTTGGGACGGGGTTTTTGGAGAGCGAGAGCTGCCGCGATCACAAGCGTGAGCAAGGAGAGGAGCGGCAACCACCATCTTTCCAGTATGCCGCCAGTGAGGAAATGGTGCTGGAACTCAAAGATATTTCCATATCTACACAAGACAGCTT
>JBDNDE010000067.1:0-17273 GCA_046719305.1 Gemmataceae bacterium | reverse complement strand
CCATGATAACATCATACGCCTTCAGAGAAGGGCTATGCTCTAGAATCTCACGCAGGCAGGCCACCACATCGAAAGGGGTCAATTCAGGGAGCGGCATGCGTGCGAAATTGGTCAAGGCGGTGATTACCTCGTCCGAAAGGGTGACTTGTCGTTCGATCCGTTGCAGATGTTCGAGGCGTTTTTCAGGGGTGATATTTTTGGCATGGAGAAGAAAGTAGATCGAAGTCTTGATCACGTTCAGGGGATTGCGCAGTTCATGGGCAATGCCCCCGGCAATCTGACCTAGGGTGGCTAAGCGCTCGGTTCGCTGCAACCGTGCCGCATACTCCGACTGGTATGCGTCCTCGATAATCGCTAAATCTAGGTCCAGCACCTGATGCAAGGCGGCTAGATGCTCCCACAACTCGGCCGGTTCGCCCATCCAACGCTGAGCCAGGCCACGAGCCAAACCGCTGCGCAAGCGCGAAAGGGCCGCATTGGTGAACACCTGGTCCAGGCCGATCTCGACGTGTCGCAAGCCAACCCGCCAGCGACGCAGAACGTAATCGCGATCGTATTGGCCCGAAAGCAGCTGCTCCAACCAATGCCTCAGGGTGACCCGCAACCGCATGATTTGCTCGTCCCCACCGGTGATCACCTTGCTCGCCGCCGGATGACGTTGAATCTCGTGATAAAAATCGTCGACTAAGTCAGGGATCAGCGGCCGAAGCAACGGAGCGATGGCCACGATACGTTGGGGGATTTGATCGGTCCAGCCGATGTAATTCTGAATACTATGATAGCGATCAAAAATTTGTTCAGGATTCATAATCATGCCTGGAACAGAGAAGCAGCACCAGCTGTTGGGTCGTTCACCAACCTAGGGAGCAACCGCACTCCATCCCTGGGCACCTCATGACCCTCAGGAACTTGCCGATTACTATACCACTAGCTGCTCTTGACGCAAACCCAGGCTCGCGGTGAGATGAAATTGCCTTTGCAATCCACTCCGACCGCCGTAGACTGGTGGATAGTTGCTGTCCTTTATGCGAGCCTTGGTTATGACACCCGCCGGCACCACATCGCCTGATACTGATCGTCCCAAGCGCGGCGTCCCTGAAGGGCTTTGGCTGCGCTGCCCTCAATGCAAGGCCACCATCTTCCGCAAAGAGGCCGAGTCACGCTTCAATGTCTGCCCGGAATGCGGCTATCATTTTTATCTGCCGGCCAAGCAGCGGATCGCGCAATTACTCGACGAGGACAGCTTCGAGGAATGGTTTACCGACCTACGCCCCGTGGATGCTCTGGGCTTCACGGATCGCATCAGCTATGCTGCGAGGATCCAAGCCGAACAACAGAAAACCGGCATGCCCGATGCTGCCGTGGTCGGCCGGGGCTTCATTCGCGGACGGCCCGTGGTATTGGGAGTGACCGATTTTGCCTTCATGGCCGGCAGCATGGGGTCGGTGGTAGGCGAGAAGCTGACGCTAGCCTGCGAAGAGGCGCAGCGCCTGGGCTTGCCGCTTATTTTTGTCTCGGGCTCCGGCGGCGGGGCACGCATGCAAGAAGGCATCCTGTCACTGATGCAGATGGCCAAGATTTCCGCGGCGCTGGCGCGTTTCGATCGGGCCGGCGGCCTGTACATTTCGATCCTAACCAACCCCACCATGGGTGGAGTAGCGGCCTCGTTCGCCTCGGTGGGTGACATCATTCTGGCTGAACCGGGTGCGTTGATCGGCTTTGCCGGTAAACGGACGATTTGGAACACGGTGCGACTGGAGTTGCCCAAGGATTTCCAGACCAGCGAGTTTCTCAAGGAACACGGCTTTGTCGATCGGATTGTCGAACGCAAGAATTTGCGAACCGAGTTAGCTCAGATCATCGACTACTGCGAGCGCGCCTGAGGAGTGAACCGATGGGCTTCTTCGACGTGTTCACCAATCTGTTCAAATCCAAACCCAAAAGTCGCACGGCGAATCTGCCGCGGATCAAGTTAAGCAGTCGGTTTGAGTTGCTCAATCGCACGGGGCAAGGCTCGATGTCCAAGGTGTGGCGAGCGCGGGACAAGAGCCTAGGCCGCACCGTGTGCCTGAAGCTGCTGGACAAGCAGAAGACAGCGCAGTTCGAGGCCCGCTTTCAGGGGTTGAACAAACCGCTGGAGGGCACTATTTGCCTGGGATTGAAGCACAAGAACATTGTGCAGACCTATGAGTTTGGTCTGACCACCGAGGGGGAATATTACTTGGTCATGGAACTCGTCGAGGGGATGGGACTGAACTTTTTGTGCGAGACTAAAAGCCCCAAGCTCGACGGCAACCGGATCAACTATCTCACCCAGATTGCCAACGCATTGGAGTATCTGCACAAGACCGGATACTTGCATCGAGACATCTGTCCGCGAAACATCATGGTCACCAATGACGGCGTGATCAAACTGATCGACTTCGGCCTGGCCATTCCTAACACGCCGGAATTTGGTCGGCCTGGCAACCGCACCGGCACACCTAACTATTTGGCCCCCGAAGTGATTCGTCGCCAATCGACCGATGCTCGGGTCGATATGTTTGCCCTGGGGGTGACAGCGTACGAGATGTTTACCTACACGCTGCCCTGGGAAAAGGCCCAATCGCTGCAAACGCTTCTGAGTCACATGAACAGCCCGGGACGTGACCCGCGTGAGCATCGTCCCGATCTAGATGATAAAACTGCTGCCTTCCTCCTGAAGGCCATCGAACGCGAGCCGCGCGACCGCTTCCAGACGCCGGCCGCCTTTCGCGACGCCCTGCAAAATCTACCGGGGCACTGGTGAGATGCGACGCGAAGCCAGCTATGATTGCCAACGCTGTGGCGCGTGCTGCGTCGATTACTTCGGCACCCCAGGCTATATCGAGCTTCTGCCCACCGAGCGTGTCCGGATGCGTAGCCTGGAGTTGCCCGTGATCACCTGGATGGGCCAACAGCTGCTAGCGACCCGTTCACACGACGGTCCCGGCGGAGAGCGTTGCTGTGTTGCCTTTGCCGGTGCAGTAGGCGGTGGCTGCGAATGTCTGATTCATCCGCAGCGGCCCCAGGCGTGTCGGGAGTTTGAACCCGGTAGTCTAGGATGCCAGTTCGCTCGTGAGGCCGCTGGGTTACCAGGGTGAGTGACGGGACTCGAACCCGCGACGTCCAGAGCCACAATCTGGTGCTCTACCAACTGAGCTACACCCACCACAGATACCTCCATCATATTCGTCCTGACACGAAGTTCAAGAGGTTTTGGCCGCTTCTCGTCGTGGTTTGTAAGATAGTAGCTGTTGCTTTTTTATACCGATTGGAGTGCCGATCATGCGTCTGCTCTGGTGCATCTGTACCTTGGCTCTGGCTATTTCTTCCCTGTGGGCAACCGAGGCTGATCCCGAGCCGGCCGGCAAGCCGCGCGAACTGAAGGTCACCAAAGTCCCGATGGGCGAACGGGCCATGAAGACCAGCAAGATCACCTCGCTGGCTGACTTTTCCAAAGAGTTTGGTAAAGACGCTGCCGACGAGATCGCCAAGGAAGTCAACTTCGCTTCGGAATATGTAGTGGTGTTCACATGGAGCGGCTCGGGCGGTGACCAGATGGAAATGGCCGTCGAGGGCAAAAAAGCGACCTTCACCCGCAAGTTCGGACGGACGCGGGATCTGCGCTCGCATTTCAAAGCATTTGTTCTGCCCAAAGACTTCACCTACGAGATGGGAAAGGGCGGCCGATGATGCTTGGCGTAGTCTGCTTGAGCCTAATGACGTTGGGGGCTGCCGAGCCGGAGCCGGCTACCACCAAGCCGCGCGAAATCGCCCTAAGTGGTAGTTGGTCGGCTCCCGAAGATGCCAAGTTTAGCCCGATCGTGATTCGCACCAAAGCCCAACTGGAGAAAGCCATCGACAACAAAGCAGTGCGTGCGGAGATTCTCAAGGCGGTGAACTGGGACCAGGATTATCTGGTGATTTTTGCCTGGAGCGGCTCCGGGGGCGATCAGGTCCGCTTCGAGGTGACCAAGAGCGACAAGGGTTCCGAAGTAGTATTCCGTCGGCGTTTGGGTCTAACGGATGACTTGCGTGAGCATCGCAAGGTGTTCGCGCTGCCCAAGATGATGAAGCATCGCTTGATGGAGTAAATCGTGATTGGCCCTGGCTTGTTGGGATCGGAAGGCGGAACGGCTATGCATTTGTGGACGGAAGCGGTGGATCTGTTAACCCGTCGTCCCTTCTTCCGAACTGGGGGCGATGGGGCTGGGAACAGCTGCTCTAGCCACCTTGCGGGCTGCCGAAACCGACCAAGGGACCAAAAGGGCAAGGCGGAAGCCACAGGGGGTCGGGGTGGACTGCCGGGCTTGCCGCACTTTGCACCGACGGCCAAGCGAGCCATTTACTTGTTCATGAGTGAAAGTCCATCCCAGATCGACACCTGGAGTTATAAGCTGAAACTGGATGCGTTGTTTGATAAGGACGTGCCCAAGTCGGTGCTGGGCAATCAACGCCTGACCACGATGACCAGCGGCCAAGCGCGGCTGCTGATCGCCCCCTCTAAGTATAAATTTCCTCCAACTACAAATTTCCTCTTGCCGGCCAAAACGGCCTGAGGCTCAGCGAGTTGTTGCCGTGGACAGCGAAGATTGTTGACGAGTTGGCCGTGGTGCTCAGTGTGTGGACCGAGGCGATCAATCACGCCCGGCGATTACCTAGATTTGCACAGGCAATCAGGTACCCGGTCGGCCGAGTTTGGGCGCATGGCTGAGCTATGGCCTGGGCAGCTAAGTGACGATTGGCCGGCCTTTGTGATGATGATGCCGTCGTGGACGGGGCGGAAGGAAGCGTAGGCGTTGTTCAACCGGCTGTGGGGGGCGGGCATGCTGCCTAGTAAGCATCAAGCGGTGGCGTCGCGCACCAGCGGCGACCCAGTGCTGTATCTGCGTGACCCCGAGGGCATCTCGCGCAGCACACCCCGACGGATGCTCGATTCGCTGCGTCGGCTTAATCAAAAGCAATTCGAGGCGATGGCCGACCCCGAGACACAGGCCCGCGTCGAGGGCGAGCATCTGGGCTTGCTCTATCGTTGCTCCGGTGATCTGCCGCCTGCTTAAAGGGGGAAGTTGTGGCTGCCTCGCGCGATCTAGCTTGGTGTAATGGCCAGTGGGTGCCGGCCGATGACCTGTGTCTGTCGCTGAGCGACCCCGGCCTAGCCACTGGGGCTATCGTGACCGATATGTGTCGGACCTACAGCGGTCGGCCGTTTCGCTACGCCGAGCATATGGAGCGGCTGTGTCGGGATGCGGCAGCGTGTTTTATCTCTATGTCGATGGGACCGTCGCAACTGTGCGACGTGGGCCGAGAGCTATTGCGTCGCAACGCGCCAGGGCAGGAGGTGTTGCTCAACACCCTAGCCACACCGGCGACCCTGATCGTGCGTCTGTTGCCGCTGGATGAGGCCCGCCATCGCCTCTGGCGCGAAGGTGGCGTGGCATTGTGGCCGACTCCACCGCATCCGCCGTCGCAGTTGTTGCCGCCCACGATCAAGCATCGCAATCGGCTGGTATGGCATGTAGCGAGTCGGATGGCTCCATCAGGCACGCTAGCCCTGACTACGGACGAACGGGGCTGTGTGCTGGAAACGGCAGTGGGCAACTTGCTGTTAGTGTGTGAAGGGGCGGTGTGGGCAGCGCGGCCGGGCACCGTGCTGGACAGCATCACGCAACGGGTCGTGCGCGAAATCTGCCAGATGCAAGCCCTCGCCTGGTACGAGGCTGACCGCACGCCGGCGAGGGTGGAAGCGGCCGAGGAAGCCCTGCTGTGTGGCACGGCGTTTGGCTTGGTGGGGGTGTCGGCTATTGGTGGACGGCGGTTTGAGTGTCCGGGGCCGATCACCGAACAACTGCTAGCGGAGTGGGACCGATGGACCCTAGCCGAGACAGAGGAACCGCGTGGCTGAACCGGGTGGTTTGCGCCAGCGGAGCGATTTTCTTGGCGCGAGCAGAATTTCTGCATGTAGGCAACTGGGCGCTCTGTTCTTCGGCTGGGTGTTTCGCACAATAAGTGCAAAGGGAAGATTGGCTCTGTTGGAGAACAAGCTCATGTTGGCGGCTTTGCTCTTGTCGTTGGTCACCGTCTCGCCAGCTCAGGCGAGCGATCTGGAAATCAAAAATGTGCGGCTGACGCACGGCCTGCTCGGCCAGCCGCGCAAAGATAACAAGCTTCTGCCAGGCGAAATCGCTGTGATTTCGTTCGATGTGCATGGCGTCAAGGTAGCCGCCGATGGCACCGTGGAGTATGCCACTGGCTTCGAGTTGACGGCCAAGGGAGACAGCAAGCCGTTGCTCAAGCAAGACCTGACGGAGAAGCGAGCGGTCAACAGTCTGGGCGGGGATGTGTTGCCATCGTTCACCTATGTGACGTTTGGCGTAGATACCAAGCCAGGCGAGTACACCGTCAAGGTGACGGTGCAAAGCAATAAAAAGACCGCGACCTTCACGAAGGATGTCGAAATCTTGCGTCCGCAATTAGGCTTCGTCCGGGCACGGCTCACTTCGGCCGCCTACGAGCCGATCCCGCCGATTGCGGTGCCAGGCCAACCGATGCTGGTGCAATATGCCCTGGTCGGCTTCGCCGTCGAGAGGGGAGCGGGCAGTCTGGAAGTCGAGGTCGTGGTCGTGGATGAAGCTGGCAAACCTACCACCGAGGCCCCGGCCAAGATTCGCTTTAATCCTGCACCCAAGGACGGGTTGAACTTCATCGAATTCAAGCCCCTGCCGTTGCAACTCAATCGTCCGGGAAAGTTCAAAGTGCAACTCAAGGCCAACGACTTGCTCAAGAAAGCCTCAACCGTGCAAGAGTTGGAGATCGAAGTGTTCAATCGCTGAGCCTGGTGGTTGAATCGGTGAGCCAGCTGTAGCAGGGGCGACTAGAATAGCGGCGTCGCCCCTTCTCGACGACTCGAAAGTCCTCACTATGAGTGATAATGCTGATTTGATCGCCCGTTTTCGCAAAATGGCCAGCGATGACCCCGACAACGAGTTGGGGCACTACCGGCTGGGCGACGAACTACGCAAGGCCGGCCAGTTTGCCGAAGCAGTCGATTCCTTCCGCCGCACTCTGGAACTCAGTCCGCAATTCTCCAAGGTGTATCAACTGCTAGGCGAATGCCTCCTGGCTCTGGGTCAACGCGACGAGGCAATCGCCACCTGGCGAAAAGGTTTCGAGGTGGCCGACGAGCGCGGCGATAACATGCCGCGTGAGGCAATGGCCAAGCTGATCGAAGAACAAGGCGAAACGCCGCCTGTTTCCAAACGGGGCAGCAGCACCGGCGGGGTGGTGGGCGGTAGAGGAACCGATGTAGCAGGGGTCGGTGGTTTTCGTTGCCAACGGCCCACCTGCATGGCGGGAGTCACAGTTCGGCAATTAGATAAGCCACCCTTCAATGACGAGCTAGGCCAGCGGATTTACACCTCGATCTGCGCTACCTGTTGGAATGCCTGGCTTCGCGACTACAGCGTTAAGGTCATCAACGAACTGCGTCTGGACCTCAGCACTGACCACGGCGAGCAGGAATATGAACGCTACATGCGCGAATTCCTCGGCTTGGAATGAGTATGTTGTCAGTTATGGCCTGACGGGCGAACTGGGACGCTTTCCCGGTCCCGAAGGGCTACAACGCGGCGACCGAGTGGTTGTCGATACCCCGCGCGGCCGGGAGATCGGCGAGATTCTGCGTCTGGCCTCGGCTCGGCTGAGGCAATGGCTTGGCTCCTGGGCGCAGGGGGCGATTGTCCGCCGCAGCACTCCTGAGGACGAAGCCGAGGCTCAACGGCAACGCCAAAGGGCCGAGGCGTTTCGCGATGCCCTGCCGGGCTTGCTGGATGCCGAAATTCTGCTCGACGGCCAAGCCATCTATGTTCAGGCAGCTGGACCGCAGTTGCCGCAGTTGCAGGTGCAGGCCACGCAGCTAGCCGAGCAGTGGGGGTTGCGTCTGACCCTGTACAACGCTGGTCTGCCCCTGCCCTCGCCGCAGGACGAAACGGGCTGTGGCTCGGGCGGCTGTGGCTCGGGCGGCTGTGGCTCGGGCGGCTGTGGCTCGGGCGGCTGTGGCTCGGGCGGCTGTGGCTCGGGCAGTTTGGAGGAGAAATCCGGTTGCAACCCGGGCCATTGCGGTGGGGAACGGTCCGAGGTGCGAGCGTATTTCGCCAGTCTACGACAACGGATGGAACACTCCCGGCGTGTAACGCTGTTGTGACGCAAGGTTGTGATATTTAAGCCGCCTATTAGACGTTCGCGAAACGCCCCCTTGGCGGTCAAGCTCCAGGAGCATACACGGTTCGCCCGCCATCCACGGGTAAGCATACTCCGGTTACAAAATCGTTATCGATCAAAAACAACGCCGCGTGCGCCACCTGCTCTGGCGATCCCTCACGCTTGACTAGAGTAGCAGCAATAGCTTCGTTGCGTTCCGCCTCGGGCAAGTCCGGCGGCAGCATGACCGGACCGGGCAAAATCGCGTTGACCCGCACCCGCGGGTTGCGCAGGGCCAACTCGACCGCAAAGGTGCGCGTCATTACCTCCACCCCGCCTTTGGACGGAAAATAGGCTGCGTAGCCGGTGTATGGCCGCACGGTGGCCCAATCACCGATATTGATAATCACGCCGCCCTCGGCCTGACGGGTCATCTGCAAGCCAACCTGCTGACAGGTGAGAAAACTTCCCAGCGTGTTGGCCTCAAAATGTTTGCGCACGTCTGCG
Source organism: Gemmataceae bacterium (assembly GCA_046719305.1). Classification (GTDB taxonomy): domain Bacteria; phylum Planctomycetota; class Planctomycetia; order Gemmatales; family Gemmataceae; genus RGDT01. Next base: position 8,546 of record JBDNDE010000067.1, on the reverse strand, counting down.
GCCTGCACTGCTTCTAGTGGCTTGCGTTCCCAGATGGCCGCCGCATTGACTAAGACATCGCAGCGGCCAAAGCTAGCCAGGGCGCGATCGAGCATAGCGCGGGTGGCTTGTTCGTCGCTCAGGTCAGCTTGGAACGCCTCGGCGCGTACGCCCAAGCCGCGTAGTTCAGCCAATGCTTCTTCGGGCGAAGAGGTGTTGTAGTGGAGGGCCAAGGCGTAGCCGCGTTGGGCCAGAGCCCGGGCAATGTGAAAACCGACGCGTTTTTTCCCGCCGCCGGTGATGAGTGCAACTTGGTTCATGACACAGACTCCTTGACCCGGAGGCGAAAACGCGGACAATTACTAAACATAGACCCCGCCGCGCCCGCTCTCCAGGATCTTGCTCTATGATTGGTAGACTGCTGCTGTCGATTGGCGTCGCGTGCTTGACGGTCGCCTCGCTCACAGCCCAGGAAAAGAGTGTCAAACCCGGCATCAACGAGCCGTTTAAAGACCCCGATCTGAAAAAATACCTCAGTACCTTCGAGGGCGAAAGCCGGGAAATCTTTGCCCGCCGCGAGGCCATCCTCAAAGCAGTCGGCCTAAAAGCCGGCATGCATGTGGCCGATATCGGCGCAGGTACGGGGCTGTTCACGCGGGCCTTCGCGGCTCAGGTTGGACCGGAAGGCAAAGTCTACGCCGTGGACATTGCCAAGAAGTTCTTGGAGCATATCAACAAGACTGCCAAGGATGCAGGGCTGAACAACATCACCACGGTTTTATGTACCGATCGCTCGACGGAGTTGAAGCCCGGCTCGATCGACCTGGCGTTTATTTGCGACACCTACCATCACTTCGAGTTTCCCCAGCGGACGCTGGCAAGTTTGCACGCGGCTTTGCGTCCGGGGGGCAAGCTAATCGTCATCGACTTCCACCGCATTCCGGGCAAAAGCCGACCGTGGACTCTCGATCACGTCCGGGCTGGGCAGGAGGTCTTCACGCGCGAGATCACCGAGGCCGGCTTCAAGCTGGTAAGGGAAGAGAAAGGGCTAGGTCTGAAGGAGAACTACTTCCTGCGTTTTGAAAAGGTCGACCCTAAGACCCCCCCGGAGAAAACAACTCCCCACTCCCCGGCCGTCTCCTCATCTCCTGAGGGCAAACTACAATTCAACCGTGACATTCGCCCGATTCTCTCGGATGCTTGTTTCACCTGTCACGGCCCGGACAAGGCCAAACGCAAAGCCGGGTTACGGCTGGACCTGGAGGAATCGGCCCGGGCAATGCTGGGCAAGCCCGAAGACAGCGAATTGCTCTTTCGCCTGACCACTGACAACCCCCATCAGGTGATGCCGCCTCCGAAATCAACCCGGCAGTTGACCAAAGACGAAATCGCCCTGCTACAACGCTGGGTAGCTCAAGGGGCCCCGTACGAGCCACACTGGGCCTTTGTCCCGCCCACCGTGCGTGGTCCCGTAGCCATCGACCCGTACATCGACGCGGCCATCGCCAAAGCAGGACTCAAGGCCAACGACGAAGCAGCACGTTCAACGCTGATCCGACGGCTGAGCTTTGATCTGACCGGCCTACCGCCGACCCCCGCAGAAGTGGCGGCGTTTGAGAACGATCCGCGACCCGATGCCTATGAACGCGTGGTGGAGCGGCTGTTGGCCAGCCCGCGTTTCGGCGAACGCTTTACGCTCGATTGGCTCGATTCAGCCCGCTACGCCGACAGCAACGGCTACCAAAGCGACCGGACTCGCACCATGTGGCCGTGGCGGGATTGGGTGGGGCGAGCCTTCAATGCCAACATGCCGTTGGACCAATTCACGCTGGAACAGTTGGCCGGCGATTTGTTACCAGGCGCGACACAGGAGCAGATTCTGGCTACGGGCTTTCATCGCAATCATCCGCTCAATGGCGAGGGTGGCCGGATCGCCGAGGAATCGCGAGTGGACTATGTGGTCGATCGCGTGGATACGACGGCAACGGTGTGGCTAGGGCTGACTCTGGGCTGTGCCCGCTGTCATGATCATAAGTATGATCCGTTCACGGCTAAGGATTACTATCGGCTGTATGCGTACTTCAACAGCATCGACGAGAGCGGAGCGGTGGACCGCGGCGGCCATGCCAACCCGGTACTGGAGTTGCCCACACCGGCGCAGGAAAAACAGCGGGCCGAATATGAAACTCGTCTGCGTGAGATCCAAGCGCGCTTGAAAGCCGCGCCAGGCAAAATTCGCCCAAGCATCGAAAAGGAACTGAAGGCTGCCCGCGAGGCCAAGGCAGCCTTTGATCGCGACATTTTGAATGTGATGGTGATGCGAGAGCGTGCCACGCCGCGTGAGTCGTTTGTCCTAATCCGGGGAGCGTATGACAAATACGGCGAGAAGGTCACCCCGGGCGTCATCGAGAGGTTGGCCCCAGCTCCGGCTGATGCTCCGCCTAATCGGCTGACCTTGGTCCGCTGGCTACTGGACCCGCGCCAGCCGCTCACTGCTCGTGTGCTGGTCAATCGCTACTGGCAACTTTTTTTCGGCACTGGTTTGGTCAAAACGCCTGAGGATTTCGGCGTGCAAAGTGAGATGCCCAGCCATCCCGAACTGCTTGACATGCTCGCCGTCGAGTTCCGTGATTCCGGTTGGGATCTGAAGCGACTGGTGCGACAGATCGTCACCAGCAAGGTTTACAAGCGCTCGTCGCGGCAAACGGCCGAGCAGCGGGAGCGGGATCCGCAGAATCGTTGGTTGGCGCGGGGGCCCCGCTATCGCCTGCCGAGCGGAATGATCCGCGATCAGGCATTAGCCCTGAGCGGCCTGTTGGTGGAGCAGATCGGCGGCCCGCCCGTCAAGCCGTACCAGCCGCCGGGCATCTGGGAGGAGTTCAGTTTCGGATTCATTCGCTACCAGCAGGACCACGGCTCGGCGTTGTATCGGCGAAGTCTGTACACCTTCTGGCGACGGACGGTGGGGCCAACCAATCTGTTCGACACCGCAGGGCGGTTGGTGTGCGAGGTCAAGCCGGTACGGACCAATACACCGTTGCACGCTCTGATCACGCTCAACGATGTAACGTATGCCGAGGCCTATCGCGTCTTGGCCGAACGGGTCTTGCGTGAAGGGGGCAGCGACCGCCTTGGTTGGTTGTTCCGCCTGGCGACGGCTCGGCCGATCCAACCACGCGAACGCGCCGTGCTGGAACGTACTTACGAACGCCTGCTCACGGAATATCGCGCTGACACACGCGCCGCCGAGCAGATAATCCGGGCCGGCGAATGGCGTGTGCCCACCGACTTGCCCCCGGCGGAGCTAGCGGCCATGGCTGGGGTGTGTAGTTTGGTGCTGAACCTCGACGAGGTACTGACGCGCGAGTGAGGGAAGCTAGTAGCTTTGGCCCTGCGGCTCGCGGGAGGTCCCCAAACACCAAAGGCCCCCACGACCTACTACTGTTTGAGTTGCAAGAGTGTGTTTGGGAACCCTTAGCCGAGACGCTTGGCCACGGCTTCAATCATCGCCCCCTCATCCGGAAATTGACCGGTGGCCAGTTTGGAGTACAACAGTTCCTCGCCAGCGGTTAGTTCAAAGCAGCCGCCCGTGGCAGGGATCAGGCGGAGTTCGGTAATTTGCATTTTGAAGCGTTCGAGCAGTTTGGCACTCAAACTGAGCGCCTTGGGTTCGTAGTTTCACATCGAGCAATACTTGAGTTCCAGTTTCATCGGTGTCTCTCGGGGGGGAATCGGTTTCTCAATCGTTACTTGGGCGACGCTATAATCAATCATAGGAGCCAGCCTGGTCGCGTGAGCAATCCCCATGAGCGTCCCCCAAACCATTATCATCCGCCACCGGAAGGAAATTCGCTCCAAATGCACCATTTGGCCGTTACGCGGTCGGGACGATATTCGCATCGTTCACTACCCCGTTCGTCACTGGCCGGAGTTGACTGGTTACGTTCGCCTGGCCGCTGAGGGGCCGCCCCTGACGCGTGCCGACGCCCTGCACGGTCTGCTGCTGCTGGATGGTTCGTGGCGCTGGGCCGGCGTCATGGCCAAGCATGTCCTAGCGGTCGAGCCGCGTTCGCTGAGCGGTTGGCAAACAGCCTATCCACGGTCGTCGAAGCTAGGCACCGACCCTGACAACGGCCTGGCGTCCATCGAGGCGTTGTACCTGGCTTATCGGCTGTTGGGTCGACCCACAACGGGGTTGTTGGACCATTACCCCTGGGCCGAAGCGTTCTTGCAGGTCAATCGGCTGCAAGAAACGGTCGAATCTTGAGTCCGGGGGGGTTGATCGGCGGCGGTGTTCCGCTACACTTACACCACAAGCCGAAGTGGCGGAATGGCAGACGCGCTAGATTCAAAATCTTGTGTCCTTAACGGGCGTGTGGGTTCGAGTCCCACCTTCGGCACTATATCGGTAGTCGACCCGCTTCCCCCCCTTGGATGACTTTTCCCTTTTAACGGTTGGTCAAGATGTCTATTCCGTTGAGGGGGTGACGTTGCACTCGCCCAGGGATTAAGCAACGGTTGCCTAACCTGTAGGCGAACGCTGGGGCATTGGGTGGTGGCTGGATTGGAATGTTCCGAAAACAAATTGCCGCAACTCTTTTTCTCTGTGGGAGTTGCGATCGATTTCACCTGATACCAGCATCTTTGGCACGCAGCGTGCTGATATTTAATTGTCCGCTCTGGGAGAGAGGGCGAACGACGAGCCAAGTCAGACGAGAACTAGGGGAGAGATAGTTCTCACTCTGCTTGGTTTACAATCATCATGATTGTGGTTGATCGGCTCATGCGGTCCTGGGGAGAGCAGGAACCACGTGGGCCGATTAGCTTTTCTGGACCTAGTGGCGCGAATCTGGTATGGTGCATCTACTCGAAGATCTTTCGCTTTGAATCGCGTCTGGATAAGGGGAGATACCACCGTGAGCGCCACTCTTCCCAACACCACTACTTCCTCCGCTCCGGTCTATGTCAAGCCGCCCGCTCCAGCCAATCGTCTCGGTTCGCTGACCTGGAACAGGCTATTAGCCTATTTCAGCCCGTTGCCCTGGCAACGACGGCTAGCCTGGGGAGCATTGCAGGTGCCCAAGATCCGCGCCTGGGAGAAAAAGTACAAAACCCTCACGGCCGAAGAGTTGAAACTGGCTGGCCAACGTCTCAAGGGCCGGGCACGCGGCGGGGAGCCACTCGATGCCCTGCTGCCTGAAGCGTTTGGTCTGGTATGTGTGGCCGCAGAGCGTTTTTTGAAGATGCGACCTTACGATGTGCAATTGGCCGCCGGCGCGGTGATGCACAAAGGCGCTCTGGCCGAACTGGCCACGGGAGAGGGCAAGACGTTGTCGGCGTCGTTGCCAGTGTTTCTCAACGCGCTGTTGGGCAAGGGAGTGCATGTGACGACGGTCAACGACTACCTGGCCCGCCGGGATGCCGAGTTGATGGCACCGATTTATAACGGCCTGGGGTTGACGGTTGGGGCGTTGCAACAACCGATGGGGGAGCAAGATCGTATCAAAATGTATAAATGCGACATTACGTATGGGACCGCCTCGGATTTCGGCTTCGACTTCCTACGCGATCGTCTCAAAGCCGCAGGGGCCAAGGGGCAGGATCAGCCGTTCTGGGCACCGTGGATGCCGGGCTACCGCAGTGGCCCTAATGGCCCTGAGTTCGTGCAACGCGGCCACCATTATGCATTAGTGGATGAGGCGGACAACATTTTCATCGACGAAGCCCGTACGCCGTTGGTGATTGCCGGTCCGACCCGGCTAGCCACGGAAGAAGAAGGGCGGGTGTATCTATGGGGCGATGCCCTAGCCCGCAAGATGGAGATCAACAAACACTTCAAGTTTGATCAGAAGAAGCAGAAGATTGAATTGACGGCCGAAGGGCAGCACTTGGTGCGTTATTCCAATCCACCGCGTGTCGGCGCGGAGTCGCTGGCCATCGACAAACTGCAGGAGCGATTGGAGCAGGCGTTGCACGCCCATTATCGCTTTAAGCGGGATCAGCATTACATGGTCGACAAAGATAAAATTATCATCATCGACGAATCGACTGGTCGCCGCATGCCCGATCGGCATTGGCGCGAGGGGCTGCATCAAGCCGTGGAGGCCAAAGAAGGGGTGCCGATCCACTTCCCCAGCGACCACGCCGCCCAGATCACTTATCAGAGCTATTTCCGGCTGTATACCAAGCTGGCCGGCATGACCGGCACGGCGGCGCAAAACTGGTTTGAACTGTACCGCGTCTATCGCCTGTGGGTGGTGTGTGTGCCGACAAATCGGCCGGTGATCCGCCAAGTTTGGCCGGACCGGGTTTTTCCCAACGAAGATGCCAAATTTGACGCGGTGGTCCGGGAGGTGCAACGCCTGCAAGCGCAGGGGCGGCCGATTCTCATCGGTACTCGCAGTGTCGACAAATCGGAAGAACTCTCACGCCGGCTGACCGCCGCAGGCATCGAACACGAGGTCATCAACGCTCGCCAACATGAAAAAGAGGCACAAATCGTTGAGCGTGCTGGTGAGAAAGGCCGCGTCACCATCGCTACCAACATGGCCGGCCGCGGCACCGACATCAAACCGACGCCGGAAGTCTTGGCCGCGGGCGGCTTGCATGTACTGGGTACCGAACGGCACGAAGCCTCGCGCATAGACCGGCAGCTGATCGGCCGGGCCGGCCGGCAAGGCGATCCAGGAACAGCGCAATTTTTTCTCTGCTTGGAGGACGAACTGCTCGAAGGGTTGGGTCCGGCCCGCTATGAACGACTCAAGCAAATCGGGCGTCGGGGTGGTCCAGGTAATTGGAATCGCTACCTGAGCTTGTTCTGGAAAGCCCAAGCTCGCGTGGAGGCTCGCCACTACCGCAACCGTGTTGACCTGATGGTTCACGAAAAGCAACGCCAGGAAATCCTCAAAGACCTCGCCGCTGACCCCTACGTTGATTGACCGTCTCGGCCAGGGCCAGGGCTGCGATGGCCAGGGCTGCGATGCCGGCCGGACCCGCTCTGCTTGATGAACTGGCTTGCTCGTCCCTCAGTTCAACAACACCTGCCGTTGAACAGAGTAAACGGCCGAATCAGCCAACGCCTAGTGGCCAAGCGTGAGACTTGCCCCGTGTGGGCGGCCTGCGACAGGCCCTGTGCGGTTGTTGCTTGATACCGATCAGCCTAGCGGCGGTGGATTGCTCGCTGGCGTTCGTCGAGCAGCTTTCGCAAGGCGGCCAGGCGTTCGGGCTGCTCCTTCGATAGGTCACGGCTTTCGGTTGGGTCGTCGCCCAGATGATACAACGCTAGCTTGTCGCGCTTGGCGTCGGCCAACAGTTTCCAGTCGCCGTCGCGCACGGCAGCCGTAAAACCGCCTAGGGCACGGTCGTATTGCCAGTACAGCGGCACCGAGCGGTTGAGAGGCTGGCCGGTGAACAGTGGGACCAAACTGATACCGTCTAAAGGGGCGTCGGGTAGCTTGACTCCGGCCAATTCACACGCAGTGGGTAACAAATCGACATTACTCACCGGCACGGCCGAGGTGGCTGGTTGGATTTTGCCCGGCCAGACGAGCAAGCCCGGAACGCGGATGCCGCCCTCGGTCAGGTGTAATTTCATGCCGCGTAGTTTGCCCGGCGTGCCATAGGAGCGCCGCGCGCCTTTGTAGCGGTTGAGCGTCTCGGGGCCGTTGTCGCTGCTGAAGAAAATCAGTGTCCGCTCGCGCTGGTTGTTCCTCTGCAGTTCGTCTATCAGTTGGCCAATCGCGTCATCCAAACAACTGATGCTACCGAGATAGTGGCGGCGATTGGCTGGTTCCAGGGCAGCGTAAGGTTTGGTCCAGGTTTCGGAGACAGCGACCGGCTCGTGCGGGGCATGGAACCAGACAAACAACACAAACGGTTGCTCCGGTTTGCCAGATTTCAACCAGTCGATGGCTTCCTTGACGATTAGCTGCGACGAGTTCCCTTTGAGCGGACCGACCGCTTTGCCATTGCGGACAAAGTTTGTCGGGTTTTCATGGCTGGGAGCGGCGTTGTTTTGGGTTGCAAACCAGTGATCGAACCCCAAGTCAGCCGGGGTCGGCTCGCTGCCGTCCATCTTGGAATTGAGGTGCCACTTGCCCACCAACGCGGTACGGTAGCCAGCGGCTTTCAGCAGTCGCGGCAGCGAAGGGGCGGTCTTGGGCAAGTAGATGCCAGAGTTGGGCGCAATCCAATCACGGATGTCGTGCCGATAGGGATGCTGACCCGTCAATAAGCCTGCCCGTGACGGCGAACAGACTGGAGCCGAGGCGTAGCATTGCGTCAGCTTCAGCCCGCTGGCCGCCAGCTTATCCAGATGCGGTGTCTTGAGTTCGGGGTGCCCCTGGAAGCCGGCGTCGCCGTAGCCTTGATCATCGGTGAACAGAACGAGCAGGTTGGGACGCGGGGCGAGGTCGGCGGCAAGCGTAGCGAGCAGCAATAAGGAAAGCATGGGGTTCTCCCGGAAAGGGGAAACGAGATCGACAAGCGGTAGGACCTGGTGTTACTGTAGGGAAAACAGCCTGAGCCTGTGATGGGGAAATGAGCTTCGACGCTTGGAGGTTTGGGGT